>NZ_VISI01000002.1:655000-980000 GCF_007827365.1 Olleya sp. Hel_I_94
AGCCTCGTGTGATTACTCCTCACTAATCTTATTCATGCTTTTTACACCATAAATCAAACCTCCAAGAACTAATAATACCAGTAAAATAGAACTAGCTAACGCTATCGTACTACCAGATTTAACAACATCAGGTTCAAACTTAAATTCAATAATATGTCTACCCTTTGGTACTTCTAAACCTCTTAACGCATAGTTTACTTTAGCATGTGGTTTTAACACACCATCAATATAAGCATTCCATCCAGAACCATAATACATTTCTGAAAACACAGCAAAACCATCATTTACATTATCCGACTGATATTTAATATAGTTAGGCTTGTAATCTAAAGTTTTTATTGAAGCTAAAGAGTCCACAACTAAAGTTTTAGGAAGATTAGTTTTATCAGAAACACCTTCAGAATAAATAGCTGTTTTTTTAGTATCTAATGTGTCTAGAGCCAAAATTTCTGCATCAGCAGAACTTACTTTTTCAGTGTTTTCTACAAACCAAGCATTACCATTAGCGTCATTATTTACAAACGGAAACGGACTACCATCTTCTCCTTGACCAATTATGTATTTCGCGTTAAGCATACTTAATACATTAATATTGTTTTTAGAGATATAAAATTCGTATAAATCTTGATATCGTTTTGGTTTTGCAGCATGATAACCACCTAAAGCATTATGAAAATAGCTAGTTTTAGCTCCTCCAGACGTTAAGTCATACACGCGATAATTAGTATTATCCTTAAGTATCTCTAAATCTGCTTTATTGGCTTGATAAGGACGCTCCATTTGTAACTTAGATACAAAATCTTCGTTATTAACGTAACGTTTATCTACGCTAACTAAATCTATTATAATTAATAATCCAAGAATGACTATAACCTTAGTTTCGTTAAGTTTCTTTTTCAAAAAGAAATAGATAACACCTGCTGCTAATAGAACAAACAACAATGTTCTAAGCGTATCTTGTGTAAAAAAGCTAGCTCTATCTTCTCTTAAAGCATCCAAAAATGCTTGTCCATTACCTTCTCTAATACGACCATCAATACCTCCAACAAAATCGATTATTCCAACAGCTTTTCCTAATAAAAATAGGATTGCTAAACCTGCTGTAATAATTACTGTGTTTTTTAAAGCCTTAAGTTTTTCTTCGGTTTTAACAACATCATTAAACAACCTAACTAGAGCAAAAACAGCTAAAACAGGAATACATAATTCTAAAATTACTTGTATTGAGCTGACAGCTCTAAACTTATTATATAATGGTACATAGTTAATAAATAAATCTGTTAAGAATTCTAGATTTTTACCATAAGACAATAATAAAGACAGTATAGTTCCTCCTAATAACCACCATTTTAAACGACCTTTAACTAAAAACAAGCCTAACACAAATAAAAATATTACAACTGCTCCAACATAAGCTGGTGCTTCTACTATGGTTTGGCTTCCCCAATATGTTGGTAGACCTTTAGTATATTCTCTAGCGTCTGCTGGTGGCACACCTTGATCAACAATGTATTTATACACTGCAGAATCTTCGCCTACATCTTCTCCGCTTCCACCACCTAAAAATCTAGGTACAAATAGGTTAAAAGTTTCTAGTTTACCATAACTATATTCTGTGATATATTCTTTACTTAAACCGTTTGTGTTTTCTCTTTTAGACCCATTGGCATTGATAGTTAACTCGCTTTTACCACGTGTACTCTCCTTAACATAATCTTGTGTAGCTAAAATATTAGTTGCATTTAAACCTATTGCCAAGATTACTGCAGCAAATAACACACCTACAGCTTTAAAAAAGTGAGGCAACATATTTTTACGATAAGCATCTACCAAATAAGCGACACCTAAAACTAAGACTAACAACATTAAATAGTAAGTCATTTGGTAATGGTTAGCCACCAACTCTAATCCCATAGCTATGGCTGTCAAGATAAAACCGTAAACATACTTACCTCTAAACGTTAGTATAATACCACTTAAAACTAATGGCATATAAGCTATTGCATGTGCTTTGCTATTATGTCCTACACCCAAAATTATGATTAAATAGGTAGAAAAACCAAATGCCAAAGCACCTAATCCTGCCAATTTCCAATCCACTTTTAAAACCAAAAGCAGTATATAAAATCCAGCAAAATAAAGAAATAAGTAATCAGCTGGTCGTGGTAAAAAACGCAACGACAGGTCTAACTTTTTAATATAATTGTGTGGGTATTTTGCTCCTAATTGGTAGGTTGGCATACCTCCAAATGCACTATTAGTCCAATAGGTTTCTTCTCCAGAATTAGTTTTAAAATCCTTTTGTTGTTTTGCCATTCCTGTGTAGTGAACAATATCACTTTGGTAAATGACTTTTCCTTGTAAAACAGGACTAAAATAGGCTAAAGAGCAAACAATAAATCCTACCAAAACTAAAAGATGAGGTAAGATTTTTTTAAAAGAAAATTGCATAAAAAGTTTTAAAAAGTATGAGGTTGAAAATTACTCAATTTCTTCGTAATCTACATACTCTCCTACATTTTTATTTGAAGATTTATTATTAGGCATTTTATCTATAGTTATCTCGCCTTCTTTTTGAGCTGGCTCTTGTCTTTGTTGGTTAAACGCACCTCCAAAACGCTCGGTTGCTTTTTTAGCTGCATATTTAAATAATGCAGGTGCAAACAAACGAGATAAGATTTTTAATCCGTAGTAAATTAATGCTATTATAAGTATGGTTCTTAATAAAGCCATGTTGAAATAAAAGTTAAATTATCAATACTTTAACAAAAATACAATTCTTCAGTTTTAAATTGAGTTTTAAATACTTAAAAAAAATATAAAATCTTATATTTGACTTTAAACAAAAACATATGCTTAACCCAAAATTAATTGTAACGTATATTCTCTTATTAGCAAGTTTTACTGCTAATGCCCAATATACTGAAGTAATCAACTCTAACAGACCAGGTGTATCTAGAAGTGCTTTTGCAGTCGGAAAAAATGTGGCTCAGCTTGAGGTTGGACCTTACATTCTTAAAGAAGAGCACACACCATTAAAAAATGAAGCTTCAGGTTTTGGTATTGACTTTGCAGCGCGTTATGGTTTAGTATGGGAAGAACTAGAATTAAATATAGAAGGTACTTACCAAAATGATACATTTACAGATAATCGATCTACCTTATTTCCATTAGAAACTGATCGTGCAAATTTTAAATATTTAACATTAGGTGCAAAATACTTAGTGTACGATCCATATAAAAAACGTGGTGAGGAGAAACCTAATATTTACAGCTATCATGCTAACAAAAAATTTAAATGGAGTAATTTAATTCCAGCTGTAGCTGTATATGCTGGTGTAAACTATGATGCTAAAGATAATGTTTATGTGCCTTATAGTAATCCGTTTTCAAGCCCAAATTACGAAGGAGGTTTTACACCTAAAGTAATGGTTGCAACACAAAACAACTTTAATAGTGGTTGGGTTTTAGTTATGAATTTTGCCAAGGACAGGATTGGGTCGGATTTTTCAGATTTTCAATACATAGTTACTTTAACCAAGTCCATTACTGACCAATGGGTTTTATTTGGAGAAACTCAAGGCATAAAAAGTGATTATTATGCAGACAATTTATTTAGATTTGGTGGAGCATATTTATGGAGTAAGGATTTTCAGTTAGATACTGCAATTACTTTTAACACAAAGGACACACCTTCGGTTTTTAGCTTTAACTTTGGCGCATCTTATCGTTTAGATTTCCATAAAGATCCTGAAGCTGATATAGATAATGGTACTGATGTACTTGAAGAATACGAAAGAAAAGCGAATAGAAAGAAAAATAAGAATAAAAAAGATAATGATTCTGACACACCAGAAGATTCAGGTAAACGAAAAAAAGAAACTCAAGAGATTGATTTTGATGACGAAAACTAACCCTTTCTTTTTTATATGATTACAACCAAAAAAGTAGTATCAAAAGCAGATTATAAAGCGTTTGTTAAATTTCCCTTTGAAATATACAAAGACTCTAGATATTGGGTTCCACCTATTATTAGTCAAGAATTAGCAACATTTAATGCAAAGAAAAACCCTATTTTTAATGATGCCGAAGCAACACTGTTTTTAGCCTATAAAGACAATAAAGTAGTTGGTCGTATCGCTGCAATTATAAATTGGCTAGAAGTAAAAGACCAAAACATAAAAAAAATGCGTTTTGGTTGGTTTGATTTTATTGACGATCTAGATGTTAGTAAGGCGCTTTTACAAGAGGTTTACACCATTGGTCATGCAAATAAGCTAAACTATACGGAAGGTCCTGTAGGTTTTTCTAACTTAGATAAAGTTGGAGTTATTACAGAAGGATTTGATGCGATAGGTAACATGATTACTTGGTATAATCACGCCTACTATGTCAACCATTATCAGTCACATGGTTTTTCTGTTGAGAAAAAATATTCTGAAAGTCGTTTTCCTTTTAAAAACGTAAAACCCGAATTTTTCTACAAAGCACAAGAATTAATAAAAAGACGCTATCAGCTTAAAGCTTTAGACTTAAAAAAAACATCCGAAGTCATGCCTTATGCAGATCAAATGTTTGATTTATTTAATGAAAGCTACGCCTCACTATCTTCATTTGTTGCGATTACAGATATTCAAAAAGAATATTTTAAAAAGAAGTTTATAAGTTTTATTAATCCAGAATATATCAAATTTGTTATTGACAAAGACAACAAATTGGTAGCATTTGCTGTAGTTATGCCTAGATTTGCGGATGCATTACAACAAATGAAAGGTAAATTATTACCATTTGGATTTTTAAAATTATTAAAAGCTAAAAAAGAAAGCAAAGACGTTATGTTTTACTTGATAGGTGTCCATCCTGAGTATCAAAATAAAGGTGTACATGCTGTTATTTTTAACGAATATTACAACACGTTTACTGAAAGAGGAATACAAACCTGTTATAGAACACCTGAATTAGAGGATAACGAAGCTATACATAAAATTTGGAAACACTTTGATCCAGAGGTATATATAAGACGTTGTACTTTTAAAAAAGAATTATAAATCATCAAGAGCTTACTAATACTATAGAAGCTCTTTTTTTTTAATAATTATTTTAAGCTATACTCTCTAAGCCTTAATCATAACCTTTAAGAAATAACTATATTTAATCAAAGATGAATTATATAATGAAACATCTGATTATTAAAACAAAAAAATCCGATTCAAATGAATCGGATTTTTAACTAAATTTTATTTTTGTTACTCTCCCATTGCTTTCATTAAAGCAGCAGACATACGCTTGTAAGTACCGTTTTCTAAACGTTCTCTAATAGCATCAAAAGCATCTAAAGTTTCAGTCACATCTTGTAATGTATGCGTTGCAGTAGGAATCATACGTAAAAGTATTAATCCTTTTGGAATTACTGGATACACAACAATAGAACAGAAAATACCATAGTTTTCTCTTAAATCTCTAACTAAAGCCATAGCTTCTGGAATACTTCCATTTAAATATACTGGAGTTACACAACTTTGTGTTGTACCAATATCAAAACCTCTGTCTTTAAGTCCAGATTGTAACGCATCTACAATTTTCCATAAGTTTTCTTTTAACTCAGGCATTGTGCGCAACATATCTAAACGCTTTAATGCACCTACAACCAATTGCATTTGCAATGATTTAGCAAACATTTGCGAACGTAAATTATATTTTAAATAGTCAATAATTTCTTGATCAGCAGCAATAAATGCACCTGTACTAGCTAAAGACTTAGCAAAAGTTGCAAAATACACATCAATATCATCTTGTACACCTTGCTCTTCTCCTGCTCCAGCACCAGTTTTACCTAAGGTACCAAAACCATGTGCATCATCTACAAACAGTCTAAAGTTATATTTTTTCTTTAAAGCAACAATTTCTTTTAAACGTCCTTGCTCACCTCTCATACCAAATACACCTTCAGAGATCACTAAGATTCCTCCTCCAGTTTGTTCTGCCATTTTAGTAGCACGACCTAAGTTTTTCTCTAAACTTTCAATATCGTTATGCTTATAAGTAAATCGTTTTCCGTGGTGTAATCTTACACCATCAATTATACAAGCATGTGCATCCACATCATACACAATAATATCGTCTTTACCAACTAAGGCATCTACGGTAGACACCATACCTTGGTAACCAAAGTTTAATAAGTAAGCTGCTTCTTTATGTACAAACTCAGCAAGCTCGTTTTGTAGTTGCTCGTGTAAATCTGTGTGACCAGACATCATACGTGCTCCCATTGGATAAGCAGATCCGTATTGTGCTGCAGCTTCTGCATCAACCTTACGGACTTCAGGATGGTTAGCAAGACCTAAGTAGTCATTGATACTCCATGTAATTACATCTTTTCCTTGAAATTTCATACGATTAGAAATTTCACCTTCCAATTTAGGAAACACAAAGTAACCTTCTGCTTGTGCAGCCCATTTACCTAGTGGTCCTTTATCTTTGTATATTTTTTCAAATAAATCTTTCATTGTAAAACGCGATTTTTAAGCTACTATTGTTAGATATATTAGCTTAAGCTATTAAAATTTAGTTAGATGCTACAAAATTATGCATTTTTATTATACGTGCATAACAAATAACCTATGTATTATTAACAAAAAAAGTTAATCTTAATACAACTAAGATTAACTAATCTGTCTATTATTTAATTATTTACTTAATATATTGAATGCTTTGCGCAGCCTCTTCATTTTTACTATCAAAAAAGCCTTGATCACTCATCCATTTGTCACTGTAAATCTTACTCATGTATCTAGAACCATGGTCAGGAAAAATAACAACAACATTATCTGTATCCTTAAATGTGTTAGATTCATTAAGTTGTTTTAAGGCTTGCATTGCAGCACCAGATGTGTAGCCAACAAACAACCCTTCGGTTTGTGCTAACTCTCTAGCAGTATGTGCGCTTTCTTCATCTGTGACCTTAATAAACTCATCTATTGTGTCAAAATCTGTCGCAGTAGGAATTAAATTTTTTCCTAAACCTTCAATTCTGTATGGATAAATTTCTTTATCGTCAAACTCTCTAGTTTCGTGATATTTTTTTAATACCGAACCATAAGCATCAACACCAATAACCTTAATGTTTGGATTTTGCTCTTTTAAATACTTAGCTGTTCCAGAAATTGTTCCTCCTGTACCACTACATGCAACTAAATGCGTTATTTTACCTTCTGTCTGGTTCCATATTTCTGGTCCAGTAGAATTGTAATGTGCATCAATATTTAGTTGATTAAAGTATTGATTAATATAAACAGATCCTTTAATTTCTTCGTGTAATCGTTTTGCTACTTGATAATAACTTCTTGGATCATCTGCACTAACGTTTGCTGGACAAACATATACTTTAGCTCCCATGTTTTTTAACATGTCAATCTTATCTGCTGAAGATTTTGAACTAACTGCCAAGATACAATCATAACCTTTAATTACACTAACCATTGCAATACTAAATCCTGTATTACCTGATGTAGTTTCAATTATTGTGTCTCCTGGTTTAAGTATACCTTGCTTTTCTGCTTGCTCTAATATGTATAAAGCGATTCTATCTTTTGATGAATGACCTGGATTAAAGGCTTCAACCTTTGCTAGATAATTCCCTTTAAAACCTGAAGTAATTTTTTTTAGTTTTATCATTGGTGTATTACCTATTAGGTCTAATACACTATCAAAAACTTGTTTATTTTGTTCCATAAATGCTATTTAAAAGCTACTTATTTTGAGTTTTGAAACTCAAAACCTCGCAAAAATAAGCATTTTTTTTGATTATTTATTGATTCCTTCCAATTCGAATAAAAATACATATTCTAAAGCGACTTCCTTTAATGCTTCAAAACGTCCAGAAGCTCCACCATGTCCTGCATCCATGTCTGTTTTAAGTAGTAAAATATTTTTATCTAATTTACAGTCTCTTAATTTAGCTACCCATTTTGCAGGTTCCCAATATTGCACTTGCGAATCGTGCAAACCTGTAGTGACTAACATATTTGGATATGCTTGAGGTGTTACATTATCATATGGCGAATATGACTTCATGTAATTGTAATAATCTTCTTCATTTGGATTTCCCCATTCGTCATATTCTCCTGTAGTTAGTGGTATACTATCATCTAACATAGTCGTTACAACATCTACAAAAGGTACTGCAGCAATAACACCATTGTATAATTCTGGATTCATATTAATTATTGCTCCCATTAATAATCCTCCTGCACTTCCACCCATTGCATAAAGGTGTTGAATAGAGGTATATTTGTTTTCAATTAAAAATTTAGAACAATCTATAAAATCTGTAAATGTATTTAATTTGGATTTTAGTTTTCCGTCTTCATACCAAGGACGACCTAAATATTCGCTACCTCTAATATGAGCAATTACATAGATAAAACCTCTGTCTAACAAGCTAAGTCGTATTGAAGAAAAATAAGGGTCTATTGTTGCTCCATATGAGCCATATGCATATTGTAATAACGGACTATTTCCGTCAAGTTTTGTTCCTTTTCTATACACTACAGACATTGGTATTTTTACGCCATCTTTAGCTGTTGCCCAAACCCTTTGTGATATATAATTGTCTTTATTAAATGAATCATCTAATACTTGCTGCTCTTTTTTTACCGTTTTTGTTTTAGTCTTTAAATCATAATCGATTATCGAGCTTGGTGTTGTTAAAGAATTAAAAGAGTATCTTAAATAGTTGCTATCAAAATCTGGATTATTACCTATGTCTGCTGTGTAGGTTTCACTTTCAAAATCTAAATAATAGTCTTCTTTACCATCCCAACTAATAATTCTTAATTGATTTAAACCATTTTCACGTTCGTTTACAATTAAATAATCTTTAAAAATCTCAATATCTTCTAATAATACATCTTTACGATGCGGAATAACATCCTCCCAATTAGCCTTATCTGTATTGGTTTCGGCTACTTTTTGAAGTTTAAAATTGGTTGCTTCATCCTTATTTGTAATGATGTAAAAATTATCTTGATAGTGAGCTATTGAATATTCAAGGTTTCTTTCGCGCTCTTGAAAAATTTTAAATTCACCATCAGGTGTATTGGCATCTAAAAATCTATATTCGGTTGTTTGCGTACTTGAACTTCCAATTACTAAATACTTTTTAGACTTGGTTTTATACACAAATGTATTAAAGGTGTCATCCTCTTCATGAAAAACGACAGTGTCATCAACACTATTTTGACCTAGTTTATGCTTATATATTTTATCCGATCGTAAAGTAACTTCGTCTTTTTTAGAATAAAACAGTGTTTTGTTATCATTAGCCCAAGTTGAGCTTCCTGTGGTATTTTCTATTTTATCCTCAAAAACTTCATTTGTAACTAAGTTTTTAATAAACAATGTGTATTGTCGTCTGCTAACAGTATCAATAGAATAGCTTACTAATGTATTATCTGGACTAATTGAGATACCACCTAATTTAAAATAGCTATAGCCTTTAGCCATTTTATTACAATCAAAAAGAATTTCTTCTTCAGCGTCAAGATTATCTTTTTTTCTAGTGTAAATTGGGTAATCCTTTCCAATTTCGTATCTAGTTATATACCAATACCCATTTAATTTGTAAGGTACACTTTGGTCATCTTCCTTAACTCTTGACTTCATCTCTTCAAATAAAGACTTTTGAAAAGTTTCTGTATGTTTTAAAACAGATTCAGTATAAGTATTTTCAGCATTTAGATAATCTAAAACCTCTTGGTCCTCTCTTTGGTTTAACCAAAAGTAATTATCTACTCTGACATCATTATGTATACTAAGCTTTTTTTCTATTTTTTTTGCAATAGGTGCAGAAACGTTAGTGCTAACTTTCATCATTTTAAATCTTATTTTTCTGAAGAGCACAAATGTAAAACTTAAAATTAGTTTGAATTATACTTTATTGATATTTAATTGCACTTAATATTTACTTATAATTAATAAATTTGCAGGATTAACTTTAAAATCAAATAAAATGTTTGGAGATTTAATGGGTAAATTAAAAGAAACCCAAGAAAAAGTAGAGGCTACAAAAAAAAGGATGGATACCGTTTTAATTGACGAAAAAAGTACAGACGATTTACTTAAAGTAACATTGACTGCCAATCGCGAAATTAAATCTATTACAATTGATGATGCTTTATTAGAAGATAAAGAACAATTGGAAGATTATTTAATTTTAGTACTTAATAAAGCTATAATTAAAGCTACTAATGTAAATGAAGCTGAAGTTGCTGCTGTCGCTAAAGACGGAATGCCTAACATTCCAGGAATGGATATGTTTAAATAATTTATTTTATACAAAGTAAAAAAGGAAGCCAAATTGGCTTCCTTTTTTTTATTTATGAAAAGTATTTACTAAATATTATTCAGCATCGATAACTCTAAATTGAGTACGTCTGTTTGCTAAATGCTCTCTTTCTGTACAAGATACACCATCAGAACATCTGTTAGTTAATCTAGTTTCACCAAATCCATTTGATACAATTCTTGAAGAATTGATTCCTTTAGAGATTAAGTAGTTAGTTACAGCTTGAGCTCTTCTTTCTGATAAAGATCTGTTAGACTCTTTCGAACCTCTTGAATCTGTATGAGAAGCAATCTCTACTGATACACCATTTTGTAAAACTGGTAATAATTTAGCATCGATTTCTCTTTTTGAAGCTGCTGTTAAAGTAGCAGAACCTAATTCCCAGTTTACATTAAGATCATTATAAGCTACTAACTTACAATCTACTTCTGCCCAAGATGTTAATCCACCTTTAGTTTGTAGTACTTCTTTAGTTACAGTTTTGTTAACCGCAGGAACAGTTACTTCTTCTACTCTAGCATCGCTAGCTAAAACCGTTTTCTTGTACGTAGCAGTTTTTTGAGGCACTTCAATAACTCTTGTTGTTGGAGGTGTTACCATTACTGTACGCTTCATTGTAGTAGATGTTGAAGGAATATCAACAACTCTTGTAGATTCTGGAGTTATAACAGTTTTTCTGATTGTAGTCATTTTTGCTGGTACATCTGTCGCTCTTGTTGTTGGAGGTGTAGCCATTACTGTACGCTTCATAGTAGCAGTAACTTCTGGAATAGCTGTTACTCTTGTTGTAGCTGGTTCTAAAACCACAGTACGCTTCATTGTTTTAGTTACAGCAGGAATTTCAATAACTCTTGTTGTTGGAGGTGTTACCATTACTGTTCTCTTAACTTCATTAGTTACAGCAGGTATAGTAATAACTTTTGAAGTTGGAGGAGTTACCATTACAGTTCTCTTAACTTCTTTAGTTACAGCAGGAATATCAATAACTCTTGTAGTTGCTGGAGATACTAAAACTGTTTTTTTGATTGTTTTAGTAATAGCAGGAATATCAATAACTCTTGTTGTAGGAGGTGTTGTCATTACAGTCTTTTTAACTGTTTTAGTTACAGCAGGAATATCAATAACTCTTGTTGTTGCAGGCGTTTGAACTACACGTCTAGTGTAAGTACCCATACCACAATCTTCAGCATTGTTCTCACCTTGATCACATCCTGGCTTAGTAATAACTTGAGCATCATTAGCTAACTCTGTAGTGTTAACTGTAATGTTTTGAGCAGGTATGTTTTTATAACACCAGTATCTACAATCGTTAGGATCGTTTGATTGACAATCAACAGCTGGAGTATCACTCATTCCCCATTTAGCAGTTGCAGGCTTAACTTCGATAGTTTGGTAACCAGAAGTAAACTTAGCAGGTACTACAGTTAAAGTAGAACCAAATTGTTGTTTCTTATAAGATAATGTTTCAGTTCCCCATTTTGCAGGTATAACTTCTAAACGTTGGCTAGCATTTTGTACTACAACTTCAAAACTTTCAGATCCATATTGAGCAGGAACTATCTCTACTCTAGAAGATGCAGGTTGTACAACAACTTCAACATTTTCAGTTGTCCATTTAGCTGGAACAACTTCTAAACGTTGACCTCCAGAATTTACAACAACAGTTTCTGTTCTTGTTTCGTATTGTGCTGGTACAGTTTCTAACTTAGTGTAAGCAGCTTGTACAACTACAGTTTCTGTTCTTGTTTCATATTGAGCTGGTACAACTTCTAAACGTTGACTAGCTTCTTGAACAACAACTTCAAAACTTTCAGATCCTAGCTTAGCTGGAATAACTGATAAAGATTGTGCAGCATCATTAGATACGATTTGAAAATTCTCTGTAGCATATTTTGCAGGTACTACTGATAATTCTTGATAACCTGGTTGAGTCATCATCTCTTCTGTAGTAGTATCTGTAGATCCAGCAACTTTCTCTAATCTCTGAGAAGCTTCTTGCGTCACTACTTCAAAAGATTGAGTTTCGTATTGTGCAGGTACTACAGATAATTCTTGTCCTGCAGACTGTACAACAAACTCCTCATTCTCTGTTCTGTATTGAGCAGGAACAACTTTTAGCTTCTTGTACGCAGGAGCAACTTGCACTGTTACATCTTGGTTAACCCATACATCTGGAGTCACACAACGTTTGTAACATTTTCCTGGTTCAGGATTTGTTGGTAAATCTTGTGCGAATGCAATGGTGCAGACTACAAAAGATAAAAATGTTAGTAATACTTTTTTCATTTTTAATAATTTAAATGGTTATTTGATAAATATATAGCCGAACTAATAACGACTGTTCACTTAACGACTGTTCACTAATTTCAAGCAAAAAAAATACATATCAAACTATTATTACTTTTAATTCTTAATATTTAGTTAAAATTCGCCAAAGAGTAAATAAAAGCGTTAAACAACAATTGTTTTTTAACATATATTAAATCAAAAAAAATTACTAAAAAATAAATTTTACAATTTACTTATCACTTCTAACACTCTATCGTGCTGATTATCATCATAATTTAAATGCGTTACCAATCTTAACTTATTGCTTCCCATTCCAATTATCTTAATATTTTTGTCAGAAAGTGCTTCCAAAAATATTTTTTCTGAATATTTATCATTAAGCTCAAAAATTACAATGTTTGTTTCAACAGGTTCTACCTTTTTAACAAATGAAGATTTGGTTAATGCAACTTCTAATTCAATTGCTTTTTTATGGTCTTCAGCTAATCTATTAATATTATTTTCTAGAGCATATAATCCTGCTGCTGCTAAAAAACCACCTTGTCTCATTCCACCACCTAAAATTTTTCTAATTCTAATTGCATTGCTCATTATAGTTTCATCTCCAACTAAAACAGATCCTATTGGACACCCTAAACCTTTACTTAAACAAATCGAAATAGTATCAAATGCTTCTCCATATTGTAAAGTCGTTTCGTTTTTAGCAACTAAGGCATTCCAAAGCCTTGCTCCATCAAGATGAAAACCTAAATTATGATTCTTACAGACTTGTTTGATTTTTAATATTTCATTAAAATCCCAACAGGCTCCTCCTCCTTTATTTGTGGTGTTTTCAATTTCGACTAAAGTTGTTAACGGACTATGGTAAAAATCGGGAGGATTAATGGCTTCAATCACTTGTTTTGCAGTAAACATACCTTGTGTACCATCTAACAAATTACAAGATACACCACTATTAAAAGAGGCTCCTCCACCTTCATAATTATAAATATGTGCATACTTATCGCAAATAACTTGGTCGCCTGGATTAGTATGTAATTTAATGGCTGTTTGATTAGCCATAGTACCACTAGGAAAAAATAAGGCATGAGACTTGCCAAATAACTTAGCAATTTTATGCTCAAGAGCATTTATGGTTTCATCTTCCTTATATACGTCATCTCCTACTTGTGCAGACAACATTGCTTCCAACATTTCTGGACTAGGTTTAGTTACTGTATCGCTTCTTAAATCTATAGTCATATTAAATATATTATTACAGTATAAAACTATTAAAAATTGTTGGCAAATATTTTTAAATGTTAGTAATAATTCTATTTTTGTTGTAAACCAAAATTAATATATGATCACTTTAGAGAATATAAAAGATCTTAATACTCGCCTGACATCGTTAAGGCAATATCTTTGACATTGATGCTAAGCTAATTGCGCTTCAAAATGAAGAAGAGCAAACTTTTGATCCCAGTTTTTGGAACGATTCTAAAAGTGCAGAATTGGTAATGAAATCCATCCGAGAAAAGAAAAAGTGGATCAATGATTACAACCAATCAAAAGTTTTAATTGAAGATTTAGAAGTTATTTTTGAATTTTTTAAAGAAAACGAAGCTACATTGGCAGATGTAGAAGATCGATATACCAAAGCACTAACTTTAATTGAAGATTTAGAATTTAGAAACATGTTATCTGAAGAAGGTGACAGTCTAAGTGCTGTATTACAAATTACAGCTGGAGCTGGAGGAACAGAAAGTTGCGATTGGGCTAATATGTTAATGCGTATGTATTTAATGTATGCCGAAAAAAATGGTTTTAAAGTAAAAGAACTAAATTTTCAAGAAGGTGATGTTGCTGGAATAAAAACAGTTACCCTTGAGATTGAAGGAGACCATGCTTTTGGATGGTTAAAAGGTGAAAATGGAGTGCACAGATTGGTGCGCATATCTCCTTTTGATAGTAATGCAAAACGACATACTAGTTTTGCTTCAGTTTATGTATATCCTTTAGTTGATGATACTATTGAAATTGAAATAAATCCAGCAGATATAGAAATTACAACTGCAAGATCAAGTGGTGCAGGTGGACAGAACGTTAATAAGGTTGAAACCAAAGTACAATTAACGCACAAACCCTCTGGCATACAAATTTCTTGCTCAGAGACTAGATCACAACACGATAATAGGTCTAGAGCTATGCAAATGCTAAAATCGCAATTGTATGAAATTGAATTACAAAAACAATTAGCACAACGCGAAGATATTGAAGCTGGTAAAATGAAAATTGAATGGGGAAGTCAAATCCGTAATTACGTGTTACATCCTTACAAATTAATAAAAGATGTTAGAAGTGGTCACGAAACAGGTAATGTTGACGCTGTTTTAGATGGTAACATCGAGCCCTTTTTAAAAGCCTATTTAATGATGATGGGACAACAAGAAGTAGATAACGAAAACCTTTAAAAATGATTAAAATTTATCATAATCCAAGATGTAGTAAATCTAGACAAGGGTTACAATTATTAGAAGATTCTAATAAAAAATTTGAAGTTATTAAGTACCTAGAAACCCCTTTAACAGAAAAAGAATTAAAGGAAATCTTATCGCTTCTAAAAATAAAACCAATAGATTTAGTGAGAAAAAACGAAGCTATTTGGAAAGAAAACTACAAAAACAAAACCTTAACAGATGCCCAAGTAATAGAGGCTTTAATTAATAACCCTAAATTAATTGAAAGACCAATCGTTACTAATAACGACAAAGCTGTTATAGGTCGACCAACAGAGTTAATCTCTAGCATTTTATAGTATATAATTATTAATAGCAACCAAAATTTCCCTTAAACCAATGATAGTAATATATCACAATCCTGAGTCTTCAGACTCAAACGCTTGCTTAAAAATACTTGAAACACATAAACACGATCACGAGGTCATAAAATATCAAGATAAGCCATTAGATAAAATTAAACTTGTTAAAATAATTAACATACTTAACATTAAACCTGAAGAGCTTATTAGAAAAGAAAGTAAAATTTGGGTAGAAAACTTTAAACATTTAGAAGATGATGGTCACCTGTTTAATGATGACAGCTTGATAGATATAATGATTGAGTATCAAGACCTTATTGAAAGACCAATAGTCATAAATGGCGAAAAAGCTGTAATAGGCAAACCTGCAAAACGTATTTTTGATATCATTCCGCAGCAAAAAGCAACGCTATAATTACTCGTTTTTTATTTAACAAACCTTTAACCAAACCTACTTAAACCTATCGGTATTTTTGCGGTCATACTAAGAAAACCAAACTTATGACTAAAAAAATTATTTCATTTTGCGTATTAATTTTATGCCTGAATCTTGCGTTGGCACAAAATAATGATCAAAAAATGGTAACCATTAAAGGAAAAATACTTGAAAAAGATACCAATGCACCTTTAGAGTATGCCACTGTAGTATTTAAAAACACAACTAATCCTGCAGATCTTTCTGGAGGTATTACTGATGCTTCTGGTAATTATTCAATCGAAATTAAATCAGGAACCTACAATGTTAGTTTTGAGTATATTGGTTTTAAAACCGAAGTTTTACCAAACAAATCCATAACAGATAATCAAACCTTTAAAACGCAATACTTATCTATTGATGCTGAAGCTTTAGATGAAATTGAAATTATTGCTGAAAAGACAACAGTTGAAATTAGACTGGATAAAAAAATATACAACGTAGGAAAAGATTTAACTGTACGTGGTGGAACTGTAAGTGATGTTTTAGACAACGTACCATCAGTATCTGTTGATGTTGAAGGTAATGTTGCTTTACGCGGAAATGATAACGTACGTATCCTTATTAACGGTAAGCCATCAGGATTAGTTGGATTAAATTCTACCGATGCATTAAGACAATTACCAGCTGAATCTATTGAAAAAGTTGAAGTTATTACTTCGCCTTCTGCTAGATATGAATCCGAAGGAACAGCAGGTATACTTAATATCATATTAAAAAGAAGTAAGTTAGAAGGATTAAATGGTGCCATCACAACTAATGTTGGTTACAATCCTTCAGCAGGAATTAATGGAAACATAAATTACAGAACTGGAGATATTAATATCTTTAATACTACTGGTTACAGCTATAGAGAAGCTCCAGGAAACTCGTTTACATCAACACAATACAAATCAACTGGAAATTTTTTAGACGAAACAAATACTTTTGATCGTATTAGAAAAGGACTTACTACTAATTTTGGTGTAGAATGGTATGTAAACGATTCTGCTTCATTAACAACATCTGTTTTGTACAGAGATAGTGATGATGAAAACAGCACGACCAACCTATTAGAACAATTTGACACAAACCGAAACTTGCTGTCTACAACCGTTAGATTAGATCCAGAGTTTGAAGAAGACAAAACAATACAATACGCTTTAAATTTTCAAAAAAATTATAGCGATAGTGGACACGTTTTAACTTTTGATTTTCAATATGAAGATAGCTCAGAAAACGAAAACTCATTAGTACAAGTAGATAACGTAATATCAGAACGTGTTGCAACTTTAGAAGATCAACAACAAATTTTACTGCAAACAGATTACGTTTTACCTATTGGTGAAAATAGCCAATTTGAAGCAGGTTATAGAGGTAATTTTAACACCACATCTACAGACTTTCAAGTAGAATTATTG
Source organism: Olleya sp. Hel_I_94 (assembly GCF_007827365.1). NCBI lineage: Bacteria > Pseudomonadati > Bacteroidota > Flavobacteriia > Flavobacteriales > Flavobacteriaceae > Olleya > Olleya sp. Hel_I_94. The sequence goes on from NZ_VISI01000002.1 coordinate 672,310, forward strand.
GATTCAGACACTAATCAATTTGAATTAAGCACAGATCTTACTAATCTTTTAAACTTTAAAGAATATCTTAATGCTGTATACACGCAATATGGTACAAAAATTAATAAATTTTCATTTTTATTAGGTCTTCGTTTAGAAAACACACAGTTAACTATTGATCAACCTACAACAGGAGATTACAACAAAAGAAACTTTACAGGATTATTCCCTACCGTTAATCTTAATTACGAGTTTAGTGATAGAGAAAATTTAACTTTAGGTTATGCAAGACGTTTAAGACGTCCTCGTGGATTTTTCTTAAATCCTTTTCCTTCTAGATCAAGTGTAACTAATTATTTTCAAGGTAATCCTAGTTTAAACCCAAGTTACTCTGGTCAATTTGACTTAGGTTACTTAAAACGTTTTGGAAAATTTACATTTAACTCGTCATTATATTATGCACACGCTACAGATGTATTTAATTTTGTAAGTTTTGATACAGGAGATACTGCTATAGTAAATGGAGAGTCGTTACCAATCATACAACGTACACCTATTAATTTAGCAACAGAAGACAGGTATGGTTTTGAGTTTACACTAACTTACAACCCATCTAGAAATTGGAGAGTTAATGGTAACTTTAACTTTTTTCAAAACGACACAAAAGGAACAACTCCAAACGGATTATCTTTAGACAACACAAACAACAGCTGGTTTGCACGTATTAATAATAAATATACATTACCAGGAGAAATTGATTGGCAAACTAATTTAAATTATAGAGGTCCAAGTGAAGATGCCCAAACTAAATCTGAAGGTATATTTACAACAACTATGGCTTTTAGTAAAGATTTATTTGGAGATAGTGCTTCAATAGCCTTTAACGTTAATGATTTATTTAATAGTAGAAAACGTCAACAAAACACTACTACTCCAACTTTTGATGCTTACAGCGAGTACCAATGGAGAGAGCGTAGTTTTAACTTAGCCTTTACATACAGATTTAACCAGAAGAAAAAACGTGTAGAACGTGGAAGCTATGGTGGAGACGATGATTTTGAAGGATAGTATATAGTACTTTTACAGAAAAAAAAATGTTGCTAATAATTATTAGCAACATTTTTTTTTGATTGAGTAATTAGTCTCTAAAATAGATTGTAAAAACAAAAAAGGGAAACTCGTTAGAATTTCCCTTTTTTTATATAATTGATTAAAATTAAGCGTTACGCTTAGCTTTTTTCTCTTCTTTAATCTCGTTTAAACGCTCTATTAAACTTCCTCCAATCCAATAAGGAACTACAAAAGTTATTAAAAATATCATTAACCAAAACCCTATGGTTAAGATAGTTAAAAATGCTAAAAAGCCTAAATATTGGTCAAATTCGAACATAATGTGTTTAATTTCTAGTTTATTATTAGTGCAAAGATAAAGTAAACTTGTTTTTTATACAATACAAATTCAAAAATTATTAACATAGTTGTTAATAACCTTTTAAATTATCCTTTGTTACATCAGATATTAGTCATTTTTACTTAGCGTATGCACCTGATGAGTAAGTTAATTCGTAACTGTGTGTGTACACTTCAAACACAATACCAAATGGATCTTCAACGTAGCACATTTTAAATGGTTTGTCTTCTGGATAATAGGCTCTAATTGGCATTCTTTGTTTTCCTCCATACGCCACAATTTTTTCAACTAGCGCTTCAATATTTGGGTCCTGAACGCAAAAGTGAAATAAACCAGTATTAAAAGGACTAAATTCTGTAGCTTCCTTTACACCATTTGGAAAAGAAAATAATTCTATTCCTATTCCATCAGACGTAGCTAAATGTGCAATTTCAAAAGTAGACCAATCATCTCCAAAAACATCTATACACATCTGCCCTATTGCTGTTTCCTTTTCTTTTTTAACAATAGACGGTTCCATAATTACATACCATCCCATAACTTCAGAATAAAATTTAACAGCTTCCTTAATATCAGGAACCGTTATGCCTACATGAGAAAATGATTTTGGATAAATTTTTATTGTTTCCATATTTTATATTTTTTCTCAAAATTACTATATATTTGCCTTGTAGGCAATAACTTACCTAAAAGTAATATAGTCACCCAAACGAGTAAATTATTGATTATTAGAAACATATAACTAATATTGAGATTATAATAATGAAATGTCCTTTAAATTATACCATGGGTTTGATTGGTACTAAATGGAAACCCTTAATATTGTTTCACTTATTAGATGGTGGTTTACGTTCTGGAATGTTACAACGTAAAATTGAAGGCATCTCTAACAAAATGTTTACTCAAACGGTTAGAGAGTTGGAAAAAGATGGCTTAATAATACGTACCGTTTTTCCTGTTGTTCCTCCTAAAGTAGAGTATAAACTTAGTAAACGCGGACAATCATTAGAGTCTATTTTAAAAAGTATGGATACTTGGGGTTTAGAAGATTGTAAACACGTCGTGTAACTAAAATTAATCAATAAAAAAACTAGCAATTTTGGTCTTTTTTCTACTATAATTCACCAAAGTTATTTTTATTAAAATTTTATAAACAGAGGATATTAAACTCTACAATTTTCGTAATTTCGTAATCTTAAAATTAATCAATCTTTATAATGGAATATAGAATAGAAAAAGATACCATGGGCGAAGTTAAAGTACCTGCAGATAAGCTTTGGGGTGCACAAACAGAACGTTCTAGAAATAATTTTAAAATTGGTAACGTAGCCTCTATGCCTTTAGAAGTGGTATATGGTTTTGCGTATCTTAAAAAAGCTGCTGCTTATACCAACTGCGAACTTGGCGTTTTACCAATTGAAAAAAGAGATCTTATAGCTAAAGTTTGTGATGAGATTTTAAATGGTCAACATGATGATCAATTTCCTTTAGTAATATGGCAAACTGGTTCTGGAACGCAATCTAACATGAATGTTAATGAGGTGATTGCAAATAGAGCACACCAAATTGCAGGAAAAACTATTGGAGAAGGCGAAAAGACTATCCAACCTAATGATGATGTAAATAAATCGCAATCGTCAAATGATACGTTTCCAACAGGAATGCATATTGCTGCATATACTAAGATTGTAAAAACAACAATTCCAGGTGTAAAACAATTGCGTGATACTTTAAAAAAGAAATCAGAAACTTTTAAAAACGTTGTAAAGATAGGTCGTACCCATTTAATGGATGCAACACCTTTAACTTTAGGTCAAGAATTTTCTGGTTATGTCTCTCAATTAGACCATGGATTAAAAGCTTTAGAAAACACATTGCCTCATTTAAGCGAAATAGCTTTAGGTGGTACTGCTGTTGGAACAGGTTTAAATACACCTAAAGGGTATTCTAAACGTGTAGCAGAATATATTGCAGAATTTACTGGACAACCATTTATAACTGCTCCTAATAAGTTTGAAGCATTAGCAGCACATGATGCAATTGTAGAAAGTCATGGTGCTTTAAAGCAATTAGCTGTATCATTAAACAAAATTGCTAATGATATACGTATGATGGCTTCGGGACCAAGATCCGGAATTGGCGAAATTATTATTCCAGCAAATGAACCAGGAAGTTCTATCATGCCAGGAAAAGTAAATCCAACACAATGCGAAGCGTTAACAATGGTCTGTGCACAAGTAATGGGTAACGATGTTGCTATTACTGTTGGTGGTACACAAGGACATTACGAATTGAATGTATTTAAACCAATGATGGCTGCAAATATTTTACAATCTGCGCAATTAATTGGTGATGCTTGTGTTAGTTTTGATGTAAACTGTGCAGCAGGAATAGAGCCTAACCATGAAGTTATTAAAGAATTACTAAACAACTCATTAATGTTAGTAACTGCTTTAAATACTAAAATTGGATATTATAAAGCTGCTGAAATTGCTAATACAGCGCATAAAAATGGAACAACTTTAAAAGTAGAAGCTGTTAACTTAGGCTATGTAACTGCTGAAGATTATGACGAGTGGGTTAAACCAGAAGACATGGTTGGTGCTTTAAAATAGTACATTACAATATATCATAAATTAAAAAACCGATAAGCTTACTTATCGGTTTTTTGTTAGTTAGTTATTAATTATAAATAGGGATGGTTTTAAATAACCATTACAAGTTTATAACTAATTAAATTTCTATTCATTAACATATGTTAATAAATACTATAGTTTTGCTCTAATCCTACTTAATTGCACTGGAGTGATACTTAAAAATTTTGCAATTTGATATTGAGGTATTAAATTATCTATATTTGGTATAACTTTTCTTAATTTTAAATAACGCTGCTTCGCATTCATTGTTAGTAGCTCAATATGTTTAGCATCATTCTGACACAATAATTGTTCTAAAAACTTAGCATGAAAGCCAAGTACCTCTGCATTAGTTTCACAAAGTGCTTTATACTTAAAGTAATCAACCTCGTAAATTTCGCAGTCGGTTAAAGACTCGTAAATACACTCAGAAGGCGTTTGATTTATTAACGCACGAAATGACGCTAAAATGATTCTAGGTACAAAAATTGATTTTGTTACCTCTTTCCCATTTTCTAATCTAACATAGGAGCGCATAACCCCTTTATTTATCATATATATTTTATTAGGAACGTCTCCTATATTTACTAAAACAGTTCCTGATTTAACTTGCTTAATATGAGCAATTTCATAAACCAAATTAAAAGACGCTTCGGATATTGGATAAAATGATGTTATATAAGATTTAATTTCATTGTAATACATTGGCTTTTCAGCTACCATAATAATTATTTACACACAGGTTAAATGTATCATTTTAAATGATGGAGCCTATAAGTTTTCGATGTAGCGCATTTATATTAATATAATAAGTAATGTAAAAAGAATTATTCAGTACTATGCATTTTATCTATATTTGAACTTAAATTATTGCCCAATTATGACCATACTTATTACAAATATCAAGGAATTACTTCAAGTAAGAGATGAAACTATTTTAAAAGTTTCTGGTTTACAAATGAAGGAATTACCAACTATAAAAAACGCTTACTTATTAATTGATAATGACACAATCGTAGATTATGGAGAGATGTCTGTCGTTACAGGTATAAATGCGGACCAAATTATTGATGCGTCAGGTAAATTGGTATTACCTACTTGGTGTGACTCGCATACACATATTGTGTACGCTGGCGACAGATCTCAAGAGTTTGTAGACCGTATTAATGGTTTAAGTTATGAAGATATAGCTAATCGTGGAGGTGGTATTTTAAATAGCGCTAAAACACTGCAGGAAACTAGTGAAGATGACCTGTATAACCAATCTGTTGCACGACTTAAAGCTGTTATGAGTTTGGGTACAGGTGCAATCGAAATAAAATCAGGTTATGGTCTAACTCCTGAAGCAGAATTTAAAATGCTACGTGTTATAAAAAGACTTAAAAAAGATTTTCCAATAAAAGTTAAAGCTACCTTTTTAGGTGCTCATGCATTACCATTAGCGTTTAAAAATAATAAACAAGGTTATTTAGATCAGATAATTAATGACATGTTACCTCAAATTGCTAAAGAAAATTTAGCCCAATATATTGATGTATTTTGCGAAAAGGGATATTTTGATTTAGACGATACAGCACAAATACTTAAGGCAGGACAAGACTATAATTTAATTCCTAAAATACACGTTAATCAATTTAATGCTTTTGGAGGTATTGCTTTAGCTGTAAAACACAATGCCATAAGTGTTGATCATTTAGAAGAATTAAATAACGAAGACATTAATGCTTTAAAAGACAGTAATACAATGCCAGTTGCGTTACCTTCTTGCTCTTACTTTTTAAGTATACCATACACACCAGGAAGACAATTAATTGATGCTGGACTACCTTTAGCTTTAGCAACAGATTATAATCCTGGCTCAACACCTTCTGGAAATATGAATTTTGTTGTAAGTACTGCATGTATAAAAATGAGGTTAACACCTGAAGAAGCCATTAATGCTGCAACACTAAATGGTGCTTATGCAATGGGAATATCAAATCAATATGGTAGTATTACCAAAGGAAAAAAAGCTAATGTAATAATTACTAAACCTATATCTAGCTATAATTATTTACCCTATGCTTTTGGTGATAACCATATAGAAACAGTAATAATTAATGGTGAAATAATCTAGCAAAACATAAGTGCCTTATGTTTTAAATATAAAAAAACCTGAACGCATTTGCCTTCAGGTTTTTTGTTATGGAATAAACAATTAATATTAGTTCAAGCTATTATCTAAGTGTAAACTCAGAGCTTGAAACCAATTCGTTTGAGTTAAAAACGTTTACTTGGTAACGTCCTTTTTCAAAATCATCATCTGTACTATTTACTATAAATTCACAGATATCTAGATTTCCATTTTCGTAATTAAACTTACTAATAATACTATAATTAAGTGTTTGTTCACCAAACTTAATTTGTTGATTTACACCTAATATATTGTTTTTAGGATCTATAACTTGTACATACAATTCTTTATCTCCTGACTGTACTAATTTATTTTTAGCAACTGTGTAGCATACTCTAATTTTATCACTTCTTCCTGCTCTTTCTGTTGGAATAAGTTTACCATTATTACGTTCAATAACTCCAAATCCCTTTAAGTTTGCTGTTGTTAAAACTGCAGCATTTTCTACTACTTCTGCAAGCGCTGTATTTTGTACAACTAGAGAATCATTAAACATTCTACTTTCTTCATATCTAACATTAGTACTATCTAAAGTAGTCGCTAAATGCATGTTTTCTACTTTTAATCTATCGTTTTCAGATAATAAAACATCCATTTCATCTTGTAATGCTAAATACTTCTTTTTGTATTTCCATAAACTACTAACGTTGTTTTCAGATACTTTTAACGAGTCTATTAAACTTTGAATACGCTCTCTAGCTTCTACTAAATTTTGATTAGTCACTTGACTTTCGCTTAAAGCGACATCATATTTAGCTACCATTGTATTTAAGTCGTTTAAAACGTCATTTTTTTCTTGTGTTAATTGCTGCTCAGTTTGTTGCTTGTCTTTATACAAAGTCGATGTATAAATTCCGGTTCCGATAAATAAAGCTAAGGCTATACCTAATGCAACCTTCAAACCTGTACTTGCTGTTTTATTTGCCATAATTATTTGTTTTTAAATTGTAATCGTTAATTTTCTAGTTATTCTTTAATAATAAAAACGTAATTTTAATTTTTCAAAACTACATAAAAAGTAAATGGATAAATTAGTTTTATTTGATAACTCAATTATAAATAATCTACTAAATACTCGTCTTGGCGAAACTAAATTTGGAGAACATACTAACACGTTAACCAGCGTTTCAAATATATACGATTCTCTTAAACCTTTGGACGTCAAGTACGTTATTTTTGGTATACCAGAAGCTATTGGTGTATTTGCAAATCTAGGTAAATCAGGCACTTCAACCGCTTGGGATGCTACAATTAAAGTTTTGTTAAATATCCAAAGTAATGCTTTTACTAATGCCAAAAATGTTTTGATCCTAGGCCATTTAGACTTTACCGAAGAGCAAAAACAGCTTTCTAAATTAAATCAAGATGATCCTAAGCATATCTCTAAAGCCAGAAAATTAGTGGCTCAAATGGATACACATGTTGTAGATTTAGTGTCCAATATTGTAAAAGCAGGTAAAATACCCATCGCAATTGGTGGTGGACACAATAATGCTTATGGAATGATAAAAGGTACAAGCCTAGCTTTAAAACAACCCATAAATAGTATTAATTTTGATGCACATGCAGATTTTAGAGCATTAGAAGGAAGACATAGTGGTAATGGTTTTAGTTACGCTTACGCTGAAGGTTTTTTAAAACGCTATTTTGCATTTGGGTTACACGAAAATTACACATCGTCACAAGTATTTACTCAATTTAAAGACAATAAACATTTAGATTTTAATACTTATGAAGCGCTAGCTGTCAGACAAAATTCAAAATTTAAAAAAGAATTACGACGTGCCAAAAAACATGTAAATACAACCCATTTTGGAATTGAAATAGATTGCGATGCAATTATAAACACTCCTAGTAGTGCGCAAACATCTAGTGGCTTTTCAGCAGAAAAAACAAGACAATTTTTACATTATTTTGCAGCACTTGACAATGTTAAATATTTACATATCTGTGAAGCTGTAGCTAAAAATAAAAAGGCCACACAAGTTGGTAAACTAATTAGCTATTTAATTACAGATTTTATACGCTCAAACTCTAATAAAAATGACTAAATTACAAATAGAATACATTAGACTAGCATTAGCCTTACTAGTCTTTGTTTTTATAATTACACTTCTTTTTTTACATATTAATCAAGTTAATTTAAATTGGTTTACAACATTATCAAGTGTTATGACCTTACCTGCTTTAGGATTAAGTATTGCAATTCCTATTTGGATGATTGTTGATTTATTTAGAAAAAAAGTAGCAGATAAGTCTATATTTAACCTGACCTTTTTTATATCTGTAATTTCAATTTTATTGTTATTATTTGCAATTTATATTTTAAAATAAAAATGAAACCTACTATTAACATTATCCCTTTTGATAAAAAATACGCCAAGGATTTTTACGTACTAAACAGAGAATGGTTAGAACAATATTTTTATGTTGAACCTTTTGACGAAGAGGTTTTAAGCAAACCTGACCAATACATCATTGATAAAGGTGGTTATATATTTTTTGCCAAATTTGAAGATCAAATTGTTGGTACCTATGCCTTCATGCCCTTAAAAAATGAAGCTGGTTTTGAATTAACAAAAATGGCTGTATCACCAAGTTTAAGAGGTCATAAAATTGGTCAACAATTACTAGAGCATTGTATTAATTTTGCTAAAGCCAAAAAGTTTGAAAGACTTCTACTCTACTCTAATCGTAAATTAGAAAATGCTATATATTTATATCATAAGTTTGGTTTTAAAGAAGTCGTGTTAGAAAAAAATACACCATATAAACGTGCTAATATAAAAATGGAATTTGACCTAAAGGAATAAAAAAAGCACTAAAAAATTTAGTGCTTTTAATTTATAAGATATTAAGTAACCGTTTATTTTTTAATAAACTTTAAAGTATTACCATCTTCTAATTTAAATAGGTATAAGTCACTAGATAAATTTTGAATATCTATACTTTCATTTTTTTCAACTTTACCCTTTAACACTTGTTGTCCTAAACTATTATAAACAGTATAATTTAAAGCTTTTTCCATGTTAGACACTTTAATAAAGTTGCTAGAAGGATTAGGATATAATTGTAACGATTTGCTTAAAACAAACCCATCTGCAGATAAAGTCGGTAAGTTATATTTAGAAATTTTATTTGCATCAAATTCAGCTATATAAACTTCGCTAGTGTTAGCTGCTAAACCAATCGGAGTTTGTACTCCAGACACTAAATCTTCCTTAGTTGGTACTGCTGCTAAAATATCAACTTTTGAAACTTTATTTGCAGTATACTCTGCTACATATAACGTGTTTCCGTTTATAGTTAAATCGATAGGAGAATTAAAGTCTGTAATAAAATCTGTACCAGTTGTTGCACCTGATGCGACATCAAGTGTAGACACTTTATTACCTGAAAACTCAGCGATGTACAGTATATCATTTTTAAAAAAGATTCCGTAAGGTGCATTAAATGCGTTAGCAACTAAAACAGCGGTTGGCACTGCATCTGTTAGGTTTATTTTAAAGATTGAATTACTACCTGTTTCTGCGTAATAAAGTTCGTCTCCTTTAATAGCTAATCCTGTTGGATTATTTAAACCAGAAATTACTGTTGACATTGTTGCTGTTGGTGCAGAAATATCAATTCTAGATATTTTATTACCAAAATGTTCTGCCACATAAATATAGTTACCTGTTGCAACAATACCCATTGGTCTATTTAATCCTGTAATAACATTTGATTTAGTCGTTGGTAATGGAGCAGTAATATCTAATTTAGAGATAATACCACTATTAAACTCTGATATGTACAAGTCGTTACCAGACAATGATAACCTATAAGGGTTAGTTGTACCAGTTGTCACAACAGTTGTTTGAGCATTGATTGTAAAGATACCAAACACTAAAAATAATAAATTGTAAATTTGTTTCATAAGCGAATTTTTAAGCCTTAAAAATTAATTTTCGGCAAAATTTAGGAAAGGGGTTTTTAATTAGATTTTGATAAAAATTGAAATAATAGCTACATTATAGCAGTTGCAAAAATATATCTAAAAAGGTTAAAAAAAGTTCCATTTATACCAATTTAATTACCATTGGTCGTTTTTTTCCTACAATAAAAAACCTGTTTACAATAGTAATATTATAAACAGGCTTAATATAATTAATTAGTTTTTTACTTATTTTCCAACGAGTCTATTTTGCGTTTTAATTTAGCAATATCGTCTGCTTCTTTTTGCTTGACCATAGAGTCATATTTACGCTGTAAAGCCTCTAGGGATTCTTTTTCTTTTATTGTGTTACCTTTTAAATCTGTAGTATCAATAGCTATAAATTGATCGTTTAAATCTTTCATTATAGCTTCTACTGCTTTTTCATCGTCCATATAATAATTTTCAATACCTTCACTTGCTCGCCAAGCTTCATTTAATTGATTGTAAACAGATTTTTCCCATTGGCTTGGGTGTTTTGCATCTATCCAAACAACATCTCTATATTCGCTATCAATTAAAGCTAAATCTGGTGTTGCAGAACCATCAAATTGTGCTCCTTCTGCTTTTATTGAAGATATAGTCCCTAAAAAGAACATACGTTTACGACCTGCTATATTTTTAATGTATGGTCTAAACTCGACAGGCTTATTTACGGACCAATCATATTCTTTTCTGGATTCAATAACCTTTAAAGGCATTGCCGAAACACCAGCATAACCTTGTTTTTTTGAGGCATGATCATAATAATATAGTTTGTTTGTTCCATCAGCTGGTACAAACACGCTAAAGGTTAAACTTGTACGCTCATCGCCCACTGGCTCTAAACCAAACCAATGATACAAACCACTATAAGCATCAGATTTTGAGTCTGAAAAATCAAAATCCGTCACAAATGGTTGTTGGTTTTGATCATCCGGAAGATTAGGTATCTTAACAGCTGTTTCCATGTTCCAAGGTAATGGATCACTAAATCCACCTAAAAACTTAAGCGATTCGGCTTGTAAACGTGATACTTTTTCTGATAATGTGTTTTGACGTGTTAAATAAGGATGATTCTTCATATCTTCTGGTGCTATAAAGGTTCCTTTACCTATCGTAACACGCTCAATATAATCGCTAAAATCATGTGCACCACTATCTATTACCATTACACCTCCAAAGGTTGGATAAGGAAAGAAAAAACCTTTCCATTTAATTAAACTTACCACTTCTACCCATTGACCGTTGTCATTTTTCATATAAAACGTGTCACTTGGTTCGTAATTAAATAGCATCCAAGGATTAAAACGTTGTACTACTGCATTGTATGTGTTTCTGCTAAATTTTAAAGACTCACCAATAGAAAATGTGGTTGAAATACGGTTTTCGTTAGAGAAACGAGGAAAAGGTGTCGTACTTGACACTGAAAACACTTCTTCAGTATTATCACTAATGCCTTGCCACACATATTTTTCAGTAGGTTGAATCGCCATAGTCCATTTGTTCTCGTCATCCACTCTTACTAAATGTGGTAATGAAACATCTTTGGTTTCTCCGACGCTTTCATTAGCCATAGAAAAAATGTTTCGTAAAGGCTGAATGCGTTCGTTTTGGGTTAAAGGCAGTTCGTTAATTTCAACTTTATTTAAATTATTAAATACGTTATATGTTTTCATATAATCATACAATTGATAGTGCCAACCTGCTATGTAAAGCACTCCAAAAAAGACCAATAATCCTGCAAGAATACCTAGACGTTTACCTGTAGATGCCGAGTTTCGGAAGCTACGAAGTCCAAAAAACAATAGTATCGCACTTAATAAAATGACAAAAATATATTTACGGATAAATAACAATACAGGTTGATAATCGTCTCTTAAAAAAAACAATAATGCAATTACAATTATTGCTACAATAATTAAAACTGCTTTTTGTTTTCCGCCTTGATTCCAATACTTTTTAATCATATATCTATAATTTAGGTAATTAGCTTTTGCTAAAAACCGAATTGTGTTTTATTTTTATTTAATTTCTAAAAATTACATTAGTCCTTTATCCTTAAGACGTTCTCTAGCGCTTTTTTCTGGTGCTTTAGGTGTTTCTTTTATTTCTTTTTTAGCTTCTTCTACGACTTTAGCATCTTTATTTTTAAAGTCTTCTAAAAACTCTTTCCCTTTATTTAAACCATCTTTTACTACATCTTCTATTGAGTCTGATTGCTGCTCAATCACCTCTCCTGATTTAAGCACAAAGTTTGCAACATAAGTTCCTATTAAAGTTCCGAAAATAGCAGAAGCAAATGCTGAAATACCATAATATGTACTAAAAATAGCTATTGGAGTTAAAAACTGAATGATTAGCGCTGCAATTAAAAATGTAAATGCAACAAACAATACTCTAGGCAAAACAGCTTGCTTGTAGATAAATCCTTTTGGATTTCCTGGTTTCATTTGTAGTTCTTTACTATTAAATACTTTGTTAAAAAAGCGATACACTGCATTACTTTTAGATTCTGTCCAATAAATAAAAATCCCAAAAAGAATTGCTCCAAAAAATATTATAATTTCTAAACCCATGGTTTTAATTGTGTTTTGGTTAATAAAAAGGTGTTTGATTGCAACCTTTACTAAATTAGTCTATAATTTTTAAATATTGTTACTTATGGTTTCTATAACCCAATCTTTAAATGAGTCGTCCCATGTGTTATATTGTCTATAAAACTCTTCTTTATCATACCAATACAAGAATAAAACATCTTTAGGAGCCACATTAATTAATAATTTCCATATTAAATCTTGATGCTTTGCTATTAATGAAGAGTGTGGTAAATGCAATGCATTAAACAAATTAGAATCTACTATATCTGCTATTTTGTATTGGTTACTAACTTCAAGTTTATCCAAATACAACTCCACACCCATGATGCGTTTTCTGGTATTAATATCTAGTTTATTTAGGTAACTTTTAAATAATACTGCATCATTTAAAATATCACGTAATGGATGTTGCGTATCTTTTAACGCCATAGCAAATTCCATTTTTTTAATACGTTGGTAACGATCTGTGTTTAAAGCTTCTTCCAAATCGTGTTCAATAATAACATGATTACGCAATTTGTCCATTAATTCTGGCTGCTCAATATGAAAAATAGTAATGTCGTGAATTGTGTCTTTAATAGCTTCTTTGTACCATTTAAGATTTTCAAAAACAATAATTGGCGAAATAAAATCACGCAAAATATAAACACCTCCAAACGACTTTGTGTAAAATGAATCTGTTTGATATTGTAAACTGTGCAAACTTAAATCGCGTCCACGTAAATCGCCATATGTTTGGGCTGATTCTAAAAGTTTTGCATGTAAATCTTCATCAATAAAATTATTACCTTGTTTAAAAGCATCAATTAATTGCTGTTGTTGCTTTTGTATTTGATCTAAGTTATTTATTAAATGAAATTTGATATAAACCTTATCGTATTTAAGCACATCTAGTGGTTCATAAAAAGCATCAATATCTTGGTCAAAATCTATACAAATAGCAGAATCCCTTGTAATATCATTGATTTTTTGACCATGAACTTGAAATACCTGCTTCATCATCTCTCTATCAAAACTATGAAAAGGAGAATAGACAGGTTTTCCTTTTTGTAAAGGTGAAATAATTATGGCATGTGGATTAGCTTCGCCATTATTAAGGTACATTGTTGTTCCTTTTTCTTCTGCAATCTCTGGACTATAACCAATACCATCAATTGAAAAATGGGTTAGTTTTGTTGGTGTAAATCCTAATTTTTGAAGGCATAGATTATAACGATCTACCAACTTACCACTAATGGGAATAAGCTCACTTCTGTAAAGGTTTGCTAATTTTAGTTTATTCATTACACCTTTTAATTTCTTTTATTATTATTTATCACAAGGTTACGGTTACGCTTCAAACACATTATTTATTTGCGCATACTGCAACAAACAAATGGTTTTTATATCTACTAGTTGACCTGTTTTAATCATTTGTAAAGCTTCTGTAAATGGTATTTCTAAAACTTCAATATCTTCATGCTCACTATCCAAACCACCTCCATCACTAACTTTCATGTCATCTGTATATTCTGCAGTAAAATAATGTAAAATCTCAGTCAAAGCTCCTGGAGAAGAATAGGCCTTAAATATTTTAGTAACTGTGTCAACTTTATAACCAGTTTCTTCTTCAATCTCTCTAATAATACAAGCTTCTGGTTGGTCATTATCCAACATCCCAGCACAAGCCTCTAGAACAAAACCAGAGTCATTTCCGTTTAAAAACGTTGACACTCTAAATTGTTTTGTTAAAATAACCGTTTTATTAATCTTGTTATATAACAAAACTGTTGCTCCATCACCTCTATCATAAGATTCGCGCTTTTGATTTACCCAAGATTCATTTTTCATTTTATATGAAAACGATACCTCGTTTAACGTTGCCCAACCTTTGTATAAGGTATTTATTACTACATTTTTTAATTTATTGGCCATTACTAAATAAATCTCTTGCTTTAGTTTCTATGTTTAATTGGTTGATTCTAGCGTCTACTTTACGTTTAAAGTCAGTATCTGCAATAGTTGCAACGTTGTCTAAATATCTTACCACTTCTTGTCTTCTAATTTCTGAAAAGTTTAAACCTTTCATGTTAGATTTCATTAATTCTTGTAACATATTGAATTTAGTATCATAATCTTTTTTGAAATACGTTTCCGGATTATCAAACCAGCTTTGTTCTAAATCAAAATCTGTTAAACGTAGCGACACTGCACTTTGGATATTACGCACATCTCTGGAAGAGAAAAATGGAAATATCTTCTGAATCTCTTTATATAAAGTCGCATAAAATTGGTGCGAGTTTGTTTTATGTTGTGTTTCTGCTTTATCGTAAGCTTCTAAAACACGTAATTCCGTTGGTTTATCTGACACGTTTAAGATTTCTCCCATATTGGTTGCTAGTCCTTGATCCTGTAAATATTTATAATCTGCAGGTCCTTGCATGTTAACAAACTCTGGCATAGTCTTATCCAGTTTACTCCACCATAAATGATCTTGATCTAAAAAATCATGTTCACTACGTGCACCATCAATTTTAAAACGACCTTGGACACGTGATATAACTGCTTTATCTAACATTTCTGGAAGGTTAGTAAACAACCCAATCGAGCTGTTACCATAATTAACTGCGTAAGCACCTTCTGTATATCTTAAAAAGACACCAATGACCTCTTTTACACCTGCAGACACACCTTGTGCTGTACGTTCTTGCAGGTTATTTTCAGCATCATCGATAGGTGCAAAAATTAATTTTGAAGGATCTTGCATTGGTTTCATCCAATCCACCATCTTCTCGGCAGATCCACCTTGAAATGTACTAATTAAAGTATCTGGCATTGGGTGGAATAAAAACGGAATGTCTAAATGATCACAATGTTCTTTTAATCTAGTTGCTATTGCAGCAATTAACATACTTTTTCCTGTTCCAGGAATACCGTAACCCATAAAAACTGGCATAAAACCACCAAGCTCTTGAAAGGGGTTTTTCTTTGCTTCAAAATCGTAACTCAACATACGTTCCGTCAAACGTCTTGCAAAGTGTTTTGCATCTCTGTTACCTACAATTTGCTCGAATTGAATTTTATTAAACTCAACACTTTTTGCGGTACCTTGAAAGGTGTTTTCCCATCCTGAAATAGCAAAATCACTGTTCTCTAGTTTATATGTTCTGTCAACGATAGTCTCAGTATATTCTAAGTTGCTTCTGCGTAAACTGATTTCGGTTAACAAAGCTTCAAAATATACTACTGTAAAATCTGCAACGTCTTTGTCAGATTTTACAATATCTGGATGTGCTAAATATTTATCATAATAAAATAACGCACAAGAGACCCCTTTTAATGGTGATAGTAATGAGACTTCTGGAATACCAGCAAATTTTTGCTTCATAACACTTAAATCGTCAGAAGCATGAGGTTTTAACAAGTGTAAAATTTTATAAGCAGTCGCAAATAACATAAACGCACTTGCTGTTTGCATCTTACTTTCATACTCACGTCTACCATCATTATCCAAAGCCGATTTACGCTCGTTTAGACTAGATAAACCTGAGGCATCATAATAACTGTCTTTTATCCAAATCCCTAACGTTAAACCTTCTTGAACTGCGTATAATGTTTGATTTAAAAGAATTGGTATGGCTACCGAATCTGGTAATAATCGCTTTTTTAATGCTAAAATGGTTTTTGAAACCGAAGTGATTGATGCAGACGATCCGTTATTTGCTTTAGACAAGTATAATAATATTGACTCATCTTTAGCGTCTTTATCTTTATTTTTTGCTCGAGAACCTTGTTCCCAACTGATACTTTTTAAGTATGATGAAGCTTCGTCACGTAAAACGTCTAATTCTGATTTTTTTATAGGGAAGGTTGAGTTGTGTTCCATGTAATTTTAGTTTTCGGTTTTTAGTCGCAGTATACAGTGATTACTCAAAATGCTTACGCTTCTTAAACTTTGAATATTTATTTATTTTTAAAATCGCAAGACTACAAAACTGAGACTGCGATGGTAAATTCTTTTTAATTTTTATCAATTTTTAAATCAGATACCTGAAAAGGTGGTTTTGCCAACTTATTCATAATCTCTGGATTTTTATTGTATAGTAATTGGATGATACGATGTGGTGCAAATACGTAACCTTCTTTTATTGGTGTACCCCAATTTTGGAGTGTTTGTTTGCTAAAATATCCACCTTCTTTAAATTGGCCTCCTGTAAATACTTCGTGCACTTTAAAAGACAAAGCATAAGCTTCTAAAGGAATTTCTTTTTTACCTATTGCTTCTAGTATGGTGTGCGTTAAATCGTTATCATCTTTTGCAAATACGTTATGAAAAGCACCTATATCCAAACGTTTTATGTGTTTTGGAAATACATTTTTTAATCGTCTATCAATACCATAAGCCATAGTATCCATATTCATTTTACGATCTGCTACTGTTTTTAAAGTGTCATATATGTCTTCTTTTTCTTTTAATGGATCTTTACCATCATAATCAAAGTACATATAGCAAATAAAGGGACGGTTTAAGGAGACATCGTAAAAACTCCAACTGGTCATGTAAGTTGCCTTACTACCTTCTGGTGCTTTTATAATTTTACCTTGTACAAAACGGTTAAAAATATATTGCTGCTCTACTGATGTGTAATATACTATTGATGCTGCTTGAAATAATTTATCACGCCTAACAGGTTGTTTTTTGCGTAATAATTGGTCCAGAAATTCGTCTTGAAGTTCTGACACATCTTTTAATTTGTTTAAATAGTTGTCGCGTAAAGACAGGTCGTTATATAGGTATCTAAACTCTAAATAATTAGGAAAACCAGAATCTGTAACGTCTACCTTCATGTTGTCTTCCTCATCGTACATGTATTTGACACGCATGGCTTCTATGGAGTATAGTAGTAAGTCGCAGTATTGTTTAAAGAAAACAATTTCTTGTGGAGTACATAAGCCATTTTGTTGTACGCCAACAATTAATTCTTTTAAGGCAAAATCTACCTTTTTGTGATAAAACACATATTGATCTTTACTATCTAATATAGATGAATCTAATGGTGTGACAATGTGGTTTATACTCATTTTAATTGTTCAATATTCAGTTGTTATAGTCCGTTTTAAGTCTGTTATAACTTGATTGTTTTAGTTGTGATTAACTTTTTTATTGGTCATATATTTAATGAAAGTCCAAACTAGAAAACTTGGAAAAAATATAATATTTGACCAACCAATTACTTGACCTGTAATTGTATTACTGATTTTTAGGATGTAAATACCATTTAAAACAAAACCTATCATTATTATGATTGCCATTACTAGTCTTAATTGTTTTGACATTTTACTATTGACTTTTATTTTTGATTTGCACTTTAAGGTTTGAGTAAGCGCGTTAAGGATTGAAGTGGCATCCTTTTGCTTTTTTGCAAAAGATATAACGTAAAGCCTGACCTACTTTAGCTAATTAAAAGCTAAAGTAGGTAACGCTAAACTAATTTTAAGACAATAAATCGTCGTTTGATGCTTCTGGTTTTGGTGCTCCTGCTGGTGCATCATCTCCTGAAGGTGTTGTGTTATCTGAGTTGTAATACTCTTCAAAAATCTCTTTCATGTCAATACCGTAACGGTCTGCAAAATTCTTTTGGATATCCACATCTTTTGCTCTAATCTCATGCAACGCCTCTGCATAACTGCGATAAACGCCTTGCATAACTTTTTCGTGCACTGGAATGTTGTCCATCATTTCTTGACGTGCTCTTGCACTTGCGGTATGCATTGATGCTAAGGTCTCTCCGATATGCTCATCTGTTTTAACTCCTAAATGCTCTAAAATAGCAGCAAACTCTTGATCTGTACGTGCTTTTAAAGCCACGACATAACCGTCGTAATATTTAAGACGCTCTTCTGTGTCTGACTTTAATTTAGCACGATGCGTTTGCAAATTACTACGTAATGAAGTCAATACTTTGATTGTTAAATTATGCTTGTGTACAAAACTATCTTTAGAGGCAGCAAGGGTTGTATAGGCGTTTTTAAGTCCTTCTAACTCTTCAACTTCTTGCTCTAGTTTTGTTACTTTTGATAACGCTTCAGAGTATTCTGTAGATTGTTTATCTGCAACTTCTTCTAGCGCTTGACGTGCTTGTTTAAGTAATGCGTATTGCGTTTCTAATTTAGCTTCAGTTTCGGCTTTTTTCTCTAAAGCTTTGGTATGGTTTTTAGAGGCTTCTACGATTGCATCTTGTAACTTATCTTCTACTTCTTTGATTTCTACCTCACGATTTTTAAGACGTGTTACTGCTGCTTGAGATTTGTACGACAACTCACTTAATAGTGTTTGTATATCTGCACTCTCGATACGTTCTTGAAACATTGCTTTTGCTTTGTTGTCTGCTCCTGCACGTACTTTTTCCGCTGCTTCTAAAGCTTTTTCAGCAGCTTTAATTTTGCTTTTACGTCCCCAAAGGTTATTCCACCATGTGTCAGGTTTGTTTTGCGCGTCTTCTAACTCGATTTTAGAACGCTCTAATGCTTTTTGAGCATCGTCAATTACTTTTTGTTCTTTATCATTTAATGATGAAAAACGCTCAAATAAAATACCAACCTCGTCTTGGTAATCTGTTAAGTCTTTAATAGCATCTAAAAGTGTGGTACGATCTTTTTCTGCCATACCAACAACGTCGTCCAACGTTGCGTTTAAGATTTTTTGACGACTTTCTGGATCGTCCTCTTGCGCTAATTTGGATTTCATGGTATCAATTGCTTTTCCCCAATTGACATCTACTTTCTCTGTTTTTTCGTTAGCGTTTGTTTCTAATAAATCAAAATCATCAGACATATATATTCTTGTTTTTAAGGTTGGACAAATTTTGTGTAAGCAATTTCGTTAAAAAATATTAGTTGTGGAAATATTTGTTGCTCATATTATAAGTATTAATTGTTATAAAAATGTTACAAATAATTTTGACCAATAAAAAGTAAGTATCTTTATAATAAAATTTTTAAAATGAAAAAATTAGCACTACCTATATTAACAATAGCCTTACTATTAACAAGTTGTAAAGGTGAACCTAAAACGGAAATTGTAAAAACTGAGGTTGACACTACAGAAACTGTTAGTAAAACTTTAGAAATTACACCTATTAGTCACGCAACAATGGTATTAAATTATGGTAACGAGACCATATATGTAGATCCTACAGGAGGAAAAAAAGCGTTTGAAGGTCAAAAAGACCCAACTATTATTTTAATAACAGATATACATGGTGATCATTTAAGTATTGACACTTTAAAAGAGTTGCAACTAAACAATGCCTTGTTAGTTGTGCCTCAAGCAGTAGCTGATACATTTGAAGCAGATTTTAAGCCTATGATGCGAATTATAGCTAATGGACAAACTGCTGTGGTAAAGGATATCCCGTTAGAAGCAATTGCAATGTATAATTTACCGGAAGACGAGACCTCTAGACATCCTAAAGGACGCGGAAATGGTTATATTTTAACTTTTGGTCGAGAACGTGTTTACATCTCTGGAGATACTGAGGATATTACTGAAATGAGAGCTTTACAAAATATTGATAAAGCATTTGTATGTATGAATCTACCTTACACTATGACTGTAGATAGTGCTGCAAGTGCTGTTTTAGATTTTAAACCTAAACAAGTATATCCATTTCACTACAGAGGGAAAAATGGTTTGAGTGATGTTGCTAAATTTAAAGCGTTAGTTAATGAAGGTAATCCTGATATTGAGGTTATCCAATTAGAATGGTATCCTGAAGAAAAATAATTATTATATTTGGAATTGTTATATCCCCAAATTGATAAAACATGACTTTAAATGTAATTATATCAGAAATTGATACTATTTGGCTACAAAAATTAACCACAATATTGTCCATAGCCTTATTGATAATGATTGTTTTGTGTGCCCTGAATATTTATAAAGTATACCAACTTAAGAAAGAGATTAAAAGACTTAAAACTAAACAACCATGATCCAAGCTTTTCAAATAATATATGGTATACTGTTTTTTACATTAGTGTTTTTATTACCTATTTACAGATCTTATATTTTAAGAAGAAAATGGAAAAAAGCATTACACCAATTTGATATTAAAAACAATGAAATTGAGAGCATAGATTTATTCAATTACAAAACTAATAATAATCATATTTATTAAAGTGAATACCCACTTAATGCTAAATTAAAAAAAATATAAACATGGATTTGTGGATGATACTTGCTTTTTGGATGCTTTGTTTTGCATTTGTTTTGATTATTGTTTTATTAATGAAAAAACAAATGAAAATAGATAGAAAAGAAATTGCGCTTGATCTGGAGAATAAAAAAATAGAAACGTTATTAAAATCACAAAAAGATAGCAATAACTATACAGATTTTACTGATGGTCATTTATATCAATAAAAAGAAGAGATAAAAAAAAGCAGACTAATTAGTCTGCTTTTTTTATGCTTAAAAATTAGTAAACTTATCTTACCAATTTTTTATACTTGATACGTTTAGGCATTAAATCTCCACCTAAACGTTTTTTCTTCTTCTCTTCATACTCACTAAATCCACCTTCAAAGAAATAGACTTGAGAGTCGCCTTCAAACGCTAAAATATGCGTACAAATACGGTCTAAAAACCATCTGTCGTGAGAGATTACTACTGCACAACCAGCAAAGTTTTCTAGTCCTTCTTCTAATGCACGTAATGTATTAACATCTAAATCATTGGTAGGCTCATCTAAAAGTAAAACGTTACCTTCCTCTTTAAGTGTCATTGCTAAGTGTAAACGGTTACGCTCTCCACCAGACAATAGTTTTACTTTTTTGTTCTGCTCACCTCCTGAGAAGTTGAAGCGACTTAAATAAGCTCTAGAATTTACTTCTTTTCCACCCATCATGATCAACTCTTGCTCATCACTAAAGTTTTGCCAAATGGTTTTTTCTGGATCAATATTAGAGTGTTTTTGATCTACGTAAGCAATTTGAGCAGTTTCTCCTACTTTAAACTCACCTTTATCAGGCGCTTCTTCACCCATTATCATTCTAAAAATTGTGGTTTTACCTGCTCCGTTTGGACCAATAACACCAACAATTCCTGCTTGAGGTAAATTAAAATTTAAATCTTCGTATAATAATTTATCATCATACGCTTTGCTTACACCAATCGCATCAATCACATTAGTTCCTAGACGTGGCCCATTAGGTATATAAATTTCAAGTTTTTCGTCAAGTTGTTTTTGATCTTGACTCATTAACTTGTCATAATTTTTTAAACGTGCTTTTTGTTTTGTTTGACGACCTTTAGCACCTTGTTTAACCCATTCTAGCTCACGCTCTAAAGTTTTTTGTCGCTTAGATGCTGTTTTGCTTTCTTGAGCCATACGTTTAGATTTTTGATCTAACCAAGACGAGTAGTTTCCTTTCCATGGGATACCTTCACCTCTATCCAATTCTAAAATCCATCCTGCTACGTTATCTAAAAAGTATCTATCGTGCGTTACAGCAATTACAGTTCCTTTATATTGTGCTAAATGGTGCTCTAACCAATGTACTGATTCTGCATCCAAGTGGTTAGTAGGCTCATCCAATAATAAAACGTCTGGCTCTTGTAGTAATAAACGACATAAAGCCACACGACGTCTTTCTCCTCCAGACAATACACCTATTTTTTTATCACCATCTGGCGTACGTAACGCATCCATAGCAATTTCTAACTTTGTGTCTAATTCCCAAGCATTAGATGCGTCAATTTGATCTTGAAGCTCTGCTTGACGATTCATAAGTTTTTCCATTTTGTCTGCATCACTGTAGACTTCTTCTAAACCAAACTGATCGTTAATTTTATTGTACTCATCAAGAATAGCAACAGTTTCTGCAGCACCTTCACGCACCACTTCCATAACTGTTTTGTCGTCATCTAATTGAGGTTCTTGCTCTAAATATCCTACTGAATAACCAGGTGAAAAGACAACATCTCCTTGATAATTTTTATCTACTCCTGCTATAATTTTAAGTAATGTAGATTTACCAGAACCGTTTAGACCTAAAATTCCAATTTTAGCGCCATAAAAGAAGCTTAAGTATATATTTTTAAGTACTGGTGTTTGAGCACTTTGAAATGTCTTGGTCAAACCAGACATTGAGAAAATTACTTTTTTATCGTCAGACATATAATTTTTAATTTATTTTTTAATTGCTATTTATTTAAGTCAAAAAGCTTTAAACGCGACCTTTAAGTGCATTAAATACCCAAGCTACAGCGAAAAAACCGACACCTACAGCTGCAAAACCCCATCCAGCAACATCGTCATATCTAAAAGCACCTAATGCTATTAATGCTAATCCTACTATTATCATTATTGTGGTAGCCCAAGCTAACACAGTATTTTTATTCATTGCCATAATCTGTTTTTAGTAAAATGTGAATTACAAATATCGTTTATTTTAACAAAAAAAGCATCCTATTTAGGATGCTTTTTTGATAATATTTACACAAAATTAAGCCATAGGGACTTCAATAAAAAGTAATTGTGCACTGCTTTTAGTATTAATTGTAAAACTATCTGTCTCTGATACACCTAAAGCATCTCTGCTAGATAAATCATTATCGTTAATAACAACATCTCCAGAGATTGTCATTATGTATGTTCCGTGTGATTTACTTATGGCTTTATAAGTGTAATCTTGACCTTGGGCTAAATCTATTCTGGACAACTTAGCATCTTGGTGTATTTTCAAACCTTCGTCTTGATTATCAATAGATGACACTATGGTCTGTAACTTACCTTGTCTATCTTCCGCATTAAAAAAACGTTGATCATAACGAGGAGTAACATTTGTTTTGTTTGGTATAATCCAAATTTGAAACAAGCTTAAATACTCGTCTGTTTTAGCATTCATTTCTGAATGCATTAATCCACTACCAGCACTCATAATTTGCACTTCTCCAGATTGAATGGTTTCCCATTTATTTCCCATAGAATCCTTATGTTTAAGCGTCCCTTTTAAAGGTATCGTGATAATTTCCATATTATCATGTGGATGCGTACTAAAGCCCATACTTGGTGCGATAACATCATCATTTAATACACGTAAGGCTCCAAATTGATTTTTTTCGGGATTATAAAACTGTGCAAAACTAAAACTGTGATTAGCTTGCAACCAACCATGATTTGCAAAACCACGATCTGATGCTTTATGTAGTATTGTTTTCATAATTAAAAACTTATTATCTCATTTTATCTAGTAAATCGCTTAGTAAACCAGCTTCGTCTTCCGTTAACTTATCGATTAAATTATGTGATGGATTGTTGGGCTTAATTTTATCCAATAAATCCAATCCACTTTTAGTAATTTCAATTAAAACTACACGTCTATCCTCTGGAAAAGCAATACGACTAATTAATTTTTTATCACAAAGTTTATCCGTCAAACGCGTTAAATTTGGTGCTCGTTCTACCATGCGCTCCTTTATAGTTTGCACTTTTATTGGCTCCTTTGCTCCTCTTAAAATCCTTAAAATATTATATTGTTGCGGAGACAAACCGTAGGTTTTAAAAAAGTCGTTTTGATAACTAGTAATATAATTTGCTGTATACAGAATATTTAGCATGGCTTTTATCCTGTTATTTTCAAATTTAGAATTAATGTCTTTGGCAAAATCACCCATGACTTTTAATTTATTATTTATGTATTAAAGACGTTCTGCTAAAGTATTAACAGCTTCTAGTAGTGATGTTTTCAGGTCTGCATCAACAATTTTGTCTTCTTTAAAATTATCATTAAATGATGGTAAGCTAAATTTAGCAACAATGTTTGCATCATGAATTGGGAATCTGTTTTCTGCAATTTCAAAGACTGATTGTCCTCCTCTTGCTCCTGGAGACGTGCTCATTAATAACATTGGTTTTTGCTTAAATAATTTAACATCAATCCTAGACATCCAATCAAACAAACTTTTAAATATTGCAGTATAAGCACCATTATGCTCTGCTAACGAAATGATTAAACCATCCGAAGCAATTATTTTATTTAACAATTGTTGCGCATTGTCTGGAATTCCAGATTTACCCTCTAAATCCACGCTATATGTTGGTACATCAAAATCGTTTAAATCCAAAACTTCAACTTCTGTGTTTTTTAATAAAGAAGATGCGTATGTTGCTAATTGTTTGTTGATTGAAGTCTTACTATTACTTGCTCCAAATGCTATTATATTTTTCATCTGTAAATTTATTTTATACAAATATACAAAACATATGTTACATGGAAACTAATTCCTTGTTTAATATTTAAAACGAAACAAATTAACTTAAATAGTGTTAGGTAATTAAAAGCAGAATTATTGAATATAGCGTACAATTAAAAAATTGTAGTTTTATTAGACTATTTTCTTTTGTATTTTTACAACAAACAAAATAACTACAATGGATATTAACTTCAATAAAAACGAAGATCATAACAAATTATTACTTTCTGAACTTAAAACCAAACTAACCAAAGTCAAGTTAGGTGGTGGAGAAAAACGTATAGAAAAACTTCATGCACAAGGTAAAATGACCGCAAGAGAACGTGTTAATTACCTTTTAGATAGCAACAAAAAAAGTATCGAAATTGGTGCTTTTGCAGGAGAAGATATGTACGCAGAACATGGTGGTTGTCCTTCTGGAGGTGTTGTAGTTAAAATGGGTTACATTAAAGGTAAACAATGTATTGTTGTTGCCAATGATGCTACAGTAAAAGCTGGAGCATGGTTCCCTATTACAGGAAAAAAGAATTTACGTGCTCAAGAATTAGCAATTGAAAACAAATTACCAATTATATACTTGGTAGATTCTGCTGGTGTATACTTACCAATGCAGGACGAAATTTTTCCAGATAAAGAACATTTTGGACGAATTTTTAGAAATAATGCCATAATGAGTAGTATGGGAATTACCCAAATTGCTGCAATCATGGGAAGCTGTGTGGCTGGTGGTGCCTATTTACCAATAATGAGTGACGAAGCTATAATTGTTGATAAAACGGGAAGTATTTTTTTAGCAGGAAGCTATCTAGTTAAAGCTGCAATTGGTGAAACAATAGATAACGAAACACTTGGTGGTGCAGACACGCATTGCGAAATTAGTGGTGTTACAGATTATAAAGCTAAAGACGATAAAGATGCTTTAGAGAAAATCAAACGTATTGTAGACAAAATTGGAGATTATGACAAAGCTGGTTTTAACCGAAATGAGCCACAAAAACCAAAAGAAAATCCACAAGACATTTACGGAATTTTACCAAAATCTAGAGCAGATCAATATGATATGAAAGAGATTATCAAACGATTAGTTGATAACTCAGAATTTGATGAATATAAACAGGACTACGGAAAAACTATTATTACTGCTTACGCAAGAATTGACGGTTGGGCTGTAGGTATTGTGGCTAACCAACGTACTTTAGTTAAAAACGCCAAAGGAGAAATGCAATTTGGTGGTGTAATATATAATGATAGTGCAGATAAAGCGACACGTTTTATTGCTAATTGCAACCAGAAAAAAATCCCATTAGTCTTTTTACAAGATGTCACTGGTTTTATGGTTGGAAGTAAAAGTGAGCACTCTGGTATTATAAAAGATGGTGCCAAAATGGTTAACGCTGTTAGTAATAGTGTTGTACCAAAATTTACTATAATTTTAGGTAATAGTTATGGAGCAGGTAATTACGCTATGTGCGGAAAAGCTTATGACCCTAGATTAATTGCTGCTTGGCCAAGTGCAGAACTGGCAGTTATGAGTGGTAATAGTGCTGCAAAAGTTTTATTACAAATAGAAACTGCATCGCTTAAAAAGAAAGGTGAAACGATTACTAAAGAAAAAGAAGACGAGTTATTTAATAAAATTAAAGCTAGATACGATAACCAAGTATCACCTTACTATGCTGCAGCACGTATTTGGACAGATGGCGTAATTGATCCATTAGATACAAGAACTTGGATTAGCATGGGAATTGATGCTGCAAACCACGCTCCTATCGAAAAACCTTTTAACATGGGTGTTTTACAAGTATAGGTAAATGAAAAAACGTAGTTTATTTTTACTAATTATCACTTTTATAATCAGCTTTGGACTTTACCAAGTCTATGTATTTTATTTTGATAATAATGACAACATACAGTCTATTTATTTAGTACCTAAGGATGCAGTTTACATTATAGAAAGTCAAAAACCAATAAACAATTGGGATGCTATAAGTAAAAATGATATTTGGAAACATTTAAACACAAACACATATTTTAATACCCTTGCCACAAACTTAAATAAGTTAGATACTATATTTAAGCAAAAGCAAGGGATTTTTAATCGTATTGGAAACAGAGAAATATTAATTTCAGCACACGTTTATGCTCCAAAGCAATATGGCTTTTTATATGTAGTCGATTTACAAAAAATAGCAAAGCTAAATGTTATTAAAAACAACTTAAATACTGTTATAAATAGCAATTATAAAGTTAGTAAACGCTATTATAAGGAAAATGAAATCACGGAGATTTACGACGTTAAAAAACACGAAACCCTTTATATAAGCTTTATTAAAAACCAAATGATTGCGTCCTATACGCATACTTTAGTTGAAGCCTCAATTGATCAATATAGTAATCCTGAGATTGGTAGAAATCTTAATTTTATTGAAGTCAAAAAACATGTTGGTTATAACGATATGTTTCGTTTGTACTTTCAATATGATTATTTAGATGAATTTGTTAATGTCTTTTCTGATACACCTGGAGATTTAACTAAAACACTTAGTCAAAGTTTAGAATTTAGTGGTTTTAGTTTTGATTTAGAAAAAAACGCTATTGTAGCTAATGGTATTACAAATACTAATGATCAAGCTTCAACGTATTTAAAAGCGCTTCAAAAATCAGGACAAGGTAAACGTACCATTAAAAACGTAGTTCCTAATAATACTGCAATTTACTTAAGCTTCGGTTTTAAAAGTTTTGAAGATTTTTATTCTAATTTCGAAACTATTCAAAAAGAAAATCCTGAACAGTTTAAAAGTTATGCTGAAGGTACTTCTCAAATAGAAAGCTTTTTAAAAATAAATCTCAAAACCCATTTTATGAGTTGGATTGATGACGAGATTGCTTTAATTCAACTTCACTCTAATGTATCTGACTCAAAAAAAGATGTCGCTTTAATATTAAAAACAAAAGCAATTGACGATGCTAAAGACAACTTAGATTTTATATTAGAACAAATTAGAAAACGTACACCAGTAAAATTTAAAGAAGTTAATTACAAAGGATACGCCATAAACTTTATGTCTATCAAAGGTTTTTTCAAAATTATTTTAGGCGATTTATTTTCAAATATTGAAAAACCTTATTTTACAATTATTGACGATTATGTAATATTTAGTAATGAGCCCAATACCTTAAAAAGTATAATTAATGCTTACACAAACAAAGAGACCTTAAACTATTTTAAAGCCTTTAATGACTTTGATAACAGGTTTAATAATAAGTCTAGTGTGTTTGCTTACATTAATACACCTAATTTATATAATACAGCTTATGACTTTGTAAATATTGCAACTAAAAAACAGCTAAAAACTAATAAAGATTACTTTATCTGTTTTCCGCAAATAGGCATACAATTAACACCAAGCAAAAACGACTTTAAAAGCCAATTAATACTAGAGTATCAAACGCCTGAAAAAGTTAAGTCTAGCTATACTTTTGAGGATGATAAACCAAAAACAATTATTACTAATTCTATTAATCTTACACAAGAGAACATTAATAAAGCTACCGTTTTTAGCATCCCAGAATTATATCCTTCTGATTTAACTGCTCAAATTTTTACAAAAAAATACTCTAACGGAAACCCACGTTTTTCTGTTGAATTAAAAGATGGATTAAAACATGGTAGCTACAAAGCGTATTATCAAAATGGAAATTTAAAAATTTCGGGTAAATATAGAAAAGACAAACAAGTTGGCACTTGGAAAGCGTATGATATTAATGAAAATTTAATTTTTAAAACACGTTTTTAAATACTAACTTTAAAAACAAAACCAGCCACTTTGATTTATAAAAAAATAGTTTTTCTAGTTACGCTACTTGCTTTTGCTACAAGTTTTTCTCAATCTACAGATTTTAAACCACTTTTAAAAACGGATTATACCATTAAAAAAAATGTAGATACACTTCATATCAAATATCCATTACACGCTAACGTTACTAGAGACAAAACCATAAAAAGTAAGGATACGACCGCTTTAAGTTTTGTTAAGGATTTTGATTTATTTAAAAATAATTACTTTTTAAGACAATATAAAAGCTTAATTTTTAAGCAAGATAGTAGTGCAATAATTTACCAATGGAAAGAACCTATTGTTGTTTACTTTGATCACAACATTCCGCAGGAAATCACAAAAAATATAAGTCAGTTTATTTTATCAATTCCCGAAATAGATAATTTAAACATAACTATTAGCAAAGATATAAACAAAGCTAATTATTACATCAAAATAGCAAATCAAGAGGTATCAGCTTTAACCGACAAGCAAAAAGCAGAAGTGCCAAAAGACCTTATTGACACCTATCCTTTTTCTAAAATAATACACGATTGGAATGGTGATTATAATTATAAAATGTACTCTGGTGTATTACAAATTAGTCCATCCTATATTAACGATCCACAATTATTGGATAACCTTAAAAAAGTGTTTTTTATCTCATTAATACAGTCTAAAGACTATCGTGTTTATGACAACACCTCTATATTATCATCTTCCAACTCCAATTTTTCAACTCTTGGTGCAATTGATATTGTGCTACTTAAATACCATTACAAAAACTTATATAAATTTAAAGTAGACTATACTGTTTTTACAGCATTAGAAAACTATTACAAACAATTAGCCAATGACTAAATCACTACTTATAGCCATTATATCACTAACTTTAGTGCAATTTGTACAGGCACAAACACCACACCAAACTAAAAACGTCCAATACAGGATGTCTATAAAACAGTTTAAGGCTAAATATAAAACGCCATTAACTGCAAAAGACACTTTAAACTTTGTTTATGTTAATAATGACACCATGGTTATTGTAAAGGATTATGTCCGTAAACCTGGTGCTAGTGTACCTTACCAATATAAAGACTCTACATTTTTAGACGTGTATAAAACCATAGCATTTAATCATTACAAGGATTCTGTTAGCAAAAAAACCACCATGAAATATTGGAAAGACGACATTGCTATTTTCTTTTCCAATTCTGTAGATAAAAAAGTTAAAAAAAAATTTATGGCTTTCGCCGAAAAGACTTTACAACACGTTGATTCTTTATCCATAAAAGAAGTCAAACATGTCGAAGACTCTAATTATATTGTTTATTACAATGATGGTTTTGAGTACGAATCAAGAATGAGCAATTATAGCAAATCCGACTTCTACATGCATTGGAACAATAAAAATCAAATTTATAGATTATCTATTAGACTTATAAAGGAAGACTTTTTTACACCTAAATTACGCTTAAGTGAATTAAAAAAATATTTTATAAAATCATTAGGGCATTTTCAGTTTAACCAAAGTATAGACAACAATCACTTTTTTTCTGGTAGTCATGATAA
The DNA here is from genome assembly GCF_007827365.1 of Olleya sp. Hel_I_94. Taxonomy (NCBI): domain Bacteria; kingdom Pseudomonadati; phylum Bacteroidota; class Flavobacteriia; order Flavobacteriales; family Flavobacteriaceae; genus Olleya; species Olleya sp. Hel_I_94. The sequence continues at coordinate 702,689 of NZ_VISI01000002.1, forward strand.
TGATTATCAATTATCAGATTTTGATACTGAAATTATTAAATACCATTATTCCTACGGAATATGTAAAGGTACCAACTTAGAAACATTTGAAGACAATCATAAAAAAGCAAAAGAGTTATTAAAAAACAAGCAAATATTACTGACCTTTTATCATGAGTTTGAATAAGTTTTAAAACTGTAATCATAAAAAAAGGAACACTAAATAGTGTTCCTTTTTATTTTAAATAATCCAGAAATAACCAAAAATAAGATTACTTAAAAGTGCTTATTAATCTAACAAATTCTGCTCTGTAACCAGACCTATCTTCACCTCTACCTTTGTTAGCTAAAGCTATAACATCTTGTACATTGGTATTATTATAAAACTGAGACTCTCTTAACTGCATTCCAAATAACGCAACAGCACTAGCAAAATTCATATCTTCAGTAGCTTCTGTTGTTTCATTTTTTTGTACGTGTATCATTTCAATACTTTTATCTTCATCAGGTTTCTTATATCTAAATTTAACGGTAAACAACTCATCATTATATTGGTTTGTAACAGTTTCATTTTGTGTGTATTTTAAATCTATAATGTCTTTTGCGTACTCACTTTCAATGCCAACCGGAAGTACTTCATATAAAGCAGTAACTGTGTGTCCTGCACCAAGTTCTCCAGCATCAATGGTATCGTTAACAAAATCTTCATCTGCTAACAACCTGTTTTCATAACCAATTAAACGATAAGCTTGTACATGATTAGGATTAAATTCTACTTGTATTTTTACATCCTTAGCAATGGTAAACAAAGTCCCACCAAATTCGGTTTCAAAAATACGTCTTGCTTCTTGCATGGTATCGATATACGCATGATTTCCGTTACCTTTATCTGCTAAAATCTCTAACTTATCATCCTTGTAATTTCCATAACCAAAACCTAAAACTGATAAAAAGACACCTGATTCTCTTTTTTTAACAATCAATTTTTCCATAGCATCATTACTAGATGCACCAACATTAAAATCTCCATCAGTAGCTAAAATTACTCGGTTATTTCCTTTTTTATTAAAATTTTCTTGTGCCAATTTATAAGCCAACTCAATACCTTGACCACCTGCTGTAGATCCACCAGAATTTAACTGATCTAAAGCTTCAATAATTTTTGTTTTATGTTTCCCTGATGTTGGCTTTAAAACAACTCCAGCTGCTCCTGCATACACTACAATAGCGACATTGTCCTGTGGTCTTAATTGATTAACTAATAATTTAAAAGCCTCTTTTAAAAGTGGTAACTTGTTTTGATTACCCATTGATCCTGAAACATCTATTAAAAAAGTAAGATTGGCAGCTGGTAAGTTTTCATTATCATAAATTTTACCTTGTAAACCAATTTTAACCAACTTTGTATCCTTATGCCAAGGGGTTTTTACAACTTCTGTATTGATAGAAAATGGATGTTCATCCGTTGGTTGTGGGTAATTGTAGTCAAAATAATTAACCATTTCTTCAATTTTAACCGCATTTGCAGGAATTAATTGTCCATTGTTAATCATACGTCTTACATTGCTATAACCAGCCTTATCTACATCTATAGAAAAGGTTGACAAAGGTGTTGTAGCTGCTATTTTAAATTTATTTTCATGTATTTTAGTATAGCTTTCGTTTAAAAATTTATGTTGCAATTCTTTATTTGTCTGTACAAATTTTGAAATCTTGGCATTTTCTTTACTACCATCTACTGTCGTGACTATAATTACACCATTGGCACCTTGTGACCCATATAAAGCTGATCCTTCTGCGCCTTTAACAACATGAGTAGATATTATTTTTTTTGGTGCTAAATTAACTAATTTTTCAGCCGAAGATATTTTACCATCAATAACAATAAGTGCCTCATTTGTACCTGTTAAAGATCTATTACCTCTAAGTACAATTCTTGTGGTTTGATTAACACCATGATTTTTAGTTTTGATTTTTAAACCAGATACTTTACCTGCTAAACTATTGACTACATTTGGATTGGAAGCTTGTATAATTTCCTCTGATTTAATGGTCGTCACAGATTTTTTCACTTCGTCTGTTGAGCGTGAAATTCCTAAAACAGTAATTACGACTTCATCTAAACTACTGTTTTCTTGCAAAATAACATTGATCGTATTGGCATCAGTTACCACGACTTGTTCTGTCTTGTAACCTAAATAGCTAAATACTAAAACATCATTAACTTTAACAGAAATACTATAATTACCATCAAAATCGGATGTTGTCCCATTTGCTGTTCCCATTTGTAACACTGTAGCAGATGGTAATGGCAAACCATTTTGATCTGTAATAACACCAGATACCGTTTTTTGTTGTGCATGTAATTGTACTACCATAAATAGTGCAATTATTAAATTTAATCCTGTTTTCATGATAAGGTAGTTTTAAAGTTTAAAACAAACCTATAACCAAACTAAGGATTATAAAACCAGTATTGAGGGAAGCGCTATTTTGAATTAGGCAACGCTACTTTTTAAGTAATTTAAGTGTTTCATTTCTGTTAACTTTACCAGAACTTGTTTCAGCGAAAGCAGGAATAGCATACGTTTTTTTAGGCATTTCAATTGCTTTTAAGTCAGAAAACACATGAGCATCTAAAGACGTATTTTCTGCTTCAATTACTAATATTGCAACACTACCAAAAGTTTTATCATCTTCTGAAGTTATAAAAAAACGAGACTTTATTTTTGATTGCAATTTTGCTTCAATCTGTTCCGGAAACAATTTAACACCTCCAGAATTAATAACATGATCTGCACGTCCTAACCACTCAAAAGTGGTTTTAGAGTGTAATTTAACCACATCATTAGTTACAATTTGGTCCTTGGTTAAAAGTGGTGCGTCTATGACTAAACACGCTTTGTCATTTTGTGAAATTGTAATATTTGGTAAAATATTAAAGTATTGTGGTCCATTACTTTTTAATTGCTTAAGTGCAATATGCGTAATAGTTTCAGTCATACCATACGTCTCAAAAACACCTGTTTTTAAGTTTTCTAATTTTAATCTTAAGGGATTAGATAATGGAGCTCCACCAATAATTAGAGTTTTAATATTGCTGAGTCTGTGTACCGTTTTTTCTGCTTGCGCAGGAATCATAGCCACAAAATCATAATGCTTTTCAGGATCAAAAATAGGGTTTGTAGTGGGTTGCACGCTATCTATTTCTAAACCTAAAACCATAGCACGAACCAACATCATTTTACCTGCAATATAAGTTGCTGGTAGACACAACAAAGCAGAGTTACCAGGTTGCAACTTAAAAAAATCACCTGTTGTAATAGCAGAATTAACCATCGCTTGCTTTTGTAGTTTTATGGTTTTTGGCTGACCTGTAGAGCCTGATGTTTTTACTAAAATAAAATTGTTATTATCTAACCAATGGGATAAAAAGTCACCAATCTCTTGCTCAAATGGCAAGCCTTCTTTAATAAAACTATAGGCAACCTCTTTTAGTTCTTCAAAAGAATAATGATTACCATTTAATTTAAATTTACTGTGTACTTTATTAAAATTTGGTGTCATTTTTAATCTAAAACTTTATAATCTTCAGTGATTGGTGCTTCTATCGTTCCAAATAATTTTTCTTTCCAATTAGTCCATTTATACACCTTTGCAAAAATTACAAGTAAAATAGGGAATACAACAAACACAGGAATAAAAATATCACCATAGCCTTGTCCAGGTTCTGACACATCTTTTAAAACAGAATGTGTTTGTAATACGGTCCAATCTGCAGATACTAATAAAGCACCAAATAAATTATTAGCAGCATGAAACCCTAATGCAAGCTCCATACCATCGTCCATTAAAGTTAAAATACCTAAAAATAATCCTGTACCTATATAATATACCATTACACCATAACCTAGCTTACCTACTTCTGGATTAAAAACGTGCATTCCTCCAAAAATAACAGAAGTCATTATTAACGGAAACCATCTGTTTTTTGCCAACATTCCAAAACCTTGCATTAAATATCCTCTAAAAATATACTCTTCTAAACTGGTCTGAATTGGTATTAAAAGCACAGCCACTACTAGTAAAATTAAAAAACGATTTAACTCAAAATTCCATACATAACTCTCTGGACTAGCAAAATAATCTATTAAAATCATCGTAGAAGTAATCACACCCCAAAACAAAAAAGCAAATAGTACACGTTTCCAATCTATTTTTTTTCTGGCAGTCGTAACGGATTTCATTGTTTGATTATGTAAATATTTTACAACAATAATTAGTCCTAAAAATCCAAAAGCAAAGGATAATAACAATAAAAATAAATTTAAATTAGGCTCTAAAACACTCATTAATGCTTGCTCATCCATAGCATCAATAGAGCCTCCATTACTAACATATTTAATCATTGCAGCGATAGCAAATGGAAATTGTCCAATAACTGCAAAAATTGCAATAATTAAAGACCCTACTAAATAACGCCAAAACTCGTGCTTTACATTAAAGGCTTGTTTTATAAAATCCATAGTTTAAAAATTAAATTCCCAATTAGTATTTAAATTATATTGTAACGTTCCATTTTTCACCTTTAAAGGCGACGTAATATTATTAGTAAAAAGGCTACCTGTACCTAAACCTTGAGGTAAATCACTCCCTTTTGTAAAAGTATATTGTGCAATTGCATTTAATCCCACATTACTCTCCAAAGCACTAGTAATCCACCAACCAATATTTTGTTTTTTTGCTAAATTTATCCAAGTATCACTGCCTTTAAATCCGCCTATAAAACTTGGTTTTAAAATAATATATTGTGGATTAATACACTCTAACAGTTGTTTTTTATCATGATCGTTAAAAACACCAATCAGCTCTTCGTCCAAAGCAATTGCTAAAGGTGTTGTCTCACACAATTTAGCCATGTCTTCCGGTTGACCAGCTTTAATGGGTTGCTCAATGGAATGTAAATTAAAGTCTGATAAACGCTTAAGTTTCTCCAAAGCTTCAGTAGTACTAAAAGCGCCATTTGCATCAACACGTAGCTCTATATCGCTTTCGCTGAAATTTTGCCTGATTCCCTTTAAAATATCCAATTCAGTTTGAAAATCTATAGCTCCAATTTTTAATTTAATACAACTAAAACCTGAAGCTATTTTATCTTCAATTTGTTGTTTCATGAAGGCTTGATCACCCATCCAAATCAAACCATTAATATCTATAACAGCATTTCCGTTTGTAAAATCAGAAGGAAATAAGACAAAAGGATTAGTGCTCTCTAAACTCTTAAAGGCCATTTCTAATCCAATTTGGATACTAGGAAATTGATTATTTTTAGCATACAAATAATCTAAACCTTTTTCAATATCTAAACAAGTGGACTTAAGTTGTGCCTCATAATCAGGTCTATCATCTGCACTTAAACCTCTTAAAATACCACATTCTCCAACACCACGTTTTCCATCTTTATCGATAATTATAAACCAAGTTTCCTTTGTTTTTAATATACCTCTAGAGGTTCCGCTTGGTTGTTTAAATTCTAATATATGTTTGTAATACGATGCTTTCATAAGGATTTCAAAAATACTTAAATATTTTCGTAATTTCACCTAAAAAACTACGATTACATGACCTTTAAAAATAAAGTTGTTTGGATTACAGGTGCCTCTAGCGGAATTGGAAAAGGGTTAGTTTTAGCCTTATCAAAATTAGATTGTCAAATAATAATTTCTTCAAGAAAAGAAACCGATTTGAACCTAATCAAACAATTATGTCTTAAACCTGAAAACATTGCTATCTTACCCATTGATTTGGCTAATTATGACAACATGAAACCTATTGTAGCTAAAGCCATAAGTCTATTTGGATCTGTTGACCTACTAATAAATAATGGTGGAATTAGCCAAAGATCGCTAATAATAGACACAGACATTAGTGTAGACAAAAAATTAATGGAGATTGACTATTTAGGAACCATTGCTTTAAGCAAAGCCTTATTACCACACTTTATTAAAAACCAATCTGGTCACTATGCAGTAGTAACTAGTTTGATGGGTAAATTTAGTTCGCCTTATCGTTCTGGGTATTGCGGAGCAAAGCATGCTTTGCATGGTTTTTTTGATGCAATGCGCATGGAACATGAAAAAGATAATGTAAAGGTGACTTTAATTTGTCCTGGTTTTGTCAATACCAATATTGCTAAAAACGCTTTAATTGGCGATGGATCTTTACAAAACAGTCAAGATAAGGCTACTGAAAATGGATTATCCATTACTGAGTTTAGCACACGCATGCTTAAAGCTATTAAGCAAGAAAAGTTTGAAGCTTATATTGGGAAAAAAGAGATACTTGGAGTTTACTTAAAACGCTTTTTTCCAAGACTATTACATCGTTTTGTGATAAAAAGTCAGGTTAGATAATTATAATAATTGACCTATACCTAATAGTAAACTAAGTAATACCGTTGTTAAGGCTAATTTTTTAAGCTCTGGATCAAAATCCTTTGGATTAGTAACCAACTTCACTGTTTTAAGATGCAATATTAATGGTATATAGGCTATAAAATAGATGAGATTAAATGGTGATTTGTAATACAATACACCAAATAATGCAGATAGAACAATAGCAGTAATAATTAAAACATAGTGATATTTTTTAGCCTTAACAGCTCCTAATTTAACTGCTAATGTAATTTTGTTAGCAGTAACGTCAGACACGATGTCTCTCATGTTATTAAGATTTAATACAGCTGTACTTAGCAAACCTATTGCTATTGCTGGCAAAATAACGATATAGTCAATTTGTTTAGCAAACAATACATAGCAACCTAAAACACTAACTAAACCAAAAAACACAAATACAAAAACATCTCCTTTACCTTTGTATCCATAAGCGTTATTCCCTACAGTATACTTAATCGCTGCATAAATAGATAAAGATGCCAATATAAAAAACACAAAAGCTAATAGAAGATGTTGCGCCTTAAACGAAAAAAATATAAGCCCAATAGTTAAAGCTATACTTATTAAAACATTAATTTTAATAGCATTAAACATTTGCTGTTTAGTAATTGCTCCAGATTGTAAAGCTCTTACAGGACCTATTCTTTGATCATTATCTGTACCTTTTACACCATCACCATAATCATTAGCCAAGTTTGATAAAATCTGATAACTTAATGTTGTAAGTATAGCAAATACAAAAATTATATAATCAAATACACCATTATATTTTGCTAAACAAGCTGCTACAATAATACCTGATATGGATAAAGGCAAAGTACGTAAACGCATTGCCGACAACCACTTTTTTAAGTTTTTCATATATTATGGAATCCATTGTTTTGGAAAGTTTGGCTTACGTTTTTCTAAAAACGCATCTCTACCTTCCTTAGCTTCGTCTGTCATGTAAGCTAATCGTGTTGCTTCTCCTGCAAACACTTGTTGACCTACCATCCCATCGTCTGTTAAATTCATTGCAAATTTTAACATTTTGATTGAGGTTGGCGATTTTTCTAAAATTTCCTGAGCCCATTGATAAGCTGTGCTTTCTAGCTCATCATGCGGAATAACAGCATTTACCATTCCCATATCATAAGCCTCCTGAGCAGAGTAATTTCTTCCTAAAAAGAAAATTTCTCTTGCTTTTTTCTGTCCTACCATTTTAGCCAAATAGGCAGATCCGTAACCACCATCAAAACTTGTAACATCGGCATCTGTTTGTTTAAAAATAGCGTGTTCTTTGCTTGCTAAAGTTAAATCGCAAACCACATGTAAACTATGTCCACCACCAACAGCCCAACCTGGCACAACTGCAATAACAGCTTTAGGCATAAACCTAATTAGACGTTGTACTTCCAATATATTTAGTCTATGATAACCATCCTCTCCAACGTAACCTTGATGACCTCTTGCTTTTTGATCTCCTCCAGAGCAAAAACTATAAATACCATCTTTAGACGATGGACCTTCTGCAGATAATAGCACTACACCTATTGATGTGTCTTCTCCTGCGTCATAAAAAGCGTCATATAATTCTTTTGTCGTTTTTGGTCTAAAAGCGTTTCTTACGTCTGGTCTGTTAAATGCAATTCTGGCAACTCCATTGCATTTGCTATAAGTTATATCCTCATATTCTTTAGCCTTTATCCATTTAATTTGCTCCATAAGATGTCGTTAAGTTTTAAGAGCATAAAAATACGCAAATAAAAATTTTTATCAGAATTAAAATTGATTTTAAGAAACCGAATAATTATGATTATCTATGATGATTAATGAGGATGAAAAAACCCTATAAAAGAAGTAAATCTCTGAATAAAAGTATTTAAGTGAATTAAAAATTATTCAAAGAAATGTTTTTTAACTGATTTATTTACTTCTTGTCTATTTGAAAAATAAAACACTATATTTGGTTTCAGATTTTATGACCACTTATTATCTTTGATTAAGAATTAATAATCCCTCTATAATGAATATAATAAATTCTGAAATTTATAATCAAATAAAAGAAGTACATAAGTTTCCTATGGGTGATTTATTTTTCTTCAAAAACATGATTATTACACAAGTTAATGAAGGCGAACATGTAAGTTTTAATAGCACCAAATTACCTTTTAAATGTATTTATGATTATTATGAAGCATTAAAAAAACCATTTGGTATAATTTCAAATAGATTAAATAAGTACTCCTTAGAGGTTTTAGATTTACCTAAGTACAGTAAAAATTTACCTAATTTAAAATTTTATGGCGTAGTTGGAAATACTAATTTTAATAACGTAAATATTAGCTTAGAAAAACAATTTAGCAAAATACCTGTATTAGATTTTGATAACATTTCAGAAGCTTATAATACAATTAATGATTATATATTAAATTCAACCAATGATAGCGTGACATTTGATACACCCTAAGGCATTTTAATTAGATGCTTAAATAGCTACCTTTTAGAGCCCTAACCTCTTTTAGGTGGCTTTTTTTTTGTCGTTTGACCTATTTATACAATTTTTTGTCGAAAAAACTGATTAAAAATACCCAACAAATTGTATGTCAACTAGTTGTTATATAGTTTAGCCTAAACCTACTATACTTATGACAATCATCGATTCAACTTTAGCAGATTCTATTCTTGATGTTCACATCACAGATCAAGGTAATTTTTATTTTCTTGATGGTTTGGTTATATCAGAAATAAATGAAGGCATTACTTACTCCTGGGAAGAAGCTAAAAAAGTGATTCAGGCTGTACATAAATTTTATGGACCAAATATAAATGTTTGCTATATCTCAAACCGCGTAAATAACTACTCAGTCAAACCATCTGATTGGCTAAAGTTTTATAAAAATAATAACGTGTTAAATGGTTACGCTGTAGTCACAAAAAGCGAACAAAGTTGGTTTAATGCTCTAATGGAAAAGGTATTCTCTACAGTAGAAATCAAACGTTTTGAAGACTTATATGAAGCCATAGAATGGGCTAAAATTAAAAACAATTTGGTAAATAATACTAATCTTGCTTCTTAAGATAAATACCATCGTCTTTTAAATCAACCAGTTTTTGTTTATACAAAGTCCCAATAGCCTTTTTAAAGGTTTTCTTGCTCATTTGTAACACCGTTTTAATTTTTTCAGGATTAGATTTATCTGTCAATGCCAAAAACCCATTGTTATCAGTAAGTTCTTGCATAATCTTATCAGCATTTGGTTCAATATTTCTGTAACCAATTTCTCCTAAGCTTATATCCAATTTGTTACCAGGTCGTATTTTTTTAACAATCCCTTTTAATTTATCACCAACACTAATATCCTGAAAGATATTGTCTTTATAAATTAATCCAGTATGTCTGTTGTTTACAATAACATTCATACCTAGATCACTTGGATGCGACACAATAATATCAACTTGATCAAATTGATCTACTGTTAACTCCTTATTATCTAAAAAACGATTGGTTTTACTAGACGCTACCAAACGCTCTGTAACCTCATCTAGATAACAACGTACCAAGTACCAACCTCCTTTTTTCATAGGGAAAGCTTGTTCTTTAAAAGGACAGAATAATTCTTTAACCAATCCAAAATCCAAAAAGGCTCCAAATTTGGTAACTTCATTACATCGTAACATAGCAAACTCACCATCTAAAATATATGGTTCTGTAGTTGTTGCGATGATACGCTCTTCATTATCTAAATATACAAACACCTCTAATTTATCACCAATTTCAAAATGTTCTGGAACATATCTATTTGGTAATAAAACCTCATTATTATCTGCATCGCCTAAAAATAATCCAGGTTCTGTATCTCTTAAAATCTCAAGTGTATTGAATTGTCCTATTTGTATCATTTTGCAAATGTAAGCATATAAAAAAAACGTTACAGAACTGTAACGCTTTTTTTATGTATTATTTTATAATTTTATTTATAAACAGATTCTTTTTTGAAATGTTTAGCTAATAAATAATAAACCACTGCTCTGTATTTATTTTTATTAGACCTTCCGTAAGTTTCCATTACAGAATCTATAGCTTTATCTAAATCATCGCTATCTGCTAAGCCTAATTTTTTAATTAAAAAATTGTTTTTTACAGTCGCTAATTCTGATGCATCAGAACCAGAAACAGTTGCAGAATCTTTGTTATATATTGATGGACCACAACCTATAGTTACTTTAGTTAAAAAATCCATATCTGCAGTTACACCACACTTATCTTTTAGGTCTGTTGCATACTTTGCGATTAATTCATCACGTTTACTCATAATTTTAAATTTAGATTAATATTTTTAGCTTCTTAAAGGTACAATTTTTTTATATCTCTTTTTAAGCGAAAAAAAATAATATTACAATTACGATAAACGTCCAATTTTTTCGTTGAAATTATTTAACAAACTTAAAATAATCTAATAGTATACTATCATTGTCTCTTGCTGGCGTCATAACCTCTAATAACTTAGGTTGCTCGGTTTTATCGTAAAAATGGTCTAGAGCATTTTCTAATTGGTGTTGATTGGTTACTTTAGTATATTCTAAACCATACATTTGACACAATTGCTTTGCCGACAGATTATGTTTCGTTTCGAAAAAATAATCAAAGTTATCTGTGTTTTTATGTCCTGGCAGAATTCTAAAAATCCCTCCTCCTTCGTTATTAATAATTATAATTCTAAAGTTTTTAGGTATGTAGTTATTCCACAGTGCATTACTATCGTAAAAAAAGCTTAAATCTCCAGTAATAAATACGGTTGGATTATCTCTTGTTATTGCTGCTCCAATTGCAGTACTTGTACTTCCATCAATTCCGCTAGTTCCTCGATTACAAAAAACGTCCAACGTTGGATTAATATCAAAAAGCTGTGTATATCTAATAGCAGAACTATTACCAACTTGTAATTGCGTTTGATTTGGTATACTTTTTAGTAACACGTCAAATGCTTTAAAGTCGGAAAATGGAATCAACCCCATGTATTGCACATGCTTTTCGCGTCTAATATCCATTTGGTTTTTCCAAAATGGATTATAATCACTTTTTAAAGCTTTAGTTAATGGTATAAAAGATTGAAAAAATGAGTTTATTGATTGCTTAAACACCTTGTTTAGCACAAAAAAGGTGTCATTTGCCCCATTTTCGGACACATGCCAATGTTGTGTGGGTTTATGGGTACGTAAAAATTTCTTTATTTTTTTAGATACTATTAAACCTCCAAAGGTTAATAGTATTTCTGGTTGTAAGCCTTGCAACTCCTGTTCCGTTAACGCACCAATTAATTTATCAATGCTCGGACAAATATTATTGTGATGTAAGTTAGAGGTACTTTCGGTTAATATCAATACACTTTCATCTTCTGCTAAAACGTCAATAAAGTGTTGCTCCACACTGTTTGGAGCCAAAACACCTACTAATACTAACTTCTTTTTGGAGTTATTCCAAATTTCAGCGAAAGCGTTATAATCTTCACTAACTATATTAGGTTCTGGTACCGGCACTACTTCTGGAGTTACCGTAAGCGCATCCACCATTTGGTATAAAGGCTCATCAAACGGAATATTAACATGTACAGGGCCTTGTGTTGTTATTGCAATATTAAAGGCTTTATTAATTTCGGTTTCGTTGTATTGTTGGATCCCTTGTTGTAGCCCTAAAAAGCGTTCGACTTTATTCTCAATACTCTTCATTATTGGCAAGTCTTCCGCGAAAGCGTTTTCTTTTTCAGGATTTAAATCTTGCTTTAAATTAGCCGAATATTGAATGTGGTTTTTAAAAACGTTTTCTTGATTTATAGTCTGTCCATCACCTATTCCGACCAAGTACTTAGGTCTGTCAGCACTTAAAACCACTAACGGAACATGGCTATAATACGCTTCGGACACCGCTGGATAATAATTTAACAACGCACTACCAGAAGTACAAACAACTGCTACGGGATGCTTTATTTGTTGTGCGATACCTAATGCGAAAAAAGCTGCGCAACGCTCGTCCACAATACTATAACATTTAAAAAAAGGATCGTGAGTAAATCCAATGGTTAATGGCGCATTTCTGCTTCCTGGAGACAGTACAACGTGTTGGATATTCTTGGCTTTACAAAGCTGAATTACCGTTTGCGCTAAAGGTATTTTTGGGTGTTTCATGTGTTATACAAAAATACGAAACCCAAATCCTAAATAAAACCATTATAAGAGGTTTTTAACAGTCTTAGATTTTGCAACGGTTTCTTCCCATTCGTTTTCAGGTACAGAATCTTTTGTAATTCCGCCACCTACATATATTAATGCTTGGTTGTTCTTAATTTGAAGACATCTTAAATTAACAAACAAATGCGATATTGTTTTAACAGATCCGTAAGCGTTATTCTCTACGTTTCTGCGATTGGTATTTCTTGTTTTGGCTTGTTTAATATTTATTTCGCCTAAAAAACCGGTATAATATTCACGATTATAGCCTTCGTTTTTTAATATAAACTGTTTAGCGTTTTCTTTAGGTAAACCGCAAACTGCAGGCGTTGGATGTAATTTAGCAATAACAGACTGAAATCCATTTTCAGGCTTTAATAGTCCAGAAATCTTAGTTTGCAAATGCAATAAATTCCCCGCTTTGATAGTTTCTGTGTTGCCCAAATTAATACTACTGACTGACGACTCTAAACTACTTACTATAAAATCCGTAACTAATTGCTGCTCCTCTTGTTCCTTGGATTGCCACTGGACATCAACTGTATTTTTGTATTGTTGCGTACCTGCAAGAGACATGGTTAAAAAGCGGTTACCTTCTACTTTTAATAAGGTTTCAGGCGTTGCGCCTAACCACAGCCCTACTTTTGGATGATACCAAAAATACACCATTGCTGTTTTATAAGTCGCTAATAATTTTTTAAATAGTAAAAGTGTATTGTCTACAGGAAAAGCTTCGGTTTCAACTCGAGATATCACTACTTTTTTAAAACTACCATCTTCAATTTCGGCAATAGCTTTCTCTACTATTTTTATATGTTTCGCTTTCGCTGAAAGATTTATAGCGCTACTTAATTGGTTTTTAGAATCAACCGTAGTACTATCATGCAAACATGAAATTGTTTGACTTTTATTTAAAGGAAATAGTACCGTATTATCTTCGTTTTTAAAAGGTGAAAACACAAAACCACTATCCTCAAAATTAGTTGTAAAATGAAGCTGATTGCTATCCTGAAGCATTGCTTTTACCGCTACTTGATTGGGCTTTTTATAAGCTACAAAAGGAAGTTGCTTGTCAAATTGTTGAGCAAGCTGATCAAAAAAAATGGAAGAGGTCATAACTTACTTCTTTTTAGGTAAAGAAATGGTTGACAATTTGCATAACGAAATTAGGTTGTCATCTTCATCCGTTACTCTAATATCTAACAATTGCGTTGTACGTCCTTTATGTAAAAAAGTAGCCTTAGCATAGACATAGCCAGCGCTAATACTTTTTAAATGATTAGCTGTAATCTCTAACCCTCTAATCATTAAATTTTCTGAATCTAAAAAGATATGCGACGCAAAACTACCAACACTTTCTGCCAATGCTGCTGTTGCGCCTCCATGCAACACTCCATCTGGTTGATGCACACGTGGTGTCACTGGCATTCTGGATACTAAAAAATCCTCGCCATAATCCACAACTTCTATTTCTAAGGTTTCCATTAAAGTGTTTTTGCTTGCCTTATTTGCTATAGCTAACACTTGTGCTTTAGAATACTTCATGTATCTTTAATTTTAATGTAAAAATACAAAACCTAGCGCTAAAATGACAGCTCCAACTCTTGAAAACAATCGTGTAAAACTAATTCCTTTAGACTTAAGTAATTATAAACAATTAACTACTATTGCTAAAGAGACTGATTTAATTTATTATTCGCCTAATACCATTTCTACTCCAGAGACTCTAAAAAATTATGTACAAACTGCAATTGAAGGTTTTTATAATAATACTACACTACCTTTTATTGTTTATGACAAGCAAAAACAAGCTTTTGCAGGTAGCACTCGTTTTGGTTTAATTAACCATAAAAACAAAGTCTTACATATTGGTTGGACTTGGATAGGACATGATTTTCAAGGAACAGGTCTAAATAGCCATATGAAATTTTTAATGCTACAATATGCTTTTGAAACGTTACTTTTTGAAAAAGTAGAATTTAGAATTGATGAGCGTAATATTAAATCTAGAAAAGCAGTCACAAAATTAGGAGCAACACTAGAAGGCATATTACGCCAAGACACAGTAATGACTGATGGTTTTAGACGAAGTACTTGTTGTTATGGTATTTTAAAAAACGAATGGCTTACTATTAAAACCAATATGTTTAAAGAATTTAATATTTAGTATAACACTCAAAACATGCCTGAAGTTGTTCTGGAAGATTTAAATCTTCAGAGCCTTTTAGACGCTGTGTTACCAAACCTTTTTTATCTATGGTTGTTTTAAATAATTTAGCATAGGACACTAAATTATCTCGTCTTGTTTTTATTTTACTAATGATTTCTTCTCCATCAATATCTAAAATTTGAGAAGGCCAAACTTTTAAAGCTTTTAGTAAAGCCTCATCATTAAGAAGTAATTGCAATTGTTTCGCTTCTTGTATAAATAAATTTTCTTCCGTGTTTAATAAAAAATATTGATCAAATGGATAGACTAATCCTGGCATAAAATCTATTTCGTAATCAAATGGTCTTAACTGTTCAACAACATTTTCATTGGATAAAATAGAAGGTATAATACCTTCTAAATTTATAAAAGCATTATCCCTATCTCCTGCAATTGGAATAGCTGTGTAAGTTTGATCTGTTTGCTGTATAGCCCAACCCCATTGTTTTGTATGCCTATCCCAATCACCAACTAATAGATCAAACAGTCTAGCTCTAATAAGTGCAGATTTATCAATAAATATATTATTAGTATTACTTAATTTTAATTCTTGAAGGTTTTTAGTGTCAACGATTTCAGAAACATTACTTAAGTTTGTCCAATTGGTCTTACTTTCTGTTTCGTACTCTAATAAAAATAGTCTATTCCCATACTTGTTATTATAGTCTCCCAATAGCGGTTGCTTTGGAAGAAATACCACTTTAGGTTTGGTATTAATTATAGCGGATTTATTAGCTAGCTCAGCAGCCAATATAGCACTATAAGGATGTTGCGCAGAAATACCATCTACGATAATATTTTCTAATCCTAATGTTTTTACAAATTCGGGAATAAGTGGTTTTGGATCTTTATTAATACCTCTAAGTGTTAACTCAACACCTTCTTTAGTTTCTAGTTTTAAAGAATGGGTTTGCTTACCACCACCTTCCTTAGTAATTGTAACACCTCCAAATAAAGTGTCTAAAAATAATACAGGTGCTTTAATTGGTGTTGCCCAAGCAGCACGATATTGCTCTCCTTGAAAAAGTATTTTAATCTCATCTGCTTTATATAAAGCGCTTGCTGCTACTAATACAGAATCTAAATCATGAAAATTTATGGCATTAACATTATCAATATTAACTAACTGAGACGTTTTAAATGTTTGATCTGTTGAGGAAGTAGACCAATACACCATACCTATAAATAGTACAAGTATCACAATTAAAAAGTAAATTACTTTTTTTAACAATAGAAATGAAGTTTTGGTTAATATGCTAGCTTTAAAGTTATAACAACTCTTTAAATTTTAAAAACTTGAATTATAAAAATTAAGTTAAAATATAGTCGCTGGATAATTAATGCCTAACTCTTTTTAAAAATTCTTTTTCCGTTTCCCATATTTCTGGAGAATAATCTGAAGCTGTATAATATTCAAATTCTATAATTTCGCCATTATTTAAAGTGTCTTTACCTATTAAGTAAAAGTTTTCTCCGACATGCATACTTTTATAGGATTTAGCTGCATAAAAATATATAGTATCACCAATTTGATATTTTTTAACAGACTTAACATCCTCTAAATCATAGTTAGAGTCTTCGTTTTGATTAAGAGTATAATGTTTAAAACGAATATTATTTTTATTCCATCGTATTGTACTTGAACTTCTAACTTGAATTGGTGTATTTAAAAGTTTTGAAAATCTAAAATCATCAGACAAGTCTTGTCTCGATTCATATATAACTGATATAAATATGACTACACCTAATACAATAGTAGTTGCTAAGGCAACCTGCAAAACCTTTCTAATAGATTTAGGTTGAATTATCATTAACTTAATTTAGGCTATTAAATTAGCTACAATAGCTTTAACAGGTAAAATAGCTTTAGTATGTTCAATACTTGGTCCTGCAACCCAAACGGTTTTGTACGTTGCTTTTTTAGCTGCATTTTGAGTAGCTTTCATACCTATTGAAAAACGAATCATTTTCACCCATTTTTTCAATTTTTTATTTTTGTTTAATACGCGTTCTAGCCAAGTTTGTTTAGTACCAATTTTTTGTACGTAAGGTGTATTAATTACGGTACATGGAGTACCAGAGATACGCTCTGTCATGATAATATCCTTTTCGCCATAATCCACACATGCTTGCTTATACTCATCTGTAACACCAGCTTCAACAGATGCAATAAATGGACTTCCTACAGATACGCCTTCTGCTCCATAACTTAACATTTTATCAATATCTGCTTTACATCCTACTCCTCCAGCTGAAATAACTGGTATATTTAAAGCTTTACTTAGTTGATTAGTTAATTCTTGTGGCGATAAATTACCTCTGTGTCCTCCTGCTTCATTATTAACTGCAATTGCAGCATCAGCACCTAATTGTTCTACTTTTTTAGCAAAACGTAGGTCTGTCACATCACAAAATACTTTAATACCTGCTTTATGAGCTTGATTAATGGTTTCTTCTGGACTCCCTAAAGACGTTATAATAAAATCGCAACCTTCTTCACATAATACTCTAAGTTGCTCTTTATACTTAATATTAGATTTATTAACTATTAGGTTAAACCCAAAAGAGCCTCCTTCTACTTTATTAGCTTTTAACTCTTGTATTGCTTCCCTTAATTGATCTAAAGTACGGTAATTAAGTGCAGGAATACAACCAGCAATACCAGCTTTCATACCTTCCGTAACCATTGCTACATTAGACACCAAAAACATTGGCGCTTGGATAATTGGGTATTTTATATTTAAAAGCTGAGTTAATTTAGTTTGCATAATTATAATGTTATTTAAACAAATATAACAATAAATTTATTATGCATGCATAGTTTATTAAAATGAATTATTGTCCTCTATATAGTATTTAACCCTAAAATTAAAACCAATAATAGTACGGTTATAAACAAAAAAACGCAACCAAATTAATGGTTGCGTTTTTAATATTATGAAATTCTAAACTAGTTTAGATATCTATAATTATTTTACTTCTTCAAAATCTACATCTTCAACATCACTACCTTCAGTTGAATCCGCTCCTGCTTCTGGTCCTGGTTGTCCACCTTGAGCATCTGCTTGTGCTTTGTACATTTCTTCACTAGCTACTTTCCAAGCTTCGTTAATTTTTTCTAACGCTGGCTCGATAACTGCTACATCTTTGCTTTCGTAAGCTGTTTTTAACTCCGCTAAAGCTGCTTCGATTGGTGCTTTTTTATCATCAGATAATTTATCACCAAATTCTTTTAATTGATTTTCTGTTTGGAAAATCATAGAATCTGCTTCGTTTAATTTCTTAGCATTATCTGCTGCTTTTGCATCTGCTTCAGCATTTGCTTCAGCGTCAGCTTTCATTTTCTTAATTTCTTCTTCAGTTAAACCAGAAGACGCTTCAATACGAATATCTTGTGTCTTGTTAGTTGCTTTATCTGTAGCAGAAACTTTAATGATTCCGTTAGCATCAATATCAAAAGCTACCTCAATTTGTGGTACACCTCTTTGTGCTGGTGGAAGACCATCTAAATGGAAACGTCCAATAGTTTTATTATCTGCTGCCATAGCACGTTCACCTTGTAATACGTGAATCTCTACTGATGGTTGGTTATCTGCTGCTGTAGAGAAAACCTGAGATTTTTTAGTTGGGATTGTTGTATTTGCTTCAATTAACTTAGTAAATACGTTACCCATAGTCTCAATACCTAATGATAAAGGAGTTACGTCTAAAAGTAATACATCCTTAACATCTCCAGTTAAAACTCCTCCTTGGATACCTGCTCCTAAAGATACAACCTCATCTGGGTTAACACCTTTACTTGGTGCTTTTCCAAAAAATGCTTCTACTGCTTTTTGTACTGCTGGAATACGTGTAGATCCACCTACTAAAATAACTTCGTCGATATCAGATTTTGATAAACCTGCAGCTTTTAAAGCCGATTGACAAGGCTCAATAGTACGTTTTACTAAATCGTCAATTAATTGCTCAAATTTACTACGTGTTAAAGTACGTACTAAGTGTTTTGGTCCACTTGCAGTAGCTGTAATGTATGGTAAATTGATTTCTGTTTGCTCAGAAGATGATAATTCAATCTTCGCTTTTTCTGCAGCTTCCTTAACACGTTGTAAAGACATTGGATCTTTACGTAAGTCCATTCCTTCTTCATTATTAAACTCGTCTGCTAACCAATCAATAATTTTTTGATCAACGTCATCACCACCTAAGTGTGTATCTCCATCTGTAGATAATACTTCAAATACACCATCTCCTAATTCTAGGATAGATACATCATGTGTTCCTCCACCAAAATCAAATACTACTATTTTTTGGTCAGTCCCTTTTTTGTCCATTCCGTAAGCTAAAGCTGCTGCTGTAGGCTCGTTAATGATACGACGTACTTTTAATCCTGCAATTTCACCAGCTTCTTTAGTTGCTTGTCTTTGCGAGTCATTAAAGTAAGCTGGTACAGTAATTACTGCTTCAGTTACATCTTGACCTAAATAATCTTCAGCAGTTTTCTTCATTTTTTGAAGAATCATTGCAGATAATTCTTGAGGCGTGTATAAACGACCATCAATATCAACACGTGGTGTGTCATTATCTCCTTTAACTACTTTGTATGGTACACGTTCTGCTTCGTTTTTAGATTCAGAATATTTGTTACCCATAAAACGTTTAATAGAATAAACTGTTTTTGTTGGGTTAGTTACTGCTTGTCTTTTTGCTGGATCACCAACTTTAATTTCGCCTCCTTCAACAAAAGCGATAACTGAAGGTGTCGTACGTTTACCTTCTGCGTTTGGGATGACAACAGCTTCATTACCTTCCATTACAGAAACGCAAGAGTTTGTTGTTCCTAAATCGATTCCAATAATCTTACTCATAATTTTATATAATTTTAAATTTTGTATTGTAATTGTTACGATGACAATAAGTCAATGATTATGCCATAACAAGTTGACTGACATGATGGCAGAAATCTATCAAAATTGAAATGGTTTTAATTATTATATCTGCAACAAAAAACTATATTTGTCGCTCAATACTAAAACGATTTAGTGATATGGAGTGTATTTCGGTTTTTGACATGCTTAAGATTGGTGTAGGACCTTCTAGTTCTCACACTTTAGGACCATGGAGAGCTGCAGAACGATGGATTTATGAACTAAAAGAAGCTAACCTTTTTGACAGTATCCAAAAGGTAACCATCGACCTATACGGTTCTTTATCATTAACTGGTAAAGGTCATGCTACAGATTTAGCAGTCATGTTAGGATTAAGTGGTGCAGATCCAGAACGTATACCAACGGATACTATTGACATAATTATTGCATCCATTAATAATACCTCAAAGTTAGTTTTAAATAACGAGCGTATTATTCCGTTTACTGCCAAATCAGACATTAT
The DNA here is from genome assembly GCF_007827365.1 of Olleya sp. Hel_I_94. Classification (NCBI taxonomy): domain Bacteria; kingdom Pseudomonadati; phylum Bacteroidota; class Flavobacteriia; order Flavobacteriales; family Flavobacteriaceae; genus Olleya; species Olleya sp. Hel_I_94. The sequence continues at coordinate 722,927 of NZ_VISI01000002.1, forward strand.
TTTTAACAGAGCATTTTTACCGTTTCATGCAAATGGAATTAAGTTTACCGCTTTCGCGGAAACCGAAATTCATACATCTACCTTCTACTCTATTGGTGGTGGTTTTGTTATAAAAGAAGAACGTACGGTCGATGCCGAAAATAAAGAATTAAAAAAAGAGTTTCCATATCCAATAGACAAAGCAACCGAGTTGCTAGCGTTTTGTACAAACGAAAATAAAAGTATTTCTGAAATAGTTTTAGAAAACGAACGCTCTCTTAGATCCGATGAAGAGATTGACTTCGAGTTACATCGCATTTGGGACACCATGCTTGAATGTATGTTTATTGGTTGTCATACCGAAGGTAACTTACCTGGAGGATTAAACGTACGACGTCGTGCTTTTGACACACACAAGCGTTTAAACATTGAAATGCCATACACTACACCTCAAGAATGGTTAGAAAGCATTAGAAACAGTGAAGTTAAATTTAGACAAATATTAAAATGGGTAAGCTGTTTTGCTTTGGCTGTAAATGAAGTAAATGCCTCTCTTGGTCGTGTGGTTACTGCACCTACCAATGGAAGTGCTGGTGTTATACCAGCTGTCCTTATGTATTATATGGTTATAGAAAACCATGATGCAGATTTTGAAGACATTAAAAAATTCTTGTTAGTAGCTAGCGAGATTGGTAGCATCTTTAAAAAAGGAGCCACTATTAGTGCTGCAATGGGTGGATGTCAAGCCGAAATTGGTGTGTCTTCCGCTATGGCTGCAGCAGCCTTATGCGAATTGCTTGGAGGTAGCCCAGAACAAGTCATGATTGCAGCAGAGATTGCTATGGAACATCATCTTGGATTAACCTGCGACCCTATTGGAGGATTAGTACAAATCCCTTGTATAGAGCGCAATAGTATGGGAGCAATTAAAGCTATTAATGCAGCCGAATTAGCTTTAGACACCGATCCTAAAAACGTAAAAGTACCTTTGGATAAAGTAGTCGATACCATGTGGGAAACTGCAAAAGACATGAACACTAAATATAAAGAAACTAGCGAAGGTGGATTGGCTGTACGTGTTAATATGGCGGATTGTTAACCGTTTATTCTTGGCATTTTGATCTAGTATCTACTAAATAAAAGATTTTCCACTCTTGATTAACTTTTAGCAATTGAAACGAGTTTACGCCACAATGACTAAGCTTGTCATTGTACCAAAACTGATAAGGCGTCCATACATTTGCCATATTGCCATCAATTTGCACACTATAGCTTAATAATTTTTCAGAAAACGTTTGGTCTTCTGGAATAGCAACAATCTGTTTTATAAAATCAGAAAAATTAGAGGTCGTTAATTCCAAATTGCCATTAGTGTTTTCATTTATTGATTGCATAACAACAGCTTTATACACAACGCTTTTAATTACCACAGAATCCTGATTATGAAACCCTTCAAAAAAAGTAGTAATAGTTTTAATTGCTTTTTCTTGTTCATCAATTTGAGAAAAACTAAAACTACTACACATTACAAAAAGTACAAGACTAAATAATTTCATAAAAAAATATTATAATTATTAGCTAAATATAAGTCTTTCAAAATAAATTAAAATTCAGAATAAGCCTTTAATTTAGTACATTTACATTCTATAATAAAATTACAAAACATGTCTGTAGCAAAAAAAGAATATAAACGCGTTACCGTTAAATCATTAGTAGAAATGAAAAAAAATGGAGAAAAAATCTCCATGCTGACTGCCTACGATTATACTATGGCTAAAATAGTAGATGGTGCAGGTACAGACGTTATTTTAGTTGGTGATTCTGCTAGTAATGTAATGGCTGGACATGAAACAACATTGCCTATTACTTTAGATCAAATGATATATCACGCATCCTCTGTAGTACGTGCTATTGACAGATCTTTAGTTGTAGTAGATTTACCGTTTGGTAGTTACCAAAGTGATCCAAAAGAAGCTTTAAGAAGTGCTATTAGAATCATGAAAGAGTCTGGTGGACACGCAGTAAAATTGGAAGGTGGTAAAGAAATTAAAGACTCTATTAAACGCATCCTTAATGCTGGAATACCTGTCATGGGACATTTAGGTTTAACTCCTCAATCTATATACAAATTTGGAACTTACACTGTAAGAGCTAAAGAAGAACAAGAAGCAGACCAACTAAAGGAAGACGCACTTATGTTAGAGCGCATTGGATGTTTTGCTATTGTACTAGAAAAAATTCCTGCAAAATTAGCACAAGAGGTTGCACAAAGCGTATCAATACCAGTGATAGGTATTGGAGCCGGAAATGGTGTTGATGGTCAAGTACTAGTCTTACATGATATGATAGGTATGACGCATGAGTTTAACCCTCGTTTTTTACGTCGTTACATGAATTTATATGAAGAAATGAGTCAAGCAATTGCTCAATATGGCGAAGACGTTAAAAGTGGAGACTTCCCTAACGATAACGAGCAGTATTAATAACTTTTAGCTATTAAGACTAATTTGCAATACTATTATATATCCTAATGTCAAAAGTTTTATCTAATAAAGACAACCTTCAAGTTATTTATGAGGACAACCATATTATTGTCGTTAATAAACGTGCTGGAGACCTTGTGCAAGGTGACAAAACAGGAGACACACCTTTAAGTGACGTTATTAAAAATTACATTGCCTTAAAATACAATAAACCAGGCAATGTGTATTTAGGGACTGTCCATAGATTAGATAGACCAACAACAGGCTTAGTCATATTTTCTAAAACTAGTAAAGCCTTGCCAAGATTAAATAAGTTGTTTGTGTCCAAAGACATCTCTAAAACCTATTGGGCTTTAGTTAAAAATAGGCCAGAAAAAGATGCTGATACTTTGATCCATTGGTTAAAGAAAAATCCAAAAAACAACAAGTCTACAGCTTATATAAAAGAAGTACCAGATAGCAAAAAGGCAATCCTACATTACAAGATAATCAAAAAGCTAGACAACTATTTTTTACTTGAAGTTAATCTAGAAACAGGACGTCATCATCAAATACGCTCGCAACTGTCTAGTATAGGTTCTCCAATTAAAGGCGATTTAAAATACGGATTTGATCGCAGTAACAAAGACGCAAGCATAAGCTTACACGCAAGAAACATACAATTTACTCATCCAGTCTCTAAAGACGATTTAAACATTACAGCACCTTTACCTAAAGATCCTATTTGGGACGCTTGTTTGTAATATTTGGGCGTTACCACAAGGGTCGTGTCATCCATTATATCTTTTTTTGCCATTTATGGTAGCAAAAAAAGGATGTCATTACTACCACTAACGCATGAGCAGCAAATCAATAAAATAGTTTATCTTTAATTTTAAAACACCACTATGATTCCTGAATTATTAAACAATCAAAAAGCGTATTTTAAAACAGGTAAAACTTTAAGTGTTCCCTACAGAAAAACACTTTTAAAATCGTTGTTAAATCAATTAAAAACCAGAGAGCAAGAGATTATAGATGCGTTATATAACGATTTTAAAAAACCTGAATTTGAAAGTGTTTTAACCGAAACAGCGATTGTAATTCAGGATTTAAAACACACTATAAAAAAGTTAAATAAATGGGCAAAACCAAAGCGCGTCTTGCCAGCGTTATTAAACTTTCCGTCCACTGATTATTTGTATGCAGAACCTTACGGAAGTGTTTTAATAATAGCACCTTGGAATTATCCCTATCAATTAGCATTGGCTCCACTAGTTGGTGCAATTGCAGCAGGAAATACAGCCATTTTAAAACCTAGTGAGTTAACACCACACACCTCTGTATTAATTAACGATATTATCAATACTGTTTTTAACCCTGAACATGTTGCTGTTGTGCAAGGTGGTGTAGATACCTCTACCAAATTACTAGAGCAACATTGGGATTATATATTCTTTACAGGCAGTGTCGCAGTTGGTAAAATAGTAGCTAAGGCTGCTGCACCAAATTTAACTCCTGTTACATTAGAGTTGGGTGGAAAAAACCCTTGTATAATTGATAATTCAGCAAATATAAAGCTAGCAGCAAAACGTATTGTTTGGGGTAAATTTGTAAATGCAGGTCAAACGTGTATTGCACCAGATTATGTTTTAATACATGATAGTAAAAAAGAAGCTTTTTATAAAGCTATGCAGCATGAAATACAATTAGCATACTCCTCTACTCCAAAACAATCTAAAGATTTTGCGCGAATTATAAATGCCAAAAACTTTGAGCGTTTAGCAAAAATGTTAGTTAATCAAAAGTGCATTATTGGCGGACAAACTGATGCTTCTGATTTGTACATTGCGCCAACTATTATTGATGAGCCACAGCTTGATAGCGAAGTGATGAAAGATGAGATTTTTGGTCCGATTCTTCCTGTGATTTCTTATCAAAAAGATTCGGAATTAGACACTATTATCATGTCATACAATAAACCTTTAAGCTTATACGTATTTGGCTCAAATTCCGCGAAAGCGAAACAATTAATACAAAAATTCTCGTTTGGAGGAGGATGCATTAATGATACCATTGTACATTTTGCTAATCATAGATTACCGTTTGGAGGTGTAGGTAATAGTGGACTTGGTGCTTATCATGGACAGTACACCTTTGACACGTTTAGTCATAAAAAGGGTGTTGTTAAAAAAGCTAATTGGTTGGATATACCTGTACGTTATGCACCTTATAAGAATAAGTTAAACTTTGTTAGAAAGGCTTTAAAATGGCTATAAAAGCAGTCTATTAAGCTTGTTTTATTAAGGGATACTCTAATTGCAACTTAACACCACTTCCTGGTTTTGAAGTTAAATTGTAGTTGGTATTAATAAGTTGGGCACGACTTTTCATGTTTAATAAACCTGATCCTTCTTGTACTGTATTTATATCAAATCCTTTACCATCATCTGTTGCTACTAAAATTAATTTATCTGCCAGATAATTTAAGGTTACTGTCAAGTTTTTTGCTTCAGAATATTTAACTGTATTGGAAAAAAACTCTTGTAAAATTCTGAATATAATAATCTCGTGCTTTTTATCATTAAAAGGAACTACTATCCCTTTTACTTGTAATTCTGCAGAAGCAAATTTCATTTTTTTAAGTCGGTTTAACTCATTGGTAATGGACTGTTCAAAACCAATATTTAGTATCACCTCATTATTTAACGATCGTGATAACATCCTAACTTCTTTTAAACTCTGTTTTACAAAATCTGAGGCTTCAGCAAAGTTTTCGTTTCCGTCAACATTTAATTTAGTTTTAAGGATATTAAGTTGCATGCTAGCTGCTGCTAACAACTGACCTACGTTATCGTGAAGCTCCCAACCAATATTTTTTAGGGTTTGCTCTTGTATTTCGGTTTGTGCATTTGATAGCTCTAAATCAAAAGCGCGTTGTTGTAAAATTTTATCTAACAGTAGTGTGTTTTTTCTTTTTTGAAATACTATAAAAAACAATACTACCAAGGTGGTTACCACAATAAGCACACCAATCATATAAATTAGCAAATAACGTTCTGACTGTGTAGAGGTTGCCTGTGTTTGTATAAAATTTAAAGTATTAATCATTTAATTTTTTTGAGGTTTAGAAGCTATTAGACCCAATACAAAACAAGTATACATAAATATATTAGCAAATAGAAATACGCGACGTTTTAAATTTGCAAAATCCCAGTCTGCAGTGGTATTATAACTTTCGTAAAAAATAATTGGAGTTGTTACTAGCCACCATAAAAACAACCCAAAAGTAGCGTACACGCTAAATGATTTTGAAATATTTAAAAGGTCGTCACTTTTAAGTAATTCTAAACAAAAAAGCGTTACACATATAAAAATTATTGAGGCGTCTAAAATAAAATAAAACGTATGATGCGCATTAAAAAAGGCGTCGTAATTAAAGACTACATGTATAGTAAAAATTAAAACATATAATAAGCTTATATATTTAATCGTAGTCTTAAACATCTTGATTTTAAACAAATTATAATAGTAAAACAAGATAAAAACGACACTTCCAAATAACCAAAACACATTATACCATAGACGGGTTGTTACCCCTAACTGTCTTACAAATTGCACTATTGCGTTGGCTTTAAGATAAGTTAAGATACATCCCACAAACTCGACAAAAACTATGTAAGCTAAAAAAAATATAAAAATCTTTGTTGCTTTACTTTTATGCTTTTTAAATAAAATAACGCCTGTTATAAACGCAATTAATTCAAAAAAATACACAATAAAATTAAAATGTTTGGTTATAAAATCTATCATCTAATCGTTTTCATGAGGCCTTGAAATTAATAATCCAAAAGTAAAAGTTAAGTACATCATGATATTTGAAAACAAAAATATTTGCCATTTTAAGATTACAAAATTCCAATCTTCATCAGAATTGTAAATACCGTAAAAAATAACTGGAGTTGTAATTAACCACCAAAAAAGCAACGCTATACTAATATAAAAGTCTAATATTTTATAAAACCTAAGCATTTTATCACTTTGTAACAACTCGATAAAATAGCACGTTGTAAATGTTATAATAGAAAAAGCAGCTAACACACTTATTAAAGGTAAAAAGCCATTAAAAAACTGAGCTGTATTACATGCTATATAGATTATTGAAATTACTAAACTTAATATACCTACTGCCAATACTATAATTTTATGTGTTTTGTTTTTTAAAATCTTATGATAATAAAACATATAAAACACTATGCTTCCTAAAATGTAAAAAATTGTAAACAGCCAATAATTATATCTAAATACAGAATTTTGTACAGTAGTTAACCACTCAAACGTATTGTAAAATGAAGGATATTCTCCTAACAGGTCAATAACAAAAACATAGAATAGAAAATATATAAAATACTTACCAGAAGTTAACTTGTATTTTTTATAGCATAATAAAGCAATAAGCACAGCCAATAACTCTATACTGTGGGTTATTAAACTATAATTTTGTTTCAAAAATGTTTCCACAATACGGAATTAATGAGGATAATTAGAATTTGGAGGATTCCCAGCAGTTCCCATATTTAAAGGGTTAGCTCCTTCAATATCAGTATTAGCTGATGCTGCAAAACCTTTACTTCCATCAACCATTTTGACATCTCCTGTTGGTACCATAAACATGGTAGTATATCCAACCTGATTTTTACTTGTTGGATAGGCTCCTAAATAGACTCTTAATCCACTCATATTATAACCTAAGCTGTCAGATTGGTTTTTAGCATAATCTATATAATTAGTAACATCATCTAAAGACCACCAACTTGAGCGATTATCGGGTTGTTTTACAATACTGTCGCTAATTAAAGTATGTCTAGAATTGTAGGTAGAATCTAACACTATTGCTTGATTTGGCGTAATGACACCTCTTGGTTTTATAACTGGGTTAATAACGTGAGATCCCTTTAAATTGTTTGAATAAAAATACATTACCAATGCGCCAATAATTAATCCTAAGATTAAGCTGCCTAAGTTTTTCATTTGTTTTAAAAGTTGGTTAATAGCAATTTAAAAGTAATAAAAAAAAATTAGCTAACTATCTTTTACATAGAAAACTATCTAATAAGAAAACATATTAAATATTATAATATAAGGCTAATACTAGTCTAGTTTAATCAAATTTTCTGGCTCAGAGATTAAAAAACCAATAGCAAATGATATATACATTATAAAGTTTAGAGATAAGTAAATTTCCCACTTTAATAAAATATAATCCCAATCACCATTTACCATGTAAACATCATAAAACGTTAATGGTGTCACGACAATCCACCATATAAAAATGGCTATAGCTATGTAAAAATAAAGAAACTTATAAAATTTTATAATTTTATCATTCAACAATAATTCTATAAAATAAAAGACACTACAACTAAGTATTATTAAGGCTCCTGTTATCTGAATTACGGGAAAAAACTGAAAGAAAAACAAATCACGATTATAAATAATATATAGTATAGAAAAAAGAACAAACCCATAAGTACTATATTTTAACACCTTATTATAAAGCTTATTAGGAATAACTTTTTGAAATAAAAGCGAAAATAATACAATACCAATAATATCAAAAGCAATAGTATACCACCAATAATTTTGTCTAAATAATGAGTTATATATTGGCTCTAAAAAGCTAAAATTTTTGTACAATGAAGAGTAGGTACCTATTAATTCTACAATTAAAAAATAGATTAAAACTTTAACAAAAAAAGCAGCAGGTGTTCCTTTATGTTTCTTGTAAGTTACAAGACCAGAAACAACTGCTACTAAAATGAAGAATTTAGTTAAAATACTATAATTGTCCTTTAAAAATTCTTCCATAATAATTAATTTGGATAACCAGCTCCTGGAGGCATTCCTCCTTGTCCTCTATCAATACCATCAGCATCTTTTATATCCATGTTTTTACCATCAACATCTTCTGTTGGTACCATAAATATAGTGGTTAATCCTTTAGATGTTTCCTTATCGGACTGCACACCTAAATAGCATCTTACACCATTTACATTAGGATTTTGTTCTTTAATCATTTCAAGAAATGCTTGCATATCTTCAAGAGAATACCACGAAGACCTATTATCTTCCTGACCTGCAGCAGTATTATTAGCATCTTGACGTAGTTTAGTCCACGCGTTACTTAGTGTTTCGGCTTCAGTAGCCGAAATTTTTCCAGTTGGTTCTGACATTTTAAAATATGGTTTATAGTTATTAATAGCTGTTTACGAAAGTACAGAAAATCTATTAAACTTTAAACATTTATCCCAACCAACCATCTCTATCTAAACTTCTGTATTGGATTGCCTCACTAATGTGATTACCTTTAACATCTTCACTCCCTTCTAAATCTGCTATGGTTCTAGATACTTTTAATATTCTGTCGTACGCTCTTGCGGAAAGATTTAAGCGTTCCATTGCTGTTTTAAGTAATTGCTTTGAAGCCTCTTCCAACTTACAATACACCCTAATTTGCTTGGTAGACATTTGTGCGTTATAATGTACATTTTCAAAAGTTTCAAAACGAGTGGTTTGGATTTTTCGTGCTTTAGTAACCCGTTTTCTTATGTCTACAGAAGATTCGCCTTTACGTTCTTCAGACAATTTTTCAAAAGGTACAGGAGTCACTTCAATATGAATATCAATTCGGTCTAAAAGCGGTCCGGAAATTTTACTTAAATAACGTTGCATTTCGGCTGGACTACTAGTTACAGGAGCATCAGGATCGTTAAAATATCCACTTGGACTAGGATTCATACTAGCAACCAACATAAAAGATGATGGATACGTTACAGTAAATCTTGCTCTAGAAATGGTAACTTCTCTGTCCTCTAACGGTTGTCGCATCACTTCTAAAACACCACGTTTAAATTCTGGTAATTCATCTAAAAATAAAACACCATTATGTGATAGTGATATTTCTCCTGGTTGTGGATATGCACCACCACCAACAAGTGCAACATCACTAATGGTGTGGTGAGGACTTCTAAAGGGTCTTTGAGCCATCAAACCAGTGTCCTTAACACGACCAACTACACTGTGTATTTTGGTAGTCTCTAAAGCTTCATGTAAAGTCATTGGTGGTAAAATACTAGGCAAACGCTTTGCTAACATAGTCTTACCTGCTCCTGGAGGACCTATCAAAATAATATTATGTCCACCAGCTGCTGCAATTTCCATGCAGCGTTTTATACTTTCTTGACCTTTTACATCACTAAAATCAAACTCAGGAAAGTCTAAGTTTTTTTCAAATTCTTTTCTTGTATCAATTATGGTTTGTTCTAAAGCTTCTCCTTTATCAAAATAATTAATGACTTGTTTTATATTTTCTACTCCATAAACCTCAAGACCATCAACAATAGCAGCTTCTTTTACGTTTTGTATAGGTAGTATAAAACCTTTATAACCTTCTTCTCTAGCCTTTATTGCAATTGGCAAAGCCCCTTTTATAGGTTGTAAAGTACCATCCAAGGACAACTCGCCCATGATTAAAAAATCCTCTAAATTATCTGCTGCTATTTGTTTAGACGCAGCCAAAATACCCATAGCCAAAGTCAAGTCATAAGCAGAACCTTCTTTACGAAGGTCTGCTGGTGACATATTTATAATTATTTTTTTACCTGGAATTTTATACCCATTATTTTGAAGTGCAGCAGCAATCCTAAAATTACTTTCTTTAATAGCATTATCCGGAAGTCCAACAAGATGATATCCAATACCACTATCTACGTTAACTTCAACGGTTACTGTTGTGGCTTCGACACCAAAGACAGCACTTCCAAAAACTTTTCTTAGCATAAAATGGTTAGTTTAGATACTAAAAGTAGGAAAAAAGTTTCAATACTCTACTTTAATACCGTAAACTCTATTGCAGAATCGTTGTAAACTTTGTGTGTTTGCGCTTTAAAATCAGATGCTTTAGCTTCAAATATATTATCAACGTACGTTTGTGGGTTGATATCTATGTAAGGAAAAAATGTACTTTGTACTTGTACTTGTATTTTGTGTCCTTTTTTAAAGGTGTGTAGCACATCTTGTAACGTAATATTTACCCCAGTTTTTTGATTTGGTACAAATGGTTCTGGATTAGTCATACTATTTCTAAAACGTCCACGCATCGTTTCGCTTCTAATTAGCATGTGGTAATTACTTAATTTTAAGTGGTCTTGTACGTCTTCAGTATTTTCTGTGTCAGCAGGAAAAACATCAATAACCTTAACAATCCAATCTGCAGATGTACCTGTTGTAGACACCTGTAGTTTAGCTAAAATGTCTCCTGCTAAAGTCACATCATTTTCTAAAACTTCAGTTTCAAAAGTTAAAACATCTGGACGTCTTGATGCAAAACGTTGATCGTCGGTCATAAATTTACGTGGTGTAAATACCACTTTTATATCTTCTGTATATGGCACTGGCTTTTTGGGATCACTAATAAAATCGCTAGTAGCAATCATACGATTTGCTTTTTGCGTTAAACGTTGATCTGGTTGCATAAAATAGCTTTCCTTAACACTGTTTTCTGGTGGCCAAGCTGTAAAATCTGCCCATTGTTTTGTTCCTGTATTAAAAAAGTGCGCTTCTGGTAAGTCTAAAGTCCCTTCGCCATTATCTTTTAAGAAATGATTAAAGAATTTAGTTTCGATATTTTTCTGGAAGTCATCCGAAATATTATCTCCAAAATGAATATTCCCAATCACTTGACGTTCTTTATTTCTAGCCCAATCACCATGACTCCATGGTCCAAAGACAACACCATTATAGTTTTTACTATTTTTTTCAATAGTTTTATAAGTATTAAATGGTCCATATAAATCTTCTGCATCAAACAATCCTCCAACGACTAAAGTGGCTGGTTTGATATCGTTTAAATGCTGAATAATACCTCTACTCTGCCAAAACGCGTCATAATTTGGATGGCTCTTAATTTGATTCCAAAACACATTATCTTCTCCGTAATATTTATTTAAATTACTAAGTGGTCCTGCATCTAAAAAAAACTGGTATTGATCCTCTGTACCAATCTCCGGAAACTTATACCACGCTTCCTTTGTTGGTTGGTCTTTCATGTGTCCAAAAAGCGAAGTTGCTCTCCAATAGCTTAATAAAAAAGCGCCATTATGGAAAAAATCATCAAAAAAGAAATCACTAATACAAGCTTGAGGCGACGCTGCCTTTAAAGCAGGATGTCCTGATAATGCAGAATAAGTTGTGTAAAAACCAGGGTAAGATATTCCCCAAGTACCAACGTTTCCGTTATTGTTTTCTACATTATTAACTAACCAATCAATGGCGTCATACGTATCACTAGCTTCGTCAAACTGCTCGCCTGTTTTGTTAGGGATAAAGGCTCTCATGTTATCATAAACGCCTTCACTATTCCAACGTCCACGTACATCTTGATACACCACAATATTACCTTCTTTCATTAAATATTGATTAGGAGCGATTGTAGATTTAAACTCGTTTTCGCCATAAGGTCTGCAACTGTAAGGTGTACGTTGCATTAAAATAGGATATTGTTTTGAGGTGTCTTTTGGCGAGTAAATTGTTGTATGTAATTTTACACCATCACGCATAGCAATTGACACTTCTTTTTTATTGTAATGCTCAGCAACAATAAATGTGTCTTTTACAACCTGAGAAGTTGCGGTGTCTAATTTTAGTTGGTCTTTACAAGACGAAAATACTAGCGTTAAAGCTAGTAAAATAAGAATACGTTTCATTAATTTTTGATTTAAAAAAATTAAAGATAGGTATTTTATTACTAAATTGAAATTACATTACTATACTATAAATTAGTAATAAACTGAAGCATTCGTTTTTCAGAATAATAGACGTTTTGTTGATCATAAAAACCAACATGCCCACCATATTTAGGCATTTCTAAATAAAAATTAGTGTTTTCTTCTGCTTCTTGAATTGGGTAACATTCCTTTGATAAAAAAGAATCGTTTTGTGCGTTTATTAATAACGTAGGAATTGAAATGTGTTTTAAATACTGAAGACTACTTGATTGCTCATAATAATCATAAGCATCTTTAAATCCGTGTGCTTTTGAGGTATACACATCATCAAAATCTTTTAATGTTCTGACAGCACTCAAATCTTGATTGTTTATTTTTTGAGGAAATAAGTGTTGTTTCTCTACTAATTTAGTTCTTAAATTTCTTAAAAACTTCTTAGAATACACATAGTTTTTAGAGGACATTAACTGCTCTAAAGACCCTCTTAAATATACAGGAACAGATACTGTTACTGCTGCTTTAATTTGTTTTGGCAAATCTAATGTTTCACCTAAATACTTTAAAATAACATTACCTCCTAAGCTAAATCCATTTAGGTAAATGGTATCATAATCAAATTGGGATGTAATATGTTTTATAACTGAAGCTAAGTCATCTGTTTTACCAGAATGATACGATTGAAACGTTTTGTTTACCTCTCCACTACATCCTCTAAAATTAACACAAACCGCATCCATATTATTTTGGTTAGCGATTTTAGCCGACCCTAGCATATAATGGCGTTGTGCATTACCTTCTAAACCGTGTAAAACCACAAGTAATTGTTTTGTTTTATTTCCTGCATAACTCCAATCTAAATCTATAAAATCGGTATCTAATAAAGTAATACGTTCTCGTTTTTGAGTCACGCCTTCTACTTTACGCATTACACCTGAATAAATAGTAGAAACATGTCCATTTCTGAACATAAATTTGGGTTTATATGTGGTTTTTAGGATTGGCAATTAGTTCGTTGTTTTAAAAGGCTTTTTATATTGAAACATTTGATCAAAGATAAGTAACAAAAAACCTTTCAGATTTAAAACTGAAAGGTTTTTATTTAAAATTATGTAGTAAAAATTACTTTTTTATAAACTTTATTGACTCTGTATTATTTCCAGATTTAATCTTCAAGAAATACATACCTTGAGATAAATTACTAATATCTAGATTCCCTTTTTCACTTGTAAAAATGACAGTTTTTAATTGTCTTCCGTTTATATCGTAAATAGTAATAGATTCTATAATTGTTTTTCCTTTTATGGTTAGCTCCTTATTTGCTGGATTTGGAAATATTGAAATATCAGTGGTCTCAAACGCACCTACAGATAAACTAGCAACAATTTCTGTAGTCACTGTATTAGTTACAATTGCAGGATTAAAATCGAAATAAATATCTGCTGTGCTATTAAAAATATCACCAACAACAACATTAGTTTTTGGCTTTATTTTATAAGCTATAAAACCATGAGAATTAACTTCATCACTTGTACTATTTACAAGATTAATATCATCGAATACAAAATTAACCAAATTTCCATTTGTAATTTCTACTCTTCCGTTGTGGCTTAAACTTTCCAACTGTATTGTTGTCCAATCTAACTTGCTATCTAACACATTTTCTACATTTAAATTAATGGCACTCGCTGTACCAGTGTTTTGGAAACGAATAATATAATGTAAGTATTTATCTGCTTCTTCAAGTAAAATTTGATCTCCTTCTAAAACTCGAATATCGTTTGGGTCGTACGAACCGATAACGGTTTGGTTTAATGTAAAAACATTATCATCTGCTGTGTTATCTCCTGTAACAGGATTTACTGTTGCAGTTGATACTAAAACATCGTCAATATTTGTAGTTGGTGGTGCAAATACATTAAACTCTAAATCTATTGTTCTTGTTGCGAAAGGATTTAAGTCTGTAAAATTAAACGTTAATGTGTTTATAGTTTGAGAGGTTACTGTTTCGCTTGCGTTTAAGAAGTTCAGTTTTGCAGCATCAAACTGGAAAGCAACATCTCCACTTAATTGTGTTGTACCAACGTTATTATAAACTATTTGATATTTGGTGTCGAAACCTGGTCTTGGATCATTAACTGATGGATAGACTACGATGTTTAAGTCGTTACTAGCTGTTGCAGCTGTTAAACAAAAATCAACAGAATTATCAACTTCGCCAACATTAGTAAATTCGGAAATAAAAAAATCTGGAGTTGAAGTAAAATTTGTATTGGGTGCGAGGTAAGTGTACAATTGTCCTTGGCTTACATCTAATTGAAAAGTACCATCCGGCTGAGAAAAAGTTGCAAATGAAAAACCATTACCACCAACAGCTACTAAAGTATTATTCGCTGGAATATCACTTATATCACATCCATCATTATTAAAGTCGTAAGTTACAGATCCAGATATTTGATTCTCTAAAACTCCTAAATTTCTATACCAACCAATTTTACCAATTTTATTACTAGATTCTGAAACAGAATAGATTATATCATTTTTATCATTACCATCTAAATTACCTGCAAATAAAGCACTAAATCTATTACTCTCATCTATATTAATTGGTCCACTAAAATTGCCTTGATCGTTTCTATATAAATTAACCTCTTTATTCTCTGTAGCACTTGAATAATTTTGGTTAACTACATCTAAATCGCCATCATTATCAATATCAATTAATAATTCATAAGTAGAAAAAGTATTATCAATAGAATGGTAATTTGCAAAATTTGCTTGACCGTTTGTATTTTCGAACCAACCTAATTCGTAATTAAAGTATACTAAAATATCGTTATCACCATCTGAATCAACATCATAAGTTTTTAATCTTCTTATATTTTCTGAAGTTTGTATATTTTGAAGAGCACTAAAATTACCACTACTTCCTAAATTTTCTAACCACGAAAATGGTGTGTTTATTACAATATCTAAATCACCATCGTTATCTAAATCTGAAAACTTATAATCGTCTAAATCATCAATAGCTTCTGTAATAATTTGTTCTGTTCCAAAATTACCTAAACCATCAATATTTTTAAACCAGATCAATTTGTCTCCAAAATTTTCTAGCATAACAATATCTATATGACTGTCATTATCTACATCAAAAACATTCATGTTTCTAGAACTTCCGGAACTGTTTACAATAGATTGATGCAAAGTAAAATTACCTAAACCGTCTGTGTTTTTATAAATCCAAATTTTATCATCTAAGCTAGAATTAACAATAATGTCTAAACTTCCATTACTATCAACATCTGCTATCTTTAGAGTACTAAATTTATTTCCTTGTACAGAAATTATTTGTTGCGGTCCAAATACTCCATTTCCATCCAAATTTTCAAACCAACCCAATGTATCATTTAAACCAGAAACAAAAACAACATCTTCATCTCCATCGGAATCTATGTCCGCAGATTGCATGTTATTTATTCCTGTTATATCATTTATTATAGATTTAGAGTTTCCAAAAATTACACTATTATTTTCATTTTGAAACCAGCTTACTTCATAGCCATCTAATCCAGAACATACTAGATCTTGGTAACCATCTCCATTTAAATCTGCTGTATTAAATTTTAAATAAGCTATGGCATTATTAATAACATCTTCACTTGTAAAATTTACCTGCCTTATTATTTGTTCTGTGCTAAATGTACCTAGTCCATCAGTATTTTCAAACCAAATAATTGCACCTTCATTATTGTTGTTAGAAAATGTATCAAAATTATCTACAAAATATAGCATATCCATATCAGAATCTCCATCTATATCTATTGCTTTACCTAAACTACTATTTTCATAAGAAGAATTAAATGTGAATTCCCACGTAAATATACCAATACCATCATTTTTTAAATAAATATTATCAAATGAGCTACTTCCATATAAATCTAAAACGCCATCTTGATTAAAATCGACCAAGTTAATATCATACATACCTCCAAAGACATCTAACAATAAGTTTGTAGTAGTAAAAGCGCCATTACCATCTGTATTTTCTATCCAATAAATTGATTGATCAGGGCTTCCATAAGGCGCATAAACAATATCTATATCATTATCGTTATCAATATCTCCTGTAGTTATACTTAAAATTAGAGTTGAAGATGATGTGGAAGCATTGGTTATTAACTGCTCCGTTCCAAATGCTCCAGATCCAAGATTTTTGTACCATGCAATTTTTCCATCGAACTTTGAAGAAATAATAATATCCAATTTAGAATCTCCATCAAAATCATTTATATCTAAATCATTATAACTATTAGTACTAATTGTTTGAATATTTCCAAAATTCCCAAGTCCGTCTGTGTTTTCATACCAAGCCAATACAGAGATATTTGTAATAGAATTGTATCCTAAAATAACTAAATCTAAATCTCCATCATTATCTAAATCTCCAATCTTTAATGTATTTACACTAATACTAGCATCTATTACATTTATAACACCCATTGTTCCTGCGCTATCTGTATTTTTAGACCAACTAAAAGGACTAGACTCATAAACTAAGTCTTGATCTCCATCTCCATCAAAGTCAACAGCATATGCTTTACTAATTTCATATTTTGTAGAATCTATAACACTTTCATGAAATGATATTTGTCCACTAACAATTTGTAGACTAAAAAGAGTTACGATAAATAATAGTAGTTTTTTTGTCATAAGAAGTTAAGTTAAGTGTAAATTATAAAGTTACAATAAAATAATTGTAAAATATAAGTACTCTTTTTTGGAAATTATATTAGCAATCTAATTAATTCCCAACTCTACAAACTCAAATTTTCCGCCATCAAACAAGCCTTTATCACTTAATTTTATTGAAGGAATAACTAATAATGCCATAAAAGACAAGGTCATGTAAGGTGCATTTAATGTTGTACCCAATTGTTTAGCAAACGTATCCAATTCCGCGTAAGCGTGACCAATAGTTTCAGCATTTTTATCACTCATAATTCCCGCAACAGGAAGCGATACTATTTTTTGATATGTATCAGAAACTGCACAAATACCTCCTTTATTTTCAATTATTAAATTAACTGCTTTACAAATAGCTTCGTCGCTAACACCAACCGCAATTATATTATGAGAATCGTGTCCAACAGAACTAGCAATTGCACCTTCTTTTAAACCAAAGTTTTTAATAAACGCTAACGCTGGCTCGTCGTTTTTATAACGGTTAACTACTGTCATTTTTAAGACATCAGTAACTGTGTTTGATACTAAATTTCCGTTTTGGGTTGTTGCTTCTTCGATTAATTGATTAGTTACTAATTGTCCTTCTAAAGCTTCGATTACTCGTATTTGTTTGGCTGTACTTTCGACTTTAAAGTCGTCAACCGTTTTAATTTCTGTATCAAAATTATTAAGATTTTCAAAATCTACATGCTTAATTAAAGACGTTCCATTGTGAAACACTAACTCACCATTTATATACGTTTGTAGTGTTTTAAAATCTTTTAAATCTTCAACAATAATAAAATCTGCAACATCATCTTTTTGTAATAATCCAACTTCTAAATTATAATGTTTTACAGGGTTGACACAAGCTGCTTGCAACACTTTAAACACATCAATATCTTTTGCTACTGCTCTAGCGCAAAGGGCGTTTATATGGTTTAATAATAAATCGTCAGGATGCTTATCGTCACTACAAAACATCATGTTTTGATAATGCTCAGGTAATAAATCTATTAATGCTTCAAAGTTTTTGGCAGCACTACCTTCTCTAATCAAGATTTTCATTCCCTTTTGAAGCTTTTCTAATGCCTCGTCATAGGTAAAACATTCGTGATCTGTGCTAATTCCTGCATTGATATATTTAGTAACGTCATCACCTCTTAAACCAGGTGCGTGACCATCTACGGGTTTATTATAGTGTTTTGCCCAAGCTATTTTTTTTAGCACTTCTTCATCATCAAACAACACACCTGGATAATTCATCATCTCGGCTAGATACTTAATATCTGGATTAGCCATAAGGGTTTTAATGTCGTCAGAATCTATAACTGCTCCTGCCGACTCAAAAGTAGTTGCTGGCACACAACTTGGTGCTCCAAAATTAAATTTAAACGGTGTTTTCTTACCGTTTTTAATCATAAACTCCACTCCTGCTACACCTAATACATTCGCAATTTCATGCGGATCACTAACTGTAGATACCGTACCGTGTTTAACTGCTATTTTTGCAAACTCTGATGGTACTAACATTGAGCTTTCAATATGAATGTGAGCGTCTACAAAACCTGGTAAAATATAATGTTTTACATCGTGCTCTTTTTCTGTGATAGACTGTATTTTACCTGAATCCACAGTGATTTCTCCACTAAAAATACGTTTGTGTTGTATGTCTACTATTTGTCCTTGTATTGTTTTCATGTTGTACTATATAACAGTAAAAAAAATCCTGCAATTGCAGGATAGTTTTATTCAATTAAAAATTATTAATTCCTTCTTGTAACCAATTGTAATAGGTGTCGGAATCTGGAGTATAAGCAACTGGAGTATTTAAATTCTCTTCATTGTGACCCATCAAAACATAATATGGTTGTGTATTAGATTTGTATTTAATGGTTTGAAATTCGCTCCACTTTTGACCAATATACTTAAGTTTTTTACCTGGTCTTAATTTAGAGTCTACAATTTCATCTGCTTCTAATTCTCTTTTATCATCTACGTATAATGAGATTAAAACCACGTCATTTTTTAAGATATTTAAAATATTCCCTTTTGGCCAAACGTTTTGTTCCATTTTTCTACAGTTAACACAAGCCCAACCTGTAAAATCTAACATAACTGGCTTATTCACTTTTTTAGCATAAGCTAAACCTAAATCATAATCATTAAATGCTAATATGTCATGTGGCGCTAATAAATGTGCACCTTCTGGTAAATCATCGTGAGAGTTACTAGCACTGCTTCCTCCTTTTGAGTTACCTACTCCGTAAGGCGACTCGCTGTAATCTAATGGTGGTGGAAAAGCACTAATTAGGTTTAAAGGTGCTCCCCAAAGTCCAGGAATCATATAAATAGTAAACGTTAAAACAATCAATCCAAGACTTAATCTACCAACTGAAATATGTGGTAAAGGCGAATCATGTGGTAATTGTATTTTTCCGAAAAGGTACAAGGCTAAAGTCCCAAAAATAGCAATCCAAATAGCTATAAATACTTCACGCTCTAGCAAATGTAATTGCAATACTAAGTCTGCTTGTGATAAAAATTTGAATGCTAATGCTAACTCTAAAAATCCTAATACGACTTTAACAGTATTTAACCAACCTCCTGATTTAGGTAACGAGTTTAACCATCCTGGAAACGCAGCAAATAGTGCAAATGGTAACGCTATAGCGGAAGAAAAGCCAAGCATACCTATAATTGGTGCAATACCACCTTTAGAGGCTGCTTCCACCAATAATGTTCCAACAATTGGTCCTGTGCATGAAAAAGAAACGATTGCTAAAGCTAATGCCATAAAAAAGATACCAATAAAACCTCCTCTGTTAGCTTGCGAGTCTACTTTATTTGCCCAAGAATTTGGCAGCATAATCTCAAATGCACCTAAAAACGAAAACGCAAATACAACTAATAATCCAAAAAAGATAAGGTTAAACCAAACATTAGTCGCTAATGCATTTAATGCATCTGCACCAAAAATAGCTGTAACCGCTGTACCTAAAAGTAAATAGATAGCTATAATACATAACCCGTAGATTATTGCATTTTTAATACCTGACGCCTTGCTTTTACTTTGCTTTGTAAAAAAACTAACTGTCATTGGTATCATAGGAAACACGCAAGGTGTTAACAACGCTGCAAATCCTGATAAGAACGCTATAAAAAAGATACTCCATAATCCTTTATTGTCATTACCTTCTTCATCAATATTATTAGTTGCTTTGGTGTTCTCTGTGGCTAAACCATTTAAATTAATATCTAAATCTATAAAAGCTGGAGCCAAACATTTCTCGTCATCGCAAGCTTGATAATACGCTTCGGCTTGAATAGTGTTTAACGTTGGATTTAACACTTCAATTACTTGAGTAAAAACTGCTTGTTTTTCAAAGTATTTTACATTCATTTGAAAAGCGTTTTCAAACTTTTCAACCGTTTCAGATTCTTTTAAATCGCCTATTAGTTTAAAATCTTTATTATCATTTTTAAATGTAATCTCAGTAGGTATTGGACCCATTGGCTCTTTATTATCCTGAGAATAAATATGCCATTTTGAATCTAAAACAGCAGTATATGTTAATTCATATTGCGTGTCATTTAGTTTTTTGACTCCCGTTTTCCAACTTACAGGATCAAATATTTTAGATGTTGGATTAAAAATGTTTTCAGTGGATATTAATGCGTTAACTGTTTCTGATATTGGCTTGGCTTGAGCAATATTAAAAACAACTTCTTCAAACTCATAAATGCA
Organism: Olleya sp. Hel_I_94; assembly: GCF_007827365.1. Lineage (NCBI taxonomy): Bacteria > Pseudomonadati > Bacteroidota > Flavobacteriia > Flavobacteriales > Flavobacteriaceae > Olleya > Olleya sp. Hel_I_94. Next base: position 743,620 of record NZ_VISI01000002.1, read on the forward strand.
TTTTGAGTCATCGCATGCTTGATAAGCAACCTCACTTTTAATTGTTTTTTGCTCTGGATTTAATAATTTGATTTTTTGAGCAAAAGTTGCTTCGTCATCAAAAAAGGTTAAATCCATTTGGAACACCTTATCAAATTGCGTTATAGATTCGCTTTCAAACGCTTTTCCAATCAATTCATAATTATTGGTTTTATTTACAGAATCGTAAACAAACTCGGTTGGTAACGCACCACCTTCATCTAAATGTTGAGAATATAAATGCCAATGCTCCTTAATGCTTGCTGTATACACTAAAACATACTCTTGATCGGATATTTTCTGAACTTCGTTACTCCATTTTACTGGTTTTAAAACCTGTGCATTAACACTTAAAATAGTGATAAAAAATAGTATAAAAGCGGTTATATGCTTCATTATGATAATTTAATTTTTAGTATTGATTTAGTTTGATTGGTTACCTTAAATCTATCGTCTGCACGATGATTAATAACCCAAACAATTTTATCTTGGCTGCACAATAATAAGACCTTCTCTTTATCTATTAACGATAACTTTTGGTCTTTAAAATATTTGCTTAACTTCTTTTTACCTTGCATGCCTAAAGGGTAAAAATAGTCTCCTTCTTGCCAATGTCTTACAGTTAAAGGCAATTTTAACGTTTCTTTATCAATATATATCGTAGCGCTGTCAGATTTTTCAATATTTGCTACTGTTTCAAAAGTTAAAGCACCTGACAAAACATTTACTTCATTTTCAAAATTGTTGATTATAACAGACGCTTCATTTTGATGCAAACTATCCTCATTTTTTAATTCACTTAAAATTAAAGTCTCTCTATTTTTAAGTAATTGATGCGTTGCAGAAAACACTTGCCTCCCACTTTGTGCTGTCAACAAATTAACAATATCTGTCCATTGCGTAAATCCATAATCTTTAAAAACTTCATATAAATAAGCTTTAGGATTGTTGACTTTAATAAACTCTGATATTTTATAACTTATTTGGGCATCATCAATATCGATAATTGCTCGTATTAAAACCGCTTGCACACTTTCTTCAACAATATCAGCTGTATCATTAAGATTATTTAATGTGTTTTTAAAATTGGTTAAAACATTATTATTTAGTTCTTTTAAAACGGGAATAACATCATGTCTTAACTTATTACGCAAGTATTTTGTAGATGCATTGCTACTATCTTCTCTCCAAAGTATTTGGTTTGACAACGCAAAATCTTCGATAGTTTCTCTAGAAAATGGCAACAATGGTCTAACTATGTTTTCATTTATTTCCGGAATACCTTTTAAACCTTCTAAACCTGTTCCTCGAGTCAGGTTAATTAAAAAAGTTTCTAAATTATCATCTGCATGATGCGCAGTTAAAATATAGTCAAAATCTAGATTTTCAGCTAAATCCTGAAACCAATCATAACGCAAAGTTCTTGCTGCCATCTGGATAGATTCCTTATTACTTTCGGCGTAAGCCTTAGTATCAAAACTTTCAGTAAACACCTCTAATTCCAAGCTATCGGCTAAATCTGTTACAAATTTCTCGTCACCATCACTTTCAATACCTCTTAAATTAAAATTACAATGTGCCAATGTAATATCTAAACCAGATTTTTTACACAAATGCGTTAAAATAACACTATCCAAACCTCCTGAAATAGCAAGCAATAGTTTGCTGATTCTAAGAAAAGGAAGCGTGTTGTTTATATGATTTTGGAAGTGTTCTTTTAAGTTATAAGGCATAAGTAAAAAGGCATAAATTATACTGCCAACTTTTTGATTAAAGCGTTAAGCATTTTTTCTATTTGTAAAGACAGGTCATCAACATCATTTAAATCGTTGCTTTTTAAAAAATCCAAATTAATTGCAATTTGAAACTGTGTCTGCATTTCGTACAATGATCCTCTAGAAATATTTAAAAACCGAATATATTCCTTGGTGTAATTACGACCATAACCTTCTGCTATATTAGATGAAACAGAGATAGCGCTTCTTTTTATTTGCGAAGTTAATCCATACTTTTCATCCTCAGGAAATAGATTCACTAAGCGATAAACATGAGTTACCATATCTACTGATTTTTGCCATACTATCAAATCTCTATAACTCTTCATTTTACAAATTTACGTTTTTATGATGTTTCTGTAATACTTAAAACATTTGCCTTTTTTTCCCTAATGCCTTTTCCCTAATATCAGCTTCACCCTTCTAAAACCGTCCTCATCGCTTTAGCTTTAAGCAAACATTCTTCATATTCGTTTAAAGGATCTGATTTTGCGGTAATGGCACCTCCAACCGAGTATGACACGTACTTATTACTAGCATTATATAAAATACTACGGATTACGACATTAAAGTCAAAGTCGCCTGTTGGCGAAATATAGCCGACTGCACCAGAGTATAAACCGCGTTTGGTTTCTTCTAAAGTTTCAATAATTTTCATTGCCGAAATTTTTGGTGCTCCAGTCATACTTCCCATAGGAAACGTACTTTTAATAATATCTATTGGATGTGTCTTTTTATCTACCTGAGAGGTTACTGTAGATATCATTTGATGTACTTGATCAAAGGTATAAATCTTACATAATTCTTCAACTTTTACGCTCCCTTTTGTTGCGGTTTGCGATAAATCATTACGCACCAAATCTACAATCATTACGTTTTCGCTACGTTCCTTTTGATCCGATACTAAATTGTTTTTTAAAATAGAATCTAATATAAAATCAGCCTCACGTTTTGCGGTCCCTTTAATAGGTTGGGATATAATTTTAGTGCCTTCTTTTTTAATGTAACGCTCTGGAGACGCAGACAATAAATATTTATCATTAAGCTTTAAAAACGTCGCAAATGGTGGTTTTGATATGGCGTTAAGTTTATTATAAATCTCTAACGGATTTATAACGGTGTCCTCTGCATAAAACTCTTGACAAAAATTAGCTTCGTAAATATCACCTCTGTGTATGTGACTTAACATGGTTTTAATCTTATCAAAATACGCGTCTTTATGTATTCTAAGTTTTATTTTAATAGGGTCGTTTTCGATAGGTAAATTGTTAATTTTATCGTCCTTGTAACAATTTATTGTATTTAAATCGGTTTCCACTTCATCATCAACCATTTTTAAATACTGCAGTTCCACAGTGTCACCTTTAATTAAAAAGATTTTTTTAGGTTGAAAAAAATATAAATCAGGAAATGCTAAACCATCATAATTAGCAGATTTTAAAGGCTCTACATCATTTTTTAAATCGTAAGATAAATAACCAAAAACCCAGTCATTAGCTAATGTTTGGTATTCTTTAAACTGCTCAAAAGCATCTTTATAATCCGTTTGAAATCCTGTAAAGGCATCGACAGCTAAAACAGCATCATAGCTAGAGTATTGTTGCTTATACTGGTTAGAATCCAGCCAAACAACATCGTCAAATTGCTGACTCCAAGACAATAAATTTTGCTTGAAGTCCTCAGGATTAGTTAGTTTATGTTTTGTCGTTGTTCTCACTTTAAAAAATGTTGCGTAAAGTTAAACAGAAATGTTAAAAAAACGAGTATTTTAGTCATGAGATTAAATATAAGACAGATGTTTCAACTATCAAATGAGGTATTAAAAATTTCGGTTAAACCGAAAGGCGCAGAATTATGCGAAATTGCTTCCGTTAAAAACGACAATCAATTTATGTGGCATGCAGATCCTGACATTTGGGGAAGCTACGCACCCAATTTGTTTCCAATAATTGGAGCTTTAAAAAATGACCAATACACTTTTGAAGGTAAAACCTACAACATGCCAAAGCACGGTTTTGTTAGGCATAATGACGATATAAAACTAATTGATCAAAGCAAAAATAGTTTAACTTTTAGTTTAATTTATAATGAAGACTTATTAAAACAGTTTCCTTTTAAGTTTGAGTTTTTAATCACTTACACTTTAGACAATAACACTTTAAATATTAAACACACGGTTAAAAACTTAGATAATAAAGCAATCAATTTTAGTATTGGTGGACATCCTGCTTTTAAATGTCCTATTTATAAAAATGAAAATTATACGGATTATAGTTTGGTTTTTGAACACGAAGAAACAGCACAAACCTATTTATTAAATATAGATAATGGTTTAGTAACCAATCAAACTAAACCTGCTTTTAATACTAAAAACAGTATTAATTTAAGACCAGATTTATTTAATGAAGATGCGCTTATTTTTAAGGATTTACAATCCAGAAAAGTGGCTTTAGTGAGTAAAACTCATGGCGAGATATTAAATATCACCTACAAAGACTTTAATTATTTGGGTATTTGGGCTAAACCAAACGCACCTTATGTTTGTGTAGAACCTTGGTTAGGTATTGCTGACGCTGAAAACACAACACAAAAACTAACCGAAAAAGAAGGGATTATCAAATTACCACAAGATGAAACCTTTAATGCAAGCTACAGTATACAAATACATGAGCATCATTTAGGGTAAACAAAATAATAGTGGTAATTTTGTAGGCTAAAATAACACGTTTTGAGCTTTAGAGATTTAAATTTAAACACCCCTTTATATAACGCAATTGACGACCTAGGGTTTACACAACCAACTCCAATACAAGCAGAAGCTTTTAATGTAGTTGCAAGTGGTAAAGATATGGTCGGTATTGCACAAACTGGTACTGGTAAAACTTTTGCCTATATGTTACCAATACTTAAAAACCTAAAATTTTCTAAGCAAGATAATCCTCGTGTTTTAATTTTAGTACCTACTAGAGAATTAGTAGTGCAAGTTGTTGATGAGATTGAAAAATTAGCAAAATACATAAACACGCGTGTTCTTGGTGTTTATGGAGGCACAAACATTAACACACAAAAACAAGCAGTTGCACAAGGTCAAGATATTATTGTTGCAACGCCTGGACGATTGTATGATTTAGCAGTTAGTCGAGTACTACAACTTAAATCTTTAGAGCGCTTAGTTATTGACGAAGTAGATGTTATGCTAGACTTAGGGTTTAGACATCAATTAATTAATATTTTTGATATCCTTCCAGAACGTAGACAAAATATTATGTTTTCTGCTACAATGACAGAAGATGTTGACGAATTAATTACTGACTTTTTTACTGCACCACAAAAAGTATCTATTGCTATTTCTGGTACACCTTTAGAAAACATAGCACAAACAAAATATAGTGTCCCTAATTATTACACTAAACTTAATTTATTAGTACACTTATTACAAGACGCTGAAACGTATAATAAAGTATTAGTTTTTGTATCCAACAAACGTATGGCAGATAGACTTTTTGAAGCTTTAGACGAGTTTTTTAAAGAAGAGTTATGTGTCATCCACTCTAACAAAACGCAAAACTACAGACTACGTAGTATCGAGCAATTTAGAGAAGGTATAAATCGTGTTTTAGTTGCTACTGATGTAATGGCACGTGGATTAGATATTGATAACGTAACACACGTTTTTAACTTTGATACACCAGACTATCCAGAAAACTACATGCACAGAATTGGTAGAACAGGTCGTGCGGAACGCGAAGGACAAGCAGTTGTTTTTAGTACCGAAAAAGAACAGGACAGTCTTGAAAAAATTGAAAGTCTAATGCAAATGGACATTCCGGAATTGCAAATTCCAGAGGAAGTTGAAATCTCTACAGAGTTGATTGAAGAAGAACGCACTGTAATTAAAGAACGTAACAATCCAACCAAACGTAAAGACATTGATGCACCTGGACCTGCTTTTCATGAAAAATCAGAAAAAAATAGTAAAGAAAATTTAGGTGGTAGTTATAAATTTAAAATTGCTGCCAAGTATAAAAAGCCAAAAACTAGAGGTGATAAAAATTACAATAAACGTAATAAGAAATAAAAAAAGCGAGCTAAATAGCTCGCTTTTTTTATTTCTAAAAATCTTATAACCTAATCCATATTATCTTGACTAACAATATTTCCTTGTTGATCATAAGTTGTTGATCCAGTTTCTTCTCCATTCTCATAATTGATTTTGTACTCTACACCTCCATTTTCAAAATATTGCGTAAACCGACCATGCTGCTCACCATCCTTAAAATTAGTGGTTACAAATAATTTTCCGTTAGGATGATATTTTTTCACTTCTCCAACAAAATTATTAGTTCTTAAATCTATGCTACCCTCTTGCTGTATTGTGCCATCATCAAAATATGTCACTGTTTTTTTTGGCGTTTTCAAAATCAAATCTCTTATCTGTTCTGATATGTTTTTTATAGACTCTTCTCTCTTTAAACTTCTACTTTCCAACTCGTCCCTTACACGATCAATAACTCTATTGGTATTACTTCTTTCATTCTTGTAATTTTCTTTAACTTCTATACATCTAGTACGTGAATTTAAATATTCATTTTTACTACGTATTCCCTCGTTAATTGCATTATTATAAAGTTTTACATTGTTAGAATAATTATTATACTCTTTGTTACAATTGGATTTATTATAGATGTTATTTTTACATAAATTATATGTCGTTTCACTTAGTGTCACCATCGCTTTTAAAGTGGACAACCTCCTATCTAATTCTTTTCTTTTATTGTGATTAGCTTCAAAAGCTTTGCATATAGCAGTATCATCTGGATTTTTGTTATTGATCTTAAAGCTTACATTTAAATGATTCATTTTACTTTCAGTTTCCATTAAATCTAATTCATGCTCCACCTCCAAGTCTTGCCAATCAATTACCAATTGTACTGCATTGTTGTCTTCTATTACTTTTTTTATAAAAGCAACATTTTCTGGATTATGATTATTGAAATATTGATCTGCCAATTCTGAATAGTCTTGACTAAAAATTGAATTGATAAAAACTAAAAAAAAGACTACTAACAATTTGATTTTAAGAATACTATTCATTTTATAAATTTTAACATTTAACCAACAAGATAGAAAATTATGTTAAAAATTAAAATCTTCCGTATTAAATATGCGTCAATTTTATGTAAACATGTCTTGGTAAAGACATTTATTACTCCTGCTTTAAATACTGTAATTTAATGTAACGGTATTATATAAATTTTAATGTAAACTAACCACACGACTCATTTGCCATATATTTGCTTCTTTTTTCCATATCACTATAAACTTGCTAGGCTTGGATATGGCATTAGGTTCTTGATTATTATAAAATGTATGCATACCTATTTGCACTGCTCCAAAATTATTAATTGGATATACCTCAACACTTCCCATTACCAATTGTCTAGTTACTTTACCGCAAATATTATTTTTTAAGCCTTCCATATAATCTGATTTAGAAGTCATTAAGCCACCATTATCGTGATAAAATTCTAAATTTTCAGGAATCATTTTATTTTGTAAGATTAAATCACATGTATTATAAGCTTCAAAATAAATCCGATCTTGCTCTAAAATTGTATTATACAACGTTTTATTTACAATCTCCTGAGGCTTTACGTTGTCTACTTTTATAACGGTTTTAATTTTACAGGAACTTATTAGTACTAATAATAGGAAATAAATAAGACTTTTAGTTTTGCTGATTTTCATGATTAATAGTTATTGGTTAAGCATTAATTAATTAGTTACTTAATAAAGAGACTGTATAGTATTATATGTTACAGTTTTAACAAAAAAAAGCGAACCAAATTGGCTCGCTTTTTTTTCGTTTCCGCGAAAGCGGAATATTAATTTAATTTTTAAACATGCAAAGCACGATCATCAGTTGCAGCTAAAGCAGCTTCTTTTACCGCTTCTGCAAATGTTGGATGTGCATGTGACATACGCGAAATATCTTCGGCAGATGCTCTAAATTCCATAGCAACTACTGCTTCTGCAATTAGATCTGCACAACGTGCACCAATCATGTGTACACCTAATACTTCGTCTGTCTTTTTATCTGCAAGGATTTTTACAAATCCATCTAAGTCTCCTCCTGCTCTAGCACGACCTAACGCTCTAAACGGAAATTGACCTACTTTATAATCTACTCCAGATTCTTTTAACTCTTCTTCTGTTTTACCAACAGCAGCAACTTCTGGCCATGTGTAAACAACACCAGGAATTAAGTTATAATCTATATGTGGTTTTTGACCTGCTAAAGTTTCAGCAACAAAAACACCTTCTTCTTCAGCTTTATGCGCCAACATTGCACCTTTTACAACATCTCCAATAGCGTAAATATTAGATACATTAGTTTGTAAATGGTCGTTAACTTCTACTTGACCTCTGTCTGTTAATTTAACTCCAGCAGCTTCTGCATTTAAACCATCAGTAAAAGGCTTACGTCCAACAGACACTAAACAATAGTCTCCTTTAAACTCAACAACTTCTCCTTTTTTGTTTTCTGCTTTAACAATTACTTCATCTCCAACACGCTCTACTGACTGTACTTTGTGAGATAACATCATGTTAAACTTAGCCTTTTTAAAGACTTTATTCAACTCTTTAGACAAAGCTCCATCCATTCCTGGAATAATTCTGTCCATATACTCTATAACAGTAACCTCTGCACCTAAACGTCTGTAAACTTGACCTAACTCTAAACCAATAACACCACCACCAATCACAATCATGTGCTTAGGGATTTCTTTAAGTTTTAATGCTTCAGTAGAAGTAATAATACGCTCTTTATCTAAAGTAATAAATGGTAAAGTAGATGGTTTACTACCTGTAGCTATAATCGTATTTTTTGCTTCGATTGTAGTTGTTTCTTCACCTTCGATAACAATGTGTGTAGCATCTTTAAAACTACCAACTCCTGTAAAAACGTCGATGTTGTTTTTCTTCATTAAAAAGTCAACACCACCAGTAGTTTGATCTACAACTGCTTGCTTACGACCAATCATTTTTTCTAAATTCACTTTAATATCTCCCGGAATTTCGATCCCATGATCTTCAAAGTGTTTGGTTGCTTCTTCATAATGATGCGAAGAGGCTAATAGTGCTTTACTTGGTATACATCCTACATTTAAACATGTTCCACCTAAAGTAGAATATTTTTCAATAATTGCAGTTTTCATTCCTAATTGTGCGCAACGTATTGCTGCTACATATCCACCAGGACCTGAACCGATAATTGCTACGTCGTATTGACTCATATATTTTGTTTTTTCGCTTTCGCGGAAATTAATAATTGTTATAATATTAAACAAAAGTACGATTTGTGTCTGTAATAATGAAGTAGAAACACCTAATTTTATTATACGCTTAACAGTAAGCCATAAAAACATAAAAGTCCATAAAAATCAAATTATTATTTGACTAGTTACAGACTTGTTATGAAGGTTTCCCTTAAGATTAATAGCACTGTAAAATTGCACAATACTGATAATTAACACAATACTTAAATTGAGTAAATTTAATTTTAAATTAGATTTTTATTAAATTTTAGCATACCAACTAACTCGCCAGTGGAAGAAATTTTTAATTTTTTTAGAATATTACGTCTGTGCGTGTCTACGGTATGCGAGCTGATATTTAATTTTTCTGAAATCTCCTTGCTTGTTAAGTTTAACACTAATAATCTAATAACATCACGCTCTCTATTACTAATAGACTCTTTTAATAATTTCTGAGAAAAATTATTAAAATATATAGTTTCATACTCATTATTAGCGTTTAGTAATTTAGCAGTTGCTGTGATATGCATTTTAATTTTTGGATCCAAAACCGTATAATGTGCCAATCCTATTATAGGCTTCATATCTAAATCAAAAGACAAAGGTGTGGTGTTTTGCACAATGTTAACATAGGTATCGTTTCCGTTTTTAAACCTGTAATTCCAAGTGTAATTAGTCTTACTTCTGTCTGTCGGTTTAATTTCAGTCAAGGTAAACTCCATTAATTGATTCATGGCACTTAACCAAACCTCTATATCCTCTGGATGAATTCGACTCCAAAAACACCTCATCCCTTGTGTTTTTAACACGTTAGGATCTATGCCTAAGCAGGAACTAAGATTTTTACTGATATACTCAAATTTTAAATCCTGTGTATTGGTTACGCAAAAAAAGGTGGAACTATAGGGTAAGTAACTATCCAATTCCATCATTTTTTTAATATGTGTTTCTAGTGACGGTTTTTCATAGGATTTAAATATATTTTTATATAGTTCCTTGATTTGTGAATACTTCATTTAAAAATTATTAATAGCGATTAATTTTTAAACAAGTTATAAAAAAAAATTAAATTGGTATGGCAGTAGTACTTTTTACTTCACTGATAACAAACATACTATGTGTACTTCCAATGTGGTTTATATTGGTAAGTTTTTCTACCATAAACTCCCTAAACGCTTCCATATCTTTAACCATAACTTTTAATAAGTAGTCATAATCACCACTAATATGATGACATTCTAAAACCTCTGTTAAGTTGGTTACCTCCTTTTCAAACTGTACTACATATTCTTGGATGTGTTGCGATAGTTTTATGTGACAAAAGGCTACAAAACTTTTTTCCACCTTTTCCTTTTTAACTAAAGCGACATATTTATTAATTACACCATTGTTTTCAAGTTTTTTAATACGCTCAAAAACAGCAGTAACGGATAAATTTAACTTGTTAGATAACTCTTTATTAGTCTGTTTACTATCGTTTTGTAACAATTGTAGTAGTTTTTTGTCAATGGCATCAAAGGTCATAATGGAAAAATTTTCAGTGGAATTAAATTAAAATCAAATATACATAATTTATTTTCTGTATAATTAGTAATATTTAGTTTTAAAATCTAAATTTAATCATATCTATTGATTATTAATCTAACATCATTGATATTTGATGTAATCATTACTAAAACTAATACAAATGAAATTTAAACCAGCAGATAATATTCAAGACTTACAATATTTTGGAGAATTTGGAGGAGTAAACCCCTCAATATCAGACTCGTCTACCTACACTTTTTTGAAAGCAAAAACCATGTTTGATACTTTTGAGGGTAATACAGATGGATGCTATTTATACTCTAGACACTCTACACCTTCAAACCTTTATTTAGGTGAAGCATTAGCTGCTATGGAAGGAACAGAAAGTGCCAATGTTGCAGGATCAGGAATGGGAGCAATAACACCTACCCTTTTGCAACTATGTGGTGCTGGTGATCATATTGTTTCTAGCCGAACGATTTATGGTGGTACTTACGCGTTTTTAAAGAATTTTACGCCAAGAATGAACATCCAAACGTCGTTTGTAGATATTACAAAATTAGATGTTGTTGAAGCTGCAATTACTAAAAACACAAAAGTTTTGTATTGCGAGTCTGTAAGTAACCCTTTATTGGAAGTTGCAGATATTAAAGGTTTAGCTACTTTGGCTAAAAAGCACAACTTAACCTTAGTTGTAGACAATACGTTTTCACCCTTATCTATTTCGCCAGCACAATTAGGTGCAGATATAGTAATACATAGTTTAACCAAATTTATAAATGGATCTTCGGATACTATGGGAGGCGTTGTTTGTGCTAGCACTGAGTTTATAAACTCTCTTAAAAGTGTCATTGATGGTGCAAGTATGTTACTTGGTGCTTCTATGGACAGTTTACGCTCTGCTTCGATTTTAAAAAATATGAGAACACTGCATATCAGAATGAAGCAACACAGTAAAAATGCGTCTTATTTAGCCGAAAAATTTGAAGGACTAGGTATTAAAACAGTATATCCAGGATTAGCTTCTCATCCATCTCATGACGTTTTTAAATCTATGATGAATGAAGCTTATGGTTTTGGAGGTATGCTTACTATTGATGCAGGATCTTTAGATAAAGCCAATGCGTTAATGGAATTAATGCAAGAAAAAAACGTAGGTTATTTAGCAGTAAGTTTAGGATTTTATAAAACCTTATTTAGTGCTCCAGGAACCTCTACCTCTTCAGAAATACCACAAGAGGAACAAGCAGAAATGGGATTAAGCGAAGGTCTAATTAGATTTTCTATTGGATTGGATGACGATATAGAGCGTACTTTTAACATTATAAAAGCATGTATGATTGAAGTTGGTGTTTTACAATTAGAAACAGCATAAATTGATAAGTATTTTTTTTTTTTAATAAAAGCCTGAGCAAATACAATGTTCAGGCTTTTATATTTTCATTTAAAAAAGTACAAAAACCACATGCATTAAAGCTTGTAACTATACTTCAAATTAACCCAAATTCAATGCTAAATTATCCTTTCCAAATTCACTTAAATATTAATCAGAAGTTAGTAGAATAATTAATTTTGATACCAATTACATTTAACTTACTAATTTTCAGCACATAAATCCATTTGCATAACTTATTGTAAAATCGTAACATTACAACACTAAAAAAACTAACTAACATGCAAGACGACAATATTTCAGAATTTAAAGCAAACGATCAAAATATAGTTGAAAATAAAGAACTTAATTTTATTGAAGCTCTAATTCCTGTCGTGATACTTATGGCAATGTTGGCTTACAACATTTTTTTTGTAGAAGGTCAAGAGTGGTTTGGAACTTATACTAACCAAATTATACTGCTTTTAGGTGGTGCATCTGCAGCTGTTGTAGGATTATTTAATAAAGTTTCTGTTAAACCTATGATTAAAGAAATCTGGGAAAACCTACAAAGTGTTTTTGTTCCTATCATGATTTTATTTTTAGTTGGCGCTTTAGCTGGTACTTGGTTAGTCAGTGGTGTAATTCCTGCAATGGTATATTATGGACTACAAGTGTTAAGTCCTGCTATATTTTTACCAGCTTCTGTAATTATTTGTGCTATTATATCCATAGCAACAGGAAGTTCTTGGACAACTTCTGCAACCGTTGGAATTGCATTAATAGGTATTGGAAGCGCATTAGGCATTAGTCCTGGTATGATTGCTGGTGCTGTAATATCTGGAGCCTATTTTGGAGATAAAATGTCACCTTTAAGTGATACCACAAACCTTGCTCCTGCTATGGCTGGAACAGATTTATTTACACACATTAGGTACATGACCTTTACAACTGTACCAACTATAATAATTACTCTAATTGCTTTTGGAATTATGAGTGCGACAATAGATACCACAGGAAGTGCTGATATAAGTGGCTTATTAACCAGTATCGATGGTACATTTAATATCACACCTATGTTATTTATTGTACCATTGGTTGTCATTGTTTTAATATTATTTAAAACTAAACCTTTAGTCGCCTTAGTTACTGGAGTTATACTAGCAGCTATTTTTGCTGTTATATTTCAATCAAACGTATTAAATGGATTAGCAGACTCAAACTTTACTGCCATTATAAAATCTATTTTAACAGACACGCAAATCACGACAGATAACGATAAACTTAACGACTTATTTAGTGCTGGTGGTATGCAAGGTATGCTTTGGACCATCCTTTTAATTTGTTGCGCAATGGTTTTTGGAGGTATTATGGATGCTATTGGTGCATTATCAAGACTAACAAAAGCCCTTTTAAAATTAGCAACTTCAGTATTTGGATTATTTGCTAGTACTGTTATTAGCTGTTTAGGTTTAAATGCAATTGCAAGTGACCAATATCTAGCGTTAGTAATACCTGGTAAAATGTTTAAAAAAGCCTATGAAGATAAAGGTCTTGCTCCAGAAAATTTAAGTCGTACTTTGGAAGATTCTGGAACTGTAACCTCTGTACTTATACCATGGAATACTTGTGGTGCCTACCAATCTGGTGTTTTAGGTGTTGGTGTTGGAGAATATTTTGTGTATGCCATTTTTAATTGGCTTAGTCCTTTTACAACCTTATTTTTTGCTGCACTTAATCTTAAAATAAGAATGTTAAAAGATAAATCATTATAAATTATACCTTTTCACATTAACTATAATTAAAATTTATAGCCTAATAAGATTTAAAAATTTTATTAGGCTTGTTTTTTTAATATCATGCTGTACTTTTGCAAACTGAAAAAACAAAGTAATTAATTATAAAAATTTAAACAAATGGCAATAGTAGGAAAACAGTTTCCAGATTTAAACGTAGACGCAATGAACGAAATGGGAGACACTTTCAAATTAAACGTTCTTGAAGAAGCAAAAAACAACAATAAAAAAGTAGTTTTATTTTGGTACCCAAAAGATTTTACTTTTGTTTGTCCAACAGAATTACACGCATTTCAAGCTGCTCAAGAAGAGTTTGCAAAAAGAAACACAATCGTTATTGGTGCATCATGTGATACTCCAGAAGTACACTTTGCATGGTTAAGCCAATCTAAAGATAATGGTGGTATCGAAGGTGTAACCTACCCAATCCTTGCAGACAGCAACCGTAACTTATCTAGTATATTAGGTATTTTAGATATCAAAAACGAAACTTACGATGAAGCTACTGGAACTGTACAAGTAGAAGGTGACAACGTAACTTACAGAGCAACTTATATTATTGATGAAGATGGTATCGTACAACACGAAAGTATCAACAACATGCCATTAGGTAGAAACGTTGGAGAATACTTACGTTTAGTAGATGCTTTAACGCACGTACAAGAAAAAGGTGAAGTTTGTCCTGCAAACTGGGAAGAAGGTAAAGATGCAATGCAAGCTAACGCTAAAGGTACTGCAGCTTATTTAGCAAACCACGTAAACTAAATTATTATGTTACAAGAACTAAGTCAAGATAACTTAAGCGAAATTATAGCAAACAACGACACTGTAGTAGTACAATATTCGGCTACATGGTGTGGTAACTGTCGTATCATGAAACCAAAAGTTAAAAAATTAGCTGGCGAGTTAGAAAATATAACGTTTGTTATCGCTGACGCGGAAAAATTTCCGGAATCAAGAACATTAGCTACTGTAGATAATTTACCAACATTCGCAACCTTTAAAGGCGGAAAATTTGTAAATCAAACACAGACTAACAAATTTGACGTTTTAAAAGAGTTAGTTGACGAAGTAGCATAACAACAAATAAGTCAGGTTGAGTATAGTCGAAGCGTAAAATACTTCGGCTATTTTCAATCGGATTAAAAAAAATAATTATCAATGAAATTACCTGTAATAAAACATTTAGCTCAATTTATAGAAGACAATGACGAGGATTACATCGTTGAAACTATTGAAACTCTAGAAGCCCTAACCGAAGTACCATCTTTAAAAGATGAAGAGTTAGACGTTATTGGAGAGCTAATCTCTAATATGTATGGCGCAATTGAAGTTAATAAAATGATTAAAGATGGTACACCTAAAAAAGAGGCTGTAAACAACTTTATGAAACGTGTTTTAGGTTCTATTGATAAGTAAGCTTAAGAGAAAGAAAAAGAATTATTAAAACCACTTTATATACTAAAGTGGTTTTTTTATACCTAATAATTAATTGGTTAACCAATTTTTATTACCTTACAAGGTATTACCAACCTAAACAACCAATACCATGATAAAAAATCACTTATCACAAGTATCTTACTGCTTTATAATTACTATTATTTTAGTATTTAATAGCTGTAAAGACAAAATAAATAGTGAAAACCAAACTAAAACAGAGCAAACAGAAGTTTCTAAAACAGTATACGCTAGCAGTGTTATTCCGTTTTTTGACCAATGGAAACTTATTTTAGGTGATGGTTCAAATGCCGGAATAGCAACTGAGTTTGAAAACAAAGATTTTTTCTACACTCAAAACGATGGAAAAGACAACTGGGTTGTATTTAAATCGCCAAATGGTGGTGATACTCACGGAACATCAAATAACACAAGAACCGAATTAGCACAAACAAAAAAATGGTATCCAAAAACTGCCAATGATAAATTATCTGCAACATTAAAAGTAATGAATGTATCTGCAACAGGAGATGCAACTGTGGCTGCATCACACTCCGTAGTAGTTGGCCAAATACATAGTGCAGATGCTTTTGAAAACGAACCATTAAAAATATTTTACAAAAAATACCCTGGTCATACTAAAGGTTCTGTATTCTGGCATTACGAAATTAATACTGCAGGAGATGACAATGCAAAACGTTGGGACTACTCCTCTGCTGTTTGGGGTAATGACTTTTCTGTTGTTGGTAGTGACGCCTCTACTTTCCCTGAAGAACCAAAAGAAGGAATAGAATTAGGAGAAGAATTTAGTTACCAAGTCGTAGTAAAAGATGGTATAATGAATTTAACTTTTACAAGTCCTAATCATGAAACCAAGACCTTTACAAAAAACTTATTACTATCAGAATATACTACTAAATCAGACATACCAGAGCAAACTAAAAAGTTGTTTTTTCCAATTGGACAAGATGGTGTAGAACGTCCAGAAGCCTATGCAGGCGAAGGTTGTTTCTTTAAACTTGGATGTTACAATCAGACTAACGGTAAATCTCCTGAAGTAAATAAAAACTGGTGTTCTGGTGCAGAGACACATGGTGGAGACATACAAAAGCAATATGCTGATGGTAACTATGCAGAAGTATGGTTTAAAACAGGAAGTATATCTGTAAGTGATACTGCTGTTTCTAACGATGGCTATTTTGCTAAAAACGATTAAAAACACTTAGTGTAATATTTTTCAAAACCACTTTACAAATGTAAAGTGGCTTTTTGTTTTTATACTACAACTACCCAAAAGCAATCTGTAAACCCATAAGGACAAATACAAAACCACTAACACGATTTAGCCAAATCCCAGAATTAGGATTCCCTTTAATTTTAGTTGAAAATGTACTAGCAAACATAGTTAACGTCACATACCAAATCACACCAATTATTGCAAACGTAACACCCAATAAAACAAAAGGAACTGGATCTTCTAATTTTGAAGGTGTTATAAACTGCGGAAAAAATGCCAAAAAGAATAATGCAACTTTAGGATTTAAAGAATTTGTAAAAAACCCAGACCAAAAGTCGTTTTTAGAACTGTTTTTAACTTCACTTACCCTATTTTCTGTAAATAAAGCAGAAGTATCCAAATACTTTTTTACACCAATATAAACCAAATAAGCTGCGCCAATATACTTAATAACCATAAAGGCTATTGCAGATTTTGCAATTAAAACCGTTAAACCTATTGCAGACAAAAACGTATGCGTTAAAATACCTGTATTAATACCCATTGCTGATACTATTCCAGATTTACGACCTTGACCAATAGACTTATTCAACACAAATACAGTATCAATTCCTGGTGTCATTATAAAAAACAAAGCGGTAACCATAAAGGTTATATAATTCTCGATGCCTAACATACTATTTCAGTTTACGGATTATAAAAAAATGTTCTACAAAGAAACCACGATGATAAGTGCTAAAAAATACATATTTTTGATTTAGTAATGCAAAAAACGCATTTGTCATGACCACACAGCAAATAAAATATTTTTTAGTTTTAGCCGAAGAGCTTCATTTTTGGAACACTGCCGAAAAAGTCTTTATCTCGCAATCCTCATTAACTAGACAAATACAAGCATTGGAAGACGAGTTGGGTTTTTCACTATTCGAAAGAAATAAAAGAAATGTAAAACTGACTGATGCTGGAAAGTTTTTACAACAACATTGGGGCAAAACCATAAACGAGTTAGACCATATTTACCAACAAGCCAAAAAAATTAATCAAGGTGATGCTGGTGTGGTGTCTATCTCTTATCCTGGTTCTATCACCTTTAGTTTGTTGCCTAATTTTCTAGGTCTTATTAAAACCAATTTACCAGATCTTAAATTAGAATTAGCCGAACTTACCGATGAAAATCACGAAAAACTACTCCTAAATTACAAAACAGATATTGCGTTTAGTCGCGATTCTATTTCGCATATTAATATACAATCGCTTAAATTATTTACAGAGCCTATTTGCATTGCTGTTCCCTTCGACCATTGGTTAAATACAGATACCGTTAACAATATAGACAAACTGCAACACGAAAACTTTATACTTTCCGGTTTACACCAAACCACCTATTTTTCGTCTTTACTACGTAATTTGTTTAATCAGTATGGTTTTGAACCAAAAATTAGCATCGAATCCGATTTTGGTGGTATGATTCTAAATCTAGTGTCTAAAGGACTTGGTATTTCTATTTTACCGCATTCTTTTAAATACTCAAAATTTAATAATGTGCGTTTTATAGATTTAGACCAACAGATCGATTTATATATCCACTGGCGAAAAAACGAAGTCAACAAAACCATCACTAAGGTTATAGATTGTGCTAAACAGTTGGATACAAGCGTCTATTAGGTAATAAATTATTATCAAAAAACTTTAAAAAGCATAAAAAATCTGAACAGTAATCACCAAAATATATGCTAGTTTTTTATACCTTTTTATGAATATTAATTAAAAAACCACTTGACTGAAGCTTGGTGGTTTTTTGTTTGGAATAATCGTTGATTTTCATTCGGTTTTTGGTAACTTCGTTTAGCTTATAACTTTTAATGTAAATAAACTCATCATATCCTTCCATATTTATGTAATATGAATAATAAGAGTTTTTATAAAACAAGTTTTGCTTCATTAAAAAACTGAAAAGAAAAATTGAAAAATAAAGATGAAATTCAAGGCTACTATGCAGACTGTTATGTGCTAACGGGAAAAAGAAATTACGCTTTTATTATTCAATTATTGGATTACTTCACACCAAATAGACGAGAATTAGCTGATGAATATGAAGTTCCTCAATATTCTGATAATCCAATAGAGATACTTGAAAATGCTGACGAAGCAATTAAATTTCTATGCAAAAACAAAGAAATAAAACACACACTTTATTGGGAAAACCCAGATAAAACTGAAATGAAAGGTTTGGAATTATTTTTTACTGATGATAAATATTTAATATGTGGAATATATTGTGATACAAAATTTCCAAATACAGAAATTGAAGATCATTATTTTGAAAAGTTAAAAAACATTTGTAAATCTGAACAAGGTTATATTGCCTATGAAGAACCTTCTGTGCATAATAGTAAAGAGTTTATCGAAATAGCAAAAAACTGGGAATTGAATAATAGAAATGAAGACCATAAAAAATTTTTATTATATAATCAAAAAGACTAAAAAACAAACAACCGAATTATGAATCAATAAAAATTAACCAAAGCTCAACAATAGCTATAATTTATACGGGTTTTGGTGCTTAACCCAAAGTTTAGACTTTTTAACCAAGTCCGCCAAAACTTTTAAGCTTTGGTTTTTAAATGAAAAATAAAATAAAAAGTTTTGGCTAAGTGCTTAATCGGTAATTCACTACTTATAATTTCCGTACGAACCATAGCCAAGACGTAAGCAAACATTAAACTCTAAACTTAATCTCATTGGGAATTGAAAGAAATAAATTAATTGGTTTTTTCGGAATTGGAATTTTTACTTATAAAACAATTTCAGGTTTAAGTTATAGTTTTTCTGATCTTGCGAAAGATTTATTGATTTTATTAGATTCTAAACCTTCTTGGACTTTTTGGATTTCGGAATTATTTGGACTTATACTTTTTGTGATTTTAATTAATATTATAATTAATCGGGTTCTTGAAAATTATAAAACTATTAGTGAAAACGTTCTGAAATATTTTATTTGGAGTTTTTCTGCTTATTTTATTGTTCAAGTTATTCAAATTTCTTATCCTTCAATAAAATCCTATTTCATATTTGAAGTAGAAAATCTCGGAATTAAAGAATACTATGGCTATTTAAGAAATAACCATATGCTATATTTTACACAATCAATTTTCTATTATTTAGGAGAGATAATTGCAATTATTTTGATTTATAATAAAACAAAGAACGAATGAAAACGATTTGTTAAAACCGTGTATAATTAATTGCTTGTTTTAAGCCTGCTTACGGACATTCCTGCTGAGTATAACATCAGCTATTTATTCGTTACAGTAGTTCTTAAACCACGCAACAATCCACACAGAATCAAGTTTACAGCCAATACAAAATCAACTTCCTTAATGAAATTTGAATTAGACCGTCAAACAAAAAATGATTTAGAAATTTTTAATTCTGAGGATAACTCCATCCTTAGTTATTATGATATGACAAAAACTAAAGGTGGTAAAAACTGTCTTTTTGAAATAATGAATACCCCATTGTCAGACATTTCTAAAATTAAAAATAGACGTGATAGTATTCATTTTTTTTACAATTCCGATTTTAAACTCTCTATAAATTATAATCAGTTAGAATATATTGACTATTATTTAAAATTAGGCACAACACCTTTAAGTGCCAATATATTTAGTGCGTTAATAAACCACTTAACTTATAAAGTAAGACCAAATAACGATTACTATTTAATTACAAAAGGTATTGAGCAGCTGTTATTACTTTTTAAAACATTAGACAATACACTACAAATAGATCTGGAAAACTGCCCAGAATTATTAAAAAAAGAGATCAAAACCATAAATAATTTAATAAAATTACCTTTTTTAAAAATATTCATTGAATCCAATGTCGCCTTATCTTTTAGTGATATTAATAAGCTAGATGCTTTTTTAAGAAATAGCAATTTTAAAGCGTTAGAAAATGCAATAGCAGCTGTGTATAGATTAGATGCCTTTATTGGGGTAGCTGATGCTGCCAGAAAAAACAATCTTACGTTTCCGGTTTATGTTGATACTAAAACACCGGAATTGCAGGTTACTGGACTTTTTCATCCATTATTAGAAAAAGCAAAAGCTTACGATTTTGAAATTAATAAAAAATCAAATATGGTGTTTTTGACAGGCCCAAATATGGCAGGAAAATCAACCTTTCTAAAATCCATTGGACTGTCCGTTTTTATATCGCATTTAGGGTTTCCGGTACCTGCTACTGCCATGACAACATCTGTTTATAATGGCGTTGTGTCTACCATAAATTTGTCAGATAATTTAAATAAGGGATTAAGTCATTTTTACACGGAAGTCAAACGTGTTAAAGAAACAGCCCTTAAATTAAAAGAAAACAAAAATTTACTTGTTATTTTTGACGAGCTATTTAGAGGTACAAATGTAAAAGACGCAGCAGATGCCTCTTTGTTAATTATTGACTCGTTTTCTAAAATTAAAAAAAGTACGTTTTTTGTATCAACACATATTACAGAAGTAGCATCGGAATTATCTGGTGCAAATAGTATTCAGTTTAAATGTTTTAACTCGCAATTGGTTAATAACACACCAGTTTATGATTATAAGTTAAAAGATGGTATTTCTCATGAGCGTTTAGGACTGCTTATTGTAAAAAACGAAAAGATTGTTGAGATTTTAGAATCCATAAAATAAATAGCAAATACTGTAAAGTAATATGGTTTATAAAACCACTATCTAAACAAAATTTAAATTATACAGTCAAACAATAAAATGCCCAACAAAAAAGACCTAAAAGAAGTTGCAAAACTGTTTTTCAAATTAGGAAGCATTGCTTTTGGTGGTCCTGCAGCGCATATTGCGATGATGGAGGACGAAGTAGTTAAAAAAAGAAAATGGATGACACCGCAACATTTTCTGGATTTGGTTGGTGCTACTAACTTAATTCCTGGCCCAAACTCCACCGAAATGACCATGCATTGTGGACATGAAAAAGCAGGTTGGAAAGGACTAATTGTAGCCGGTTTTTGTTTTGTATTTCCTGCGGTAACCATTACCATGCTTTTTGCTTGGCTGTATCAACAATACGGACAACTCCCAAAAGTAGAACCTTTTATTTATGGTATTAAACCAGCTGTAATTGCTATTATTTTAGGAGCAGTGTATAGACTTGGTAAAAAAGCACTTAAAAACGTTCAATTGGGTATTTTAGGCGCATTAACTTTGATTGCATGTTTACTTGGTGCAAACGAAATTGTAGCGTTGTTTGCCTGCGGATTTCTAGGATTACTATTATACTTTTTTGAAAACAATAAAAATAAGCTAAACAGCTTTACACCTCTTGTGGTGCTTCAAGTAGCATTAACTCCAAGCACATTAAAAATACTTTGGACCTTTTTTAAAGTTGGTGCTTTATTATACGGAAGTGGTTATGTGTTATTTGGTTTTCTGGATGCCGAATTAGTATCTACTGGCTTACTGACTAGACAAGAATTGATAGACGCAGTTGCTGTTGGACAATTTACACCAGGACCAGTATTATCTACTGCGACCTTTATTGGTTGGCAATTAGGAGGTTTTTGGGGAGCAATAGCTGCAACTGTTGGTATTTTCATGCCTTCCTTTGTATTTGTTGCTATATTAAATCCGTTTGTGCCTAAAATGAGACAATCTAAAGTTATTTCGGCTTTTTTAGATGCTGTAAATATAGCTGCTGTTGCTGTAATTATAGCGGTTTGTGTAGCTATGGGACAAGACACACTAACGGATTGGCGCACTATAGTCATTGCTATGGTTAGCATACTTTGTGTCTTTATATTTAAAAAAGTAAATAGTGCTTTTATTGTTATTGGTGGTGGGTTACTTGGGTTTTTGTTAACCTTGTTTTAGTTCATTCTAATATTATAAAAACTGTTGAAACATTTTTTACTCGTAAAAACCGAATCTTTAAATTGAGTTTAAAATAGCTAAATTTGTCAATAGCTGTTTAAAATAAGCCCGAAAAAAAAACACTACAAAATGGCAATAGAAAACATTCCTGAAATTTACTTTAAAAATCCTACCAAAAGCAAAGACATTTTTGTGTACGATTTTAAAATGACCAGCGATGTTGTTAAAAGTAAGGTAAATTTAAGCATGAATATGTTTAGCTTTTTACAAGTTGGAAAAAAGCAAGTCCATTTTGCTAACACCTCTAAAGCAGTTAATAGCGAACAGTCTTTATTATTAAAAAAAGGAAATTGGCTTTGGACAGAATTGCTTGATACCGAAGCGATTTACTATTGTAAACTCTTCTTTTTTTCAGAAAAAAAACTAACCGATTTTTTAAGTAAATACACCAAAAACGTTAAGCCTTACCAAGAAAAGGTGCCTTATTTTGTAATTGAAAACGATGCTTATATTGCGTCTTTTATAAGCTCATTGTCTTCTAAAACTTTTGAAGATTCTCCGTATTGCGATGCAATATTAGCGCTTAAATTTGACGAAATATTATTGTATTTACTAGATAAATATGGTAATGAATTTGAGCATTACTTACACGCATTAATATCTAAAGAAGTGTCGCCTTTTAAAAATATAGTAGAAGATCACGTGCATTCTAATTTAAAATTAGAAGAAATTGCCTTTTTATGCAACATGAGTTTATCTACATTTAAAAGACATTTTACTGCAGAATACAAAAAAGCTCCAGGAAAATGGTTAAAAGATAAGCGTTTACAAAAAGCAAAAGAGTTACTACAAGGTGGCGATTTAAAAGCGTCTGATATCTATTTAGACGTTGGTTATAACAACCTTTCTAACTTTAGTGTAGCGTTTAAAAACAAATTCGGAATTAGTCCAACCGAAATTTAAATATTTCTATTTTATTTTAAACTACTAAAAATCAATGTTTTAATAATTGATTAAGATTTAATTAACACTGGATCTTACTATTTGGACTGTTTTCATAAGTTATTGAACCGTATCAATAAATACAAAGCCTCTCCTCCATTCTATCTTTGTACCATAATTAAAATGCTTGTCGCAAAGCATATATTCACATTAAAAAAAACTTATAATTATGGCAAATGTAACAAAACCCGAATTTAAAGAAAGATATGGAAACTTTATTGGAGGAAAATTTGTAGACCCAGTAAAAGGGCAATATTTTGAAAACAGATCTCCTGTAGATGGTAAAGTATTTACACAAGCAGCACGATCAACACAAGAAGATATCGATCTTGCTTTAGATGCAGCACACGAGGCATTTCCTGCTTGGAGTAACACGTCGGCAACAGAACGTAGTAACGCGTTATTAAAAATTGCTCAGGTTATGGAAGATAACTTAGAGTATTTAGCATCTTTAGAAACCATTGATAACGGTAAACCAATCCGTGAGTCTCTTGCAGCAGATATCCCTTATTGTATTGATCATTTCCGCTATTTTGCAGGTGTAATTCGTGCAGATGAAGGAAGTATTTCAGAACATGATAAAGATACAGTAAGTATCGTATTACACGAAGCTGTTGGTGTAGTTGGAGAGATTATCCCATGGAATTTCCCAATGTTAATGCTAGCCTGGAAAATTGCTCCAGCTTTAGCAGCAGGTTGTACAGCAGTTGTAAAACCAGCAGAACAAACACCTACAAGTGTTATGATGTTAATGGAACTTATTGGTGATATTTTACCAGCAGGTGTATTAAATATTGTAACTGGTTTTGGTAAAGAAGCTGGTGCAGCATTAGCAACATCAAACAGAATTGCTAAATTATCATTCACAGGTTCTACAGAAACTGGACGTACAGTATTACATAATGCAGCCGAAAACATTATTCCTGTAACTATGGAATTAGGTGGTAAATCGCCAAACATTTTCTTCCCATCTGTAGCAGCTCAAGACGATGAGTTTTTTAGTAAAGCTATTGAAGGTGCATTAATGTTTGCTTTAAATCAAGGTGAAATTTGTACCTCTCCTTCTCGTATTTTAGTACACGAAGATATTGCAGATCGCTTTGTTGAAAAAATGCAAGAACGTTTAAAATTAGTTAAACCAGGAAACCCATTAGATCCAGAAATAATGATTGGTTCTCAGGTATCTAAAGCGCAATACGAAAAAATACTAAACTATATTAAAATTGGTATTGAAGAAGGTGCTGCTGTTTTAGCTGGTGGTGAAGCTGGTAACTATGAAGGTGAATTAGCCGAAGGTTACTACGTACAGCCAACCGTTTTAAAAGGAGATAACAAAATGCGCGTCTTCCAAGAAGAAATTTTTGGTCCTGTTGTAGCCTTAACAACGTTTAAAACTACAGAAGAAGCTATTGCTATCGCAAACGATACACCTTACGGTTTAGGTGCTGGTGTTTGGTCTAGAGATGCTCACGAATTATACCAAGTACCACGTGCTATACAAGCAGGTAGAGTTTGGGTAAACCAATACAATACCTATCCTGCGCACGCACCATTTGGTGGAGTTAAAGAATCTGGTTTTGGTCGTGAAAACCATAAAATGGCATTAGATCATTACCGTGTTGTAAAAAACATGTTAATCTCTTATGATAAAAAGCCAATGGGCTTCTTTTAATTAAGAAACAACTATAGATTTTTATATAAAACCTCAGATTTGTCTGGGGTTTTATTGTTTTACAAACTAGACACAAGCCTCACAAACTCACGTTAAAACACAATTAACCGCTTTAACTTTATCTCTTTTTGATGCTGTAAAATTTAATATTACCTTTATAACAACACACTAACATACCACAAGATTTAAATTGCGAAATTATAGAACTTGACTATATTAAAGTGGACGAGAAGCAAAAAAACGAAAACACTAGGAATATATGCTTGTGCTGACAATACTAACAGATTTAGGTCTGTTACCAATGCAGTATCCTCTGGTAATCTTGCTGGATCGATGTTAAATATGGAATTGTCGCATGAAGATTTTTAACTAAAATATTTCCGTTTAGAATATAAAAAAACCTCAGATGCGTCTTAGGTTTTTTAAATCAATATGTTCTATTCACTATGGAAATGTCTACTTAAAGCGGATTGTATCACTTTAAAAGATCAACAATCTCGATGAATCCTTTTTCTGAAGCATAATCCAAAGCAGTTTTACCTTCATTATCTTTTATAGTAGCATCTGCTTTATGTTCTATTAATAATCGTACAATGTCTATTTTATTGTATTGCGTTGCAAAAGTTAATGCTGTTGTTCCGTTGTTGTTTACTGCATTTAAGTCTGCTCCATTTTCAATTAAATATTTCGCAAAAGCTACATTTCCTTTAAAACTAACACCAATTAAAGCAGTATTTCCAGACGCATCTTTAGCGTTAATAGGCGCATTATGTTCTACTAAAACTTTGGTTGCAGCTTCGTTATCAAAATAGGTTGCCAGAATTAATGGTGTAAATCCACGCTGGTCTTTTGCTTCGGCTAATTGTGGGTTTTCATTTAATAGTGCTTTTAAGGTAGCTGTATCATTATTTTTAATACTTTCAAAAACTTTATCTGTATTCATTTTGTTTCATTTTTACTGTTATTAAAAGCTGTCTGAATCTATATTCTTAATGCGATTCAAAATATAAAACCTTAGGTTTCAACTTAAAAAACTTCATTTAAATTATTAATAATCAATAAAAAAGGAATGGATTTCACATAAATCCATTCCTTTATATTATATATCATCGTCTTTTATTTCACGTCAAAACGATCTAAATTCATCACTTTAGTCCAAGCTGCAACGAAGTCTTTTACAAAACGATCTTGACCATCATTTGCACCATAAACTTCTGCTATTGCTCTAAGCTCTGTATTTGAACCAAAAATTAAATCGGCTCTAGTTCCTTTAAACTTAACTTCACCTGTATTACGGTTACTACCTTCAAAGAATCTATCGTCTGAAGACGTTGCTTTCCAAGTGTATGTAAAGTCTAAAATGTTTTTGAAAAAATCGTTAGTTAAGCTACCAACATTATCTGTAAACACACCATTGTCAGAGCCATCGTAATTAGCACCTAACACACGTAAACCACCAACTAAAACAGTTAATTCTGGCACAGAAAGCGTTAGTAAATTAGCTTTATCAATTAGTAAATCTTCGGCAGCAATTTTTAAGTTTCCTTTAATGTAGTTTCTAAAACCATCTGCTAAAGGCTCTAAATACCCAAACTGCTCGATATCTGTTTGCTCTTGTGTAGCATCTCCTCTACCTTGTAAAAAGTCTACTTCCTGATTGTATCCTGCATTTTTTAACGCTTTTTCTACTCCAACATTTCCTGCAAGCACTATTAAATCTGCTAAAGAAACAGTACCTTCAAATTTAGTTTTAATACCTTCTAGTACATCAAGGACTTTATTTAATTCGGTTGGATTATTTACTTCCCAGCTACGTTGTGGCTCTAAAGCAATACGTGCTCCATTGGCACCACCACGATTATCTGATCCTCTAAATGTTGATGCTGAAGCCCAAGCGGTTGTTACTAATTGTGAAACTGTCAAACCAGAATCTATAATCATAACTTTTAAGTTAGCGATATCAGCATCACTTAATGTATAATCCACTGCTGGAATTGGATCTTGCCATAATAATTCTTCTTTAGGCACTTCTGGTCCTAAGTATCTAGACGTTGGTCCTAAATCACGATGTGTTAATTTATACCAAGCACGCGCAAATGCGTCTTCAAATGCTTCATGGTCTGCATGAAAACGTTTAGAAATTTCTAAATATTTAGGATCAACTTTTAAAGCAATATCTGCAGTCGTCATCATTAAATCTTGTCTTCCGTTAGCGTCACCTGCTTTTGGAGCGCGTTTGGCATTGGACTCTGCTGTTGGTTTCCATTGGTGTGCACCAGCTGGACTTTTAGTTAATTCCCAATCGTAATTTAATAATACATCAAAATAATCTGCATCCCAACGTGTTGGATTTGGTGTCCATGCACCTTCAATACCACTAGTAATAGTATCGTCTAAAACACCTGTACCAAAACTATTTTTCCAACCAGTACTCATTTCTTCGATTGATGCACCATGAGGTTCTTTACCAACATATTTATTTGGATCTGCAGCTCCATGCGCTTTACCAAAAGTGTGACCACCAGCAACTAAAGCTACAGTCTCTTCATCATTCATTGCCATTCTACCAAAGGTTTCTCTCACATCATGTGCTGAACCCATTGGATCTGGAACTCCGTTTGGACCTTCTGGGTTAACATAAATCCAACCCATCATTACAGCTGCTAAAGGATCTTCTAGATCGCCTTCTTTATATCTATCTTCATTTGCTCCCCATTCTGTTTCACTTCCCCAATAAATATCTTGTTCAGGCTCCCAAACATCCGCTCTACCTCCTGCAAAACCAAATGTTGGAAAACCCATAGACTCTAAGGCGCAGTTACCAGCTAAAATCATTAAATCTGCCCAAGAAATTTTATTTCCATATTTTTGTTTGATAGGCCATAATAATAAACGTGCTTTATCTAAGTTACCATTATCTGGCCAACTATTAATTGGTGCAAAACGTTGGTTTCCAGCTCCTGCTCCTCCACGACCATCACCAACTCTGTAAGTTCCGGCACTATGCCAAGCCATACGTATCATTAATCCTCCGTAATGTCCATAATCTGCAGGCCACCAATCCTGAGAGTTTGTCATAAAAGCTGTAAGTTCCGCTTTTAAGGCCTCATAATCTAGACTTTTAAAAGCTTCGGCATAATCAAAATCGTCTCCCATTGGGTTTGATTTTGAAGCATTTTGACGTAAAATATTTAGTTTTAATTCGTTTGGCCACCAATCTCTATTTTTTACTCCACCACCAGAAGTGTGTTTAACTGTTCCACTTAAAAAAGGGCAATTTGCTGAACTTTCATTAATATCAAAGTTTTTACCATTTGGCTGATGACTTGAATGAGGATTATTTTCCATAGTATTTATTTTAGATTTAATTTGAGATAAAATTAGATATATACCTTATAAATTTACTATTAAAAAAATTGATTGTTACTATTTTAGAATAGGTTTTACTTATCGGATGTATAAAACTCAATAGTTTAAAATTATTTGATAATATTTTGCTAACATTGATTGTGACACCTCATTATTACTTATTTTTACTTGCTTAACAAAAAAATCAATAAAAATGGCTAAAATAACATTAGGAGGCACTCCTGTTGAAACTATAGGACAATTACCAAAAATCGGAGAAAAAGCTCCAGATTTTACTTTAACACTTAGCGACTTATCGATTCAAAAATTATCGGACTTTGAAGGCCATAAAGTGGTATTAAACATTTTTCCGAGTGTAGATACTGGTACATGCGCAACTTCTGTAAGATCATTTAATAAAGAAGCTGCTGAGATGGATAATACTAAAGTACTTTGTATCTCTAGAGATTTACCATTTGCTCAAGCACGTTTTTGTGGTGCAGAAGGTATTGATAACGTTATGATGTTATCTGATTTTAAAACGGGACAATTTGGTAAAGATTATGGTTTAGAATTTGCATCTGGTCCTTTTGAAGGGTTACACTCTAGATGTGTTGTGGTTTTAGATGAAAATGGAATTGTACAATATACAGAGCAAGTACAAGAAGTGGCTGACGAGCCTAATTATAAAGCGTCACTTTACGCATTATTAGATGAGTAAAAAAGAACCATTTATAATTAATCGTTTAAAAAGTGTTGGGTATGCCTTTAAAGGCATGCTCTTACTTTTAAAAACAGAAGCCAGTATACAAATACAATTTTGTATTGCTATTATTGTTACTATCACTGGTTTTGTTTTAAACATCACCTCTACCGAGTGGATTATGCAATGCTTTGCAATAGGCTTGGTCATGAGTGTAGAAGGTGTAAATACTGCTATTGAGGCTATTGCAGATTTTATACATCCAGAACATCACGAAAAAATTGGTTTTATTAAAGACATTGCTGCAGGTGCTGTTTTTATGGCATCCATAGCTGCTACAATCATTGGTTTGATTATTTATATCCCAAAGCTATTTTAAACAATTATCCATTAGGATAAACGTTAACTATTTGTATTTTTACGCAAATTAAACCCAAAAATGGCGAAAGCAAAAAAACAAACTAAAACAAAAAAGAAAGTCGGTTTAAAAAAACCTGACTTAACCCTAACTAGTCAGCAAAAACTAGTCTTAGGTAGCTTTTTAATAATTTTAGGTGTCTTGTTTTTTATATCCTTTTTATCCTATTTATTTACAGGTAAAATTGACCAAAGTGCCTTAACCGAATTTTCTTCTAGAGAGGTAGAAACCCAAAATTGGTTAAGTAAACTAGGTGCTTGGATTAGCGATCTATTTATCCAACGTGGTTTTGGTATAGCAGCTTTTATATTTTCTGGTCTTACCTTTTTGTCAGGAGTCTACGTGCTTACTGACTTAAACAAATCTAAATTACGTAAACATTGGTTTTGGGGCATTTTAGTTGTTATTTGGTTTTCAGTTTTATTCGGCTTTTTTGCTCATAAAAATGATGTATTAAGCGGAACCATTGGTTTTGAAATTAATAGCTTTTTCCAAGATTATATTGGTAAAATTGGAACTATATTATTATTAGCTTTTGCTTTTATTAGCTATTTAGCCATTCGTTTTAAATTTACACCACAACGTATAGCAGCTATCTTTAAAAATGCTAGAAAGAATATTAAGGACGATTTTAAAGATGATTTTGTTCCTGTAGATAATTCGTATTCAGACGAAGCTGAAGCTATGAAGTCTGCTTTTGAAGTAGATAAAAAAGTTGAACCTACAATTTCAAACCATTCAAAAATAGAAACCACAAATAATATAGAACTAACGCAAGAAGTTAGTACGCCTGAGGTCTCTTCAAAAGAAATAAAAACAGAAATAACAACGCCTGAGATTGAAATAGAAGAACCTCAAGTAGAAATTGAGGTAGAATCTGTTACAGAAGAAATATCAGAAACTGATAATCTTGCCAATAAGTTAGTAGAAGATTTTGGGCAGTTTGATCCTACTTTAGAATTGGGTAAATTTCAATTTCCGCCTTTAGACTTACTTAAAAAGTATGATAACGAAGGCGTTACAATCAACCAAGAAGAATTAGAAGAAAATAAAAACCGAATTGTTGACACTTTAAATAATTACAAAATTGGAATTGCTAGTATTAAAGCTACCATTGGACCAACAGTCACGTTATATGAAATTGTTCCGGAAGCTGGAATCAGAATTTCAAAAATCAAAAATTTAGAAGATGACATTGCTTTATCATTGTCTGCTTTAGGTATACGTATTATTGCACCAATTCCTGGAAAAGGAACCATTGGTATTGAAGTGCCTAATAAAAATGCAACCATCGTTTCCATGCGCTCTGTAATTGCATCTCAAAAATTTCAGAAAACCGAAATGCATTTACCAATAGCAATTGGTAAAACAATTAGTAATGAAACTTTAGTCATTGACTTGGCTAAAATGCCACACTTACTAATGGCTGGAGCAACAGGTCAAGGTAAATCGGTAGGTTTAAATGCTGTATTAACATCGTTATTATACAAAAAGCATCCTGCTGAAGTCAAGTTTGTTTTAGTCGATCCAAAAAAGGTAGAATTAACCTTATTTAATAAGATAGAACGACACTATTTAGCAAAACTTCCGGATGAAGCTGAAGCTATTATAACAGACAATACCAAAGTAATTCACACGTTAAACTCGCTGTGTATAGAAATGGATAATCGTTACGAAATGCTTAAAAACGCACTGTGTCGTAACATTGTTGAATATAACACCAAGTTTAAAGCGCGTAAATTAAATCCAAACGAAGGTCATGCTTACCTACCCTATATTGTATTAGTAGTCGATGAGTTTGCAGATTTAATTATGACCGCAGGAAAAGAGGTAGAAACACCTGTTGCACGTTTAGCACAATTAGCTCGTGCAATTGGGATTCACTTAATTATTGCAACTCAACGTCCTTCTGTAAACGTTATTACAGGTATAATTAAAGCTAACTTCCCAGCACGTATTGCTTTTAGAGTATCTAGTAAAATAGACTCTAGAACCATTTTAGATGCAGGTGGAGCAGATCAATTAATTGGACGTGGAGACATGTTATATACACAAGGTAATGATATGATACGTATCCAATGTGCTTTTGTTGACACTCCAGAAGTTGAAAAAATTGTAGATTTTATTGGTAATCAAAAAGCTTATCCAGATGCTTATTTATTACCAGAGTATGTTGGTGAAGAAAGTGGCACAAGTCTTGATATAGATATATCTGAGAGAGATGTTTTATTTAAAGATGCTGCCGAAATTATTGTGACAGCTCAACAAGGGTCTGCTTCTTTACTACAACGTAAATTAAAATTAGGTTACAATCGTGCAGGTCGTTTAATTGACCAATTAGAAGCAGCAGGAATTGTAGGTGGATTTGAAGGTAGTAAAGCAAGACAGGTTTTAGTTGTAGATTTAGTAGCTCTTGATCAACTATTAGAAAACGAAAAAAAATAAATTACACTTAAAATGAAAAAATTATTAGTATTATTTTTATTAGCTACAAGTAGCATTTTTGCGCAGGATGACCAAGCAAATAAACTGCTAAACGAAGTTTCAAACAAAGCTAAAAGTTACAACAATATTTCTATTGCTTTTAAATACGTTTTAGAAAATACTGAAGAAAACATAAAACAAGAAACCAAAGGTGACGTTGTCATGGAAGGTGATAAATACCGTTTAAATATTTTAGGTATTACGCGTATTTATGATGGTCAAAACATTTATAGTATAAGTCCAGAAGATGAAGAGGTTACTGTATCTAAAGGAAGTGATCAAGATGAAAGCACGATTACACCTAGTAAAATGTTAACGTTTTACAAGGAAGGTTTTACTTTTAAAATGGATATTGTACAAGATGTTAATGGTAGAAAAATCCAATACATTAAACTAACACCAATGGATTCTAATTCCGAAATTAAATATGTTTTGTTAGGTATTGATACTAAGACGAAGCACATCTATAGATTAATAGAAGTTGGAAATAACGGAACAAAAACAACTTTGACTGTTAATTCTTTTAAAACTAATGAGACTTTATCAAAATCCTTATTTACCTTTGACAAAAATAAATTTAAGGACTATTACATCAATAAACTGGATTAATTCTAAGTGAAAATATTAGATAGGTACATATTAACTACATATCTTAAAACCTTTATCAGCGTGTTTGTAATACTCATGCTGATTTTTGTTTTACAGGCTATATGGCTATACATTAAAGAGTTAGCAGGAAAAGACTTAGACATTGTTACCGTCTTAAAGTTTTTAATGTATATCACTCCAACCCTTATTCCGTTAATTTTACCGCTTACAATTTTGTTAGCATCCATTATGGTTTTTGGTGATTTTGCTGAAAACTATGAGTTTGCTGCAATGAAGTCTACAGGGATTTCATTACAACGTGCCATGTCTGGATTAGGTCTATTTATTGTAGGCTTAGGTGTATTAACCTTCTTTTTTAGTAATAATGTAATTCCGTGGGCAGAATACAACAGTTTTAATTTAAGAAGAAACATTGCCAATGTAAAACCTGCAATGATTATTGCTGAAGGTCAATTTAACGATATTGGTGATGCTTTTAATATTAAAGTTGAAGAAAAGTCTGGTAAAAATGGTAAATTTCTTAAAGGTATAACCATACATAAAAAAGGTTCCAGTCGCATGTCAGGTAACTTTACCACAATTGTTGCAGACCATGGAGAATTGGCAAGCCAAGAAGATTCAAACGTGCTTAATTTAGTTTTGTATGATGGATATTATTATGATGATACACCACCTAGAAAAGCTGAAGAAAGAAATAAAAAACCATTTAGTAAAGCCGAGTTTAAAAAACACGTTTTGGCAATTGACTTGTCCGAATTAAATAATATTGATTTAGATGAAAAAAATGTAGAAAACAAATATACGATGCTTAACGTATCAGAGTTAAATTACACCATAGACTCGCTTAAAACAGAACGTAATGGCGTGGTTAGTGAGTTTTCCAACACCATATATAATAGGACTAATTTACCAACTTTAAATTTGACCATCAAATCCATAAAAGATAGTATTTATGGTGGAGATATTTTAGACATATTTAATACCAAACGTAAAATACAAGTATTAGATTATGCGGTTAATAGCGTATCTAGTACTCAACAAATATTAAAATCTAAGACCACAGCTTTACAAATAAAGAACTCCAATATTTATAAACATGGTATACAATTACACAAAAAATTTGCGTTAGGTATAGCCTGCATTATTCTATTTTTTGTTGGAGCTCCTTTAGGTGCCTTAATACGTAAAGGAGGTTTAGGATTACCAATGGTTATTGCTATAGTCTTGTTTTTAAGTTATCACTTTATAGGTTTATTTGCCGAAAACAGTGCTAAAAACGGAAAACTAAACCCTGTACTCTCTGCTTGGTTTTCAACGTTAATCATGTTACCATTAAGTATATTTTTGACTAAACGCGCTACTCAGGATAGAGGTATTTTTGAATTCGATCATATTACAGTTCCTATTAAAAATTGGTACAATGCCAAATTTGGTAAAACTAAAATTACAGCTGATACATTAAGCTCTGATACAATCTATCTACCAGAAACTGAAAAAGCTAGCTATAAAACATTATCAACACTTAGTATTACTTTTTACATAATTAGTGTTGCTCTATTTATTTTATACTTTGTATTTAAAAACAACAAATTACCAGTTGTAGCTTTAGCTGGAATACAGATAAGTTTAATTTCATTTTTTGTATTTTTATTTAATTATATAAAATCAACTTTAAGCTTTAATAAGTTACA
This sequence comes from Olleya sp. Hel_I_94, assembly GCF_007827365.1. Lineage (NCBI taxonomy): Bacteria > Pseudomonadati > Bacteroidota > Flavobacteriia > Flavobacteriales > Flavobacteriaceae > Olleya > Olleya sp. Hel_I_94. Next base: position 777,916 of record NZ_VISI01000002.1, read on the forward strand.
CAGCCTAATTTCTGATAAAAAAGAACCTCTAATACAAACCATTATAGGTATAGTTATTTATCCTTTAATATATATATTAAGAGTTCAAAAACTTACTATTGGAACAGATTATAATATCTTACCAAATAGCACAACAGAAGACATAGCAACCACTACTCCAATTACCTTGGAAGCTAGTGATATTAAAAATTATAAAATATTATCTAAATTAAGTTACGTGTTTTTTACAATCGCGTTAGTATTATTTATTTTGTTTTTTGTGTTTAAAAACAACAAGCTTCCTGTATTCTCACAAGCTAGTATTCAGATAAGTGCAATTTCATTTCTAGTGTTTCTTTTTAATTATATTAAAGCAACCTTTGAATACAAAAAACTACTTAAAATAATAGTAGTAAAAGACAACCCACTAGTTACCATTTTAGGAACTGTTTTTTACCCTTACACGCATTACTTTAGAACTCAAAAACTAGACACTTAGTTATACTAACTAAGAAATATGCAATATCTTTGCAGTACAACACAAATGTTATGATTACTACAAACACAGAACGACAAACTTCTTTTCAATTAAATACAATAGAAGAAGCAATTCAAGATATAAAAGCAGGAAAGGTTATTATCGTAGTCGATGATGAAGACAGAGAAAATGAAGGTGATTTTTTAGCTGCTGCAGAATTAGTTACGCCAGAAATGATCAATTTTATGGCTACGCATGGTAGAGGATTAATTTGCACACCCTTAACAGAACATAGATGTGAAGAGTTAGATTTACATATGATGGTTACTAACAATACCGATCATATGGAAACTGCCTTTACAGTATCTGTAGATTTAAAAGGAAATGGAGTAACCACAGGAATATCTGCAGGTGACAGAGCAAAAACCGTACTATCATTAACTAATCCTGACACTAAACCTTTTGATTTAGCACGACCAGGACATATCTTTCCTTTAGTAGCAAAAGAAGGTGGTGTTTTAAGACGAACAGGTCATACGGAAGCTGCTATAGATTTTGCAAGATTAGCAGGCTTACAACCTGCTGGAGTTATTGTAGAAATCATGAACGAAGATGGTACTATGGCTCGCTTACCTCAACTAATTGAAGTTGCTAAAAAGTTTGATTTAAAACTAGTATCCATTGAGGACCTAATTGCCTATAGAATGGATCATGATTCTTTAATTGCTAAAAAAGAAGATTTTCAGATTGAAACTAGATTTGGTAGTTTTAGATTAAGAGCTTACCAACAAACTACAAATAACCAAGTACATATCGCTTTAACTAAAGGTGATTGGACTAGTGAAGATACCGTTTTAACACGAGTTAATTCTACCTTAGTAAATAACGATATATTAGGCACGTTAACCAATAACGCAGACGAGAAATTAGATGATATGTTTCGTGTAATTAATGACGAAGGTCGTGGAGCTATATTATTTATAAACCAACAAGCAGAATCTATGAATTTACTACAACGCTTGACTGTTTTAAAAAGCGCGCAAAAGCCAAACACTGTTGCTAAAGCTCCTGCTATTGCAATGGATAGTAAAGACTTTGGAATTGGAGCACAAATTTTACATGATTTAAATATTCATAAATTAAAATTAATATCTAACTCTCAGCAAACAAAACGTGTTGGTATGATTGGTTATGGTTTAGAAATTATAGAATATGTAGGTTATTAATTAATAACTTTATTACAATAAAAAAAGCTCCAATTATTTATTAATTGGAGCTTTTTTTTAGATGTTATTTTACTACTTATAACCTATAAAAGTATCTTGTGCATCTAATACATTTTTGACATAGGTTTTAAATTCTGGATAGTCAGCAGCTTGAATACGTTTCATTGAAGGCTTTGATTTGATTTCAACCTTTAATTGATTAGCCTTTAACTTACTATAAGTTATGCTATAGGAATGGTCTTTAAAAGTTAGACTAACATTCTCAGGAATTTCAGTAAAAGACTGATCGGCTTGGATATTAACAATATAATCTACTTGGTAAACATCCATGTTTTCGTATAATGTATAATCAATTACATGCTCACGTTTTTCTAAACTAACAATACTATTGGTATAAGGATTAGATACCATTGGTAATTGCAACACATTAGTAGATCCTATTTTATTTATTTTTTTATTTAATGTCATATCTGATGTATATTTAATCAACATATCATCATTAAGTCTTTCTATATTATTCACACTATTTAATGTAAAATCATCTGATAATCTATTATCATAATCTTCGTAAACAGATTTTTTAACAACCTCTGCATTTGGCTCTGCAAATACACTAGAATAATAAGAATTAATATGACCACTATATTCTGAGTCTATTACCATACCAATTTTTGAATTATCGATATTTAATGTAACTATGTTTTTAGAGACCGCTTGCTCTCTTGATAAATTATTCAATTTAAATAAATCATACGTTTTAGTATCATTTCTATCCAAAGGAATCTCTAAAGCTGTAGCACCTCTTAACGATGTTGGTAAAGATTTATATGGTAAATACTTATCTGTTAATTCTAAAAACTGATCTTTTCCATCAATTTTAACTTTTGCAATACAGTGATTAAAATCTGTACTTGGCAATACTAAACTGTTATAACCGTAATCTGAGGTTAACACAAGTACTAAATTAGCATCTAACTCGGCTTTTTTAGCCAACGTTACATATAAAGTAGAAAAGTCTTTACAATCTCCTAAATTAGTTTTGATGGTTTTAGATGGTTTTTGTGGCACAAATCCACTTTGTCTAAAACTAACATAACTATAGGTAAAATTATTACGTATATAATTGTAGATAATTTTAGCACGTTGGTCTTCTGATAAATGCTTGTAACCTTCCGGAAATAATGCATCAAATGTATCTTGTACAGTCGCGTTAACTTCCATAACACTTCTAACTAGGTCAGAATACCATATAGAAATTTCGTTCCAACTATCTATTGTACTAAAGTGAACATACTCTGCAACATCACTATCACTTGGCATATAGTCTTCACCTTGTGGTAATCCTGGATTATTTAAAATAGTCCATTCGTATAATTTAGAATCGCCTTTAGTTGTTATTTTAGGTTGTGTATTACCGTTAACACTTTTATAATTTAATTTATAATCTTTTGGCGCAATTACTTTAACTGAAGAAGAGGCAGTAGGATGAAAAGAACCTAACATAAAACGGTCAGAATACGTTTTGTAAAAACGACCAGACTTAGAAAACGAATATTCGTAATCTAAATAAATTACATCACCAATTGACAATCCGTTAAATACTAAGCTAGATCCACTTTTATCTGCTGGCACGATGCTTTTATCTTGTTTAACAATTTCTGATTTATTAATATTATATGTTCCGCTTAAACCTAAATCATATTCTTTAAAACGTTCTACTCCATTGTCTGAAGTAATTTCGTAGATAAAAACAGATCTATAATTACCACCACCTTCACTATACAACTCTACAGTGCTATTATCATGTAATATATTAAAACCATAATTATTGGTTAAAATCTTACCTCTAGTGTCCGTAATTAATCCGTAAGCATCTTCTGTTACTAAATCTTTTAAAACGTTATTTTCGTTATTTAAATCTTTTAATTTTTTTCTTAGGGATTTATCGTTGCTATTGTGAGCCAATGATGCTTGATACGCAGTAATTGCCTTTTGTTTATCTATTTGAAGTAAAGCATCCCCTTTTAACTCTTGAAAAACAAACGAATCTGGAAAATTTGATAATCCTTGATCAATATATTTTAAAGATTCTTTATGTTTTTGATATTGATGTAATTTATTAATAATTGATCTTAAGTAATAATTATCTGTCCCTAGATATTCAATCTCATTGGTCAGCATATCCATGACTTTATCTTTTTGATTGCGTCTATCGTAATAAGACACTAGCTGTCTAACTAAAGCTAAGTCAAAGGTGCTTTTTTCTAAATCTTCTAATATACTAATTGTCTTATTTTCCTCTTCAAACAATGACGCATATAAAGGTGCATAACGTAATACTAACTTAGTATTACCATCTGCCATCTTCATTAACTTATCTAGGTTTTTTTTGACTTTAGCTTTATTTTCCTGACGTGCATTGTAGATAAAATCTGCAGTTTCGTGCATGATTTCTAAATCAATAGTTTTTTTAAGTTTCTCAAGGTATTCTTCTAACTCAGTAAGACTCATTCTAGTCAACTCGTCAAATAACATAACTTTTAATAAAACTGGTAGATAATAGGAGTCGTCATCCAGTTCCATATTTTTATTAATTTCTTGTATGCTAGTATAATCTTCTTCTAAAGAATACACAGAAATCATTAATTTTCTTAACAAACTACTTTTTGGATATTGCTCTAAAAATGGTTGTATTACTTTTTTAGCTTCTTCATATTTAGAGTTTCTTAAATATGTTTTTACTAAACAATAGGCATTAAAAAAGTTATTTGGGTTTTGATCAAGTTTGTTTAAAAAATAAGCTTCAAAACTATTAGTAATTGGTTTTGCATTTAGTTGACTTATAGTACTTTTATTATAATCAGCATAGCTTGCAGTATCTTTTAGATTAGTATTATGTGAGCCATCTAAATTTAATGGACTAACTATAAAGTAGCTACCATAATCACTCTCTGCAGTTTTTATTAACAACCTATTATTACCTTTAGGAAACGTTACTTTGACTTGATATGCATCTAGGTCTGTAACGACGTCTTGTTTGTTTTCAAAAATAACTACATCATTTAACCATAATTTAAAAGCAGATCCGCTTCCTATACGTAAAATTACTGTTTCGTCTTGTGATGCAGTAACAAATGTTTGCGCATAATTAACACCAGAGCCATATTCTTCGTGATTTGTAAAAAACTGATAAGCCTCTTCTTGGTTTTTTGCTGTGTACCAATTAACAAAACCATTACTTTCTGCATCAAAAGGCGCATCACTATTAGCGTTTGTTTCTGGACCATATACACGATCAAGACCACTTTTATTTAAGTTTTCAAAAACACCACAATACTGCCAATGTCTAAATGATGGTATATTGTTCATTTTAGAATTATATGTCTTCCACTCTTTACTGTCTCTTGCTAAAACAGACTCTAGGTAAATTATAGCATCTTTGATAGTGCTATGTGTGGGATTTTTTTTGGCAACGCTTCGAATTGCTCCTATATTTTTGCTATTAAAACCAGTTTCTAGATACGTATTAAATAAATAATTTTCATTCCAAAGTGCATATAAGTAATACTGATAATCTGCATCATTTAAAAATGCAGGCAAAAAATCTTTATTGGTTCTAAATTGACCATTCTCTACCCTAAGCATTTCATTAACAATAAGATTTTGAATAGTATTGTCATTAACATTCTTTAATGTTTCAGTAGCAGAAACACGATTATTACTTAATAACTCTTGCCAAAATTGATCATAATTATCTTGGGCTAAAGCCGAATAAAAGCTTAGCAAAATAAATAGTATAGCGAATTTTTTCATTTAGTGGTTGGTTTAAGGGATTGTGATAATAAATTAAAGATTATAGTGATTGTTTTATAGCGTCTACCATAAGTTGAGCACGCTCACGGACTTGTTGTTCTGTCCAAGATAGCTTTATCAAACAAGATATGTTTCTGCCAATAAAGTGATCTGAAGCATCAAATGTTTTAGTTTGTAAGTACGCTAAACCATTTTTAACGTCGTTAGATACTGGATACAAGGTTTTAATATCTTTTAAATGCTCCCATTTTCTAATATAATGCCAATTATTATCATAATAATGAAAACAAGCATCAACACCTCTTTCTTTAAAAGTAGAAGCTACTTTTCTGGCAGTATCTAAATTAGGTAAGAAAAAGTTTAAAAACGCGTAACTTTCTTCTCCTCCTTCTGGTACTGTTCTAAAAGTCACCTCAGGAAACACAGCCAGTGCTTCCCTTAATATTGTGTAGTTTTTTTTCTGAATAGCGATAAAATCCTTTAAACGTCTTATTTGAGCCAATCCTACTGCTGCATTAAGTTCTGATATTCTGAAGTTATACCCTAAATATGGGTGTAATTCGGCTCCTCTATCACTACCAATATGATCGTGACCATGGTCGGTAAACAAATCAGCGTTTTTAGCATATTGTGCATTATTAGTAACCACTGCTCCACCTTCTCCACAAGTTATTGTTTTTACAAAATCAAAACTAAAACATCCTAAGTCACCATAAGTACCAAGATATTTTCCTTTATAAGTTCCTCCAATAGCTTGACAAGCATCTTCGATTAGCTTAAGATTGTGATCTTTAGCTATAGCCATCAAAGCATCTAAATTAGCCATGCTACCGCACATGTGTACTGGCATTATAGCTTTAGTCTTGCTGGTAATTGCTTTAGATACAGCTTCAGGGTTAAGGGTTAGGGTATCGTCAATATCTACCAAAACAGGGATTGCGCCTAACATCATAATAGCTTCAAAACTAGCAACAAACGTAAAGCAAGGCATAATAACTTCATCTCCTGCTCCAATACCAGCTAGCGCTAACGCAACAGATACAGCAGCTGTACCATTGGTAACTAATTGTGCGTGATTAACTTCTAATGTATGTTGAATTTCGTTTTCTAAAGATTGTGCTTTGTAATGTCCATTTCTCATGGCATCAAAACCATAGCGCATCAAAACACCATTATCTAAAACATCCTCTACTTCTTTTCTCTCTAAAGCTCCAAAGCTTTCAAATCCTGGCATCTGTATAATATTTGTTAATATTCCAAATCTAACAGAAAATAAGCAATAAAAAAAACGTCTAAAAATTAATTTAGACGCTTTAATAACTATAGATGGTATTTATTATGCTAGTAGTTTTCTAAAATAGATTCAATAAAAGCAAAATGTCTGTCTGTTTCACGTAAAAAGGTATAACCAGATAATTCGCCTATAATATTTAATTGATCGTTTAATGCTACTAAATTTGGATAACCTCCATTGGTATTGTATTTACTAACCACAGTATTGTTTTTCTTTTGTTGTTCTTCAGAAATTATATCTGTACGTCTTGGCATATCAATCATAACTAACACAAACTGTTCTGCTTTTTCTTCAAAAGCTTCTGTATTAAAAAAGTCTTTTTTCAACATCTTGCAAGGTGCACACCAATCACTACCTGTAAAATAAATTAATATTGGTTTTTTAGATGAAATAGCCTCAGTCTTTGCTTCGTTTAAATCCGTCAACCAATTTAAGTTTGACATGTCTTCGTCTTCTTCTTGAGCAGAAACAGTGAAAGAGATACATAAGGCAAATAAAAATATTAATTTTTTCATATTGTGTGTGTTAAGCTTTACAAAAATATTCTTTTTACTGAAATAACAATAATCTTGCCACGAAATTCTATTTCCAAATAATTACACTTTCTTCAATAGGTTTTCTAACTTTTTTAAGTTTAGACATAAAATCATCTTCAGCCCTATATCCTATTGGCATAATAAGGACAGATTTTAAATTTAACTTTTCTAACTTTAAAATAGCATCATAATCTTTAGTCGAAAACCCTTCCATAGGACAAGCATCTATATTTAATAACGCACAAACCGTCATTAAATTTCCTAAAGCTAAATAAGCTTGTTTAGTGGCCCAAGTTTCTTTATCAATTTGAGTTTTAGCATCAAAATCCTGAACTAAAAAATTTTTAAATGGATCCAAAATCTCATTAGGAGTGTTTCTAATTTCTTTAACTCTATTAAAATAATCTAAAACAAAAGGTGTATCCATTTTTGAATCAATGCAAAACACAAATAAATGAGAAGCTTCTTGCACCTGTTTTTGATTAAATGATAAAGGCAATAATTGCTTTTGTAAAGTTTTATCTTTTATAACTAATAACTTTATTGGTTGAAGACCGTACGATGTTGCAGTTAAATTAAACGCTTCTGTTAAAATTTTAATATCACTTTCTGCAATTATTTTTTTTGAATCAAAACTTTTGGTGGCATATCTCCAGTTAAGTTGTTCAATTATATCCATAATATCCTTTTTTAAGCAAAAATAAAGCTTATCAATCATGCAAAACACATAAAACCCTATAGATTTTTAAATAATGTAAGATTTAATTACTTGTTATCATATTGATAAACAACTTTTTAAAAAATAATGCATTTTTTATTTGAAAATAACTAAAATCATATCTATATTTGCACTCGCAATTGGAGGATATCCAATGAGACACTCAAGGAGAATTGGCAGAGTGGTCGAATGCGGCAGTCTTGAAAACTGTTGAGGGTCACACCTCCGGGGGTTCGAATCCCTCATTCTCCGCAAAAGCCTTACATTTTATGTAAGGCTTTTTTATTATATCAACTTTTGATTTTATCAATTACACAGAGATCTATATTATTTTAAAAAACCTTTTATCCTTATTTACTTATGGTTATTGATATATTTATTACTCCTATTTTGATTTAAATTGTTTAATAGCTTCTTTAAAAAATGATATAGTATCATTTTTATTTACGTCCAACAATTCTAAAATTGCACCAGTAAAATCTTCAGTTCTCCACTCTCCTATTGTTAATTCAAAAAAATTATAAGGTTTAATTATTTTATCATTTTTATATCCAGAGATATAAAAATAGTGGGTTTTAGATACATTATCAGGAATTGCTAGTCCTAAACCAATGGTTAAATTAGTATCTGGTATCTTTGCATGTATACCAGTATCAAAATGATGAGGCCATACTCTGCAAGGTGCTTCCAATTTATAATCTGCTTTTATACTTTCAATAACTTTTTCTGCCATTACACGTTGAGCTGTCAATGTTTTAAGACGATCTAAATTAGACAATTTAAAAGTGTAACTTGCGTCTATACTATATGGCAACGTATAATGAAACTTATAGGTATACAACTTATTAAGATTGCTTTTAGACATATCCGAAAGCCACTTCAGGATAGTGCTATGCGAGACACCATCCAAACTAAAACTTGTTTTACCTTTTTTAGACTTCCATACTAATGCGAAGTTGTCGTAATCTAAACCTAAGACATCGTCGTTTATAGAAAGTGAATGCGTATATAAACACTTATCTGTTATACTAAATCCAAAATTTGTGTGACTGTCGTCGTCTTTCTTTTCAAGAAAACTAATTCCAGCTGCAGCTAAATACTGAGCTGCCAAATGCATTTGATCATCCATAATAAGTTGTTTTTGATATTATAATTAAGTCTTTAAATTAGTGTATTTAAGCATTAATAATTTAATTATTACATTAAAATTTTCTTAAATAAGCTTATTAATACAACATACTTAAAAGTTGTGAAAAAAAATGTGATGAAAATATTAGACTTAATACTTTATAAAAACCATCCTATTTATGCTATTAGATTTTGACACAAAAAAAGCCATAACATCTATTCTGTTATGGCTTTTTAAAATTATAAGTTTTGACATTACTCCCAAAACCCTTCAATCTCTTCTAGAGATTTACCTTTAGTTTCTGGTATAAATTTATAGGTTACGTACACTATAATTAATATAAAAGCAATAAATATAAAATAAGGTAAAGAGCCATTCCATGGAGCACTGTTATTAGTCTCGCTTCCCATAACCATTGGAAAAGATTGAGAAACCACATAATTTGCAGCCCATTGTGCTGCTACTGCTACTGACATAGCCACGCTACGTATTTTATTTGGAAACATCTCTGACAATAATACCCAAACAACAGGTCCCATTGATAAAGCAAAAGATGCAATAAAAACTAAAACACCAATTAATGATAACATACCAACACTTTCTTGTTGTAATGTAACTCCTAATAGCAAAAATCCAATTATCATCCCTATTGACCCTATGTACAGTAAAGGTTTACGTCCAAATTTATCTACCGTAAACATAGCTACAAAAGTAAAGACTAAATTGACAAAGGCTAATAATATTTGTTGTGCTAAAACATCTTCTTTTCCAAAACCTAAGGCTTTTTCAAAAATATCTGCACCATAATATAACACTGCATTTATACCTGTAAATTGTTGCAACATTGACAAAGCAGTACCTATTGCTATGATTATTAATATAGCTTTAGTAAAATAACTAACCTTAATACCATCGTTATTTTGGTTTAAAGATTTTTTAATTTGTAACATCTCTTTAGACGCTACTTCGGCATCATTAATTTGCTCTAATACAATTAATGCCTCTTTATCTTTTCCTTTTAAAGCTAACCATCTTGGACTTTTAGGCACAAAAAATAATAGTATTAAAAATAAGCCACTTGGTATTAACTCTGACCAAAACATACGACGCCATCCAAATTCTATGTTTTCGGCTACTGTTAAATTGTTTCCTATATAATAAGTTGCTAAAAACACTACAAAAAAGCCTATAACTATCGCTAATTGATAATACGTAACCATACGACCTCTTATATTTGAAGGTGCAATTTCTGCTATATACATTGGTGCATTCATAGATGCTACACCTATACCTAATCCTCCTAAAATTCTAAAAAACACTAGCATACTAACTGATTGTGGAAAAATTTCTGGTAAGCCAGAACCATATGCTGATAGTGTAAATAATAATGCCGAAATAATTAAAGACCATTTTCTACCTATTTTTATACTTAATGGTCCTGCTACTATTGCTCCAACAAAGCAACCTAATAGTGCACTACCAACAACCCATCCTTTTAAAGCATCGCTTAATTGAAAATGTTCTGTAAGATAATATTGAGCGCCATTTATAACACCTGTATCATAACCAAATAATAAACCTCCTAATGCTGATACAGCTGCAATAAGAAGTAAGAAAACACTTTTTTTCATTTAAATAATTTTTGTTAGCCAATAAATATACTATTAAATTGATAATAAATTCAACATGTTTGGTTTTTGTATGGTTAGTATTTTTTAATTGTAAGCAATATGTTATTAAAGTAATCTTAACAGATTATGTTATGTGATGAATATCATGTTTTAATGTATAGATTTTAAGTAATTTTATAGTAAACTTATTATTATGAATACAAATATCAAGTATTATCAAAGTAAAAATGAATTTAGATTATTTGTTAAACAATCACATTCTGATCTTCTTCAATTTAAAAATGAAGGTGACAAAGACGCCTTTAATAATTTAGTTTTAAAAATATTACCTGTTTTACGGAATTATATTAATAGACAACTTAATGTGTACATTAGTCAAGGACATTTTTCCAAAGGAAAATATAAAGGTGATGATATAATAGATCAACTTTTTATAGAAATTTACGATCATATTGAAGACGTTAAACATGAAAAAGACTTTTATGCTTGGTTATACTTAAAAGTTGATCAAATAATGGAAGATATTAAAGTTGAAGAAGAATTTAATGACTTCTTTTTTAAAAATATTGATACCTATTCTAAACCTGAATGGGATGCTATGGAAGAAAAATATACTAAGGATGCAGATGGTGATTTATTGCTAATTGAAGAGTTGTCTGATAGCTCTTACAATCATAATGACTACGAATTAAAACCTATTTTTATTGAAGAGAATGAAGTCGATTTTATTAATAAAATTGATAAGCATTTAAAACAAGATGAAGCAAAAAAACATACAGCTTTTGTTGTTGGAAATTTACCAAATGCAATGCGTCAAGTTTTTGAGCTATTTACTAATGAGCATTTATCCTTTGAAGAGATTGCAGTAGTTAGAAAATTATCTATAACTGAAGTTAAAAAATTATTTAACGATGCTAAAAAAGCTTTACAAATTAGCTTATTTAATAGGTATTTAAATAATTAATCAGATTTTAATTTTAAAAAAAAAGAGCTATAAATAAATAGCTCTTTTTTTAAATTCTATTATAATATTAGGCTTTAAAGTCTAATCTTTTTTTTCCTGTTATAGACTCTATATTAATTAAAAACACAGCAGGAATATCATCCTTATAAATTTTACTAGAAAAATCACTTATAAAGTTAGCTTTACTATGTTCTTTTTCTAAAATAATATCCTTTATTCCCAAAGAAAATTTATGCAAATAGGCTTTAGCATCACTACCAAAGTGTTGTTCAAATTTACCGTGTACTAATACAGATTTCCAATTAGTAACATTTTCTACATCAGAAACTAACATTGACACTGTTGGATTTTTACGCATAGCATTCATTTTATGACCATCTCCAGAGTAACATATAATTGCATGCTTTTCTTTGTCAAAAAAATAGGTTATTGGGATTACAAACGGAGTATTGTTATATATATAACCTATTTGTCCAATATAATTGTTTTCTAAAATGTATTCTATTTCTTTTTCTTCTAGATTTTTAAACATAATGCTTAGTGTTTTTTAGTGTTTGTTTCTACTTTTAAATCAGGTATTTTAATTAACTCAATAGTTTGAGAAGCTAAAACAACTTTACCATTGGTTGCTTCAATTTCTGTCCTAATTAAATCATTTAATATGTGTTTTGTTATTCTTCTTTTTTTATAATCTACGATATACCTTAAATTAAATTTAATCCAATTATCTGTTAGTGTGGTTGCTAAAGTAGGCTCTACCATTGCATCTTCTATATAATATTTATTAACGACTTCTTTCCATTGATCTTTAGATGCTTTTGTATATTCTGCTAATGTTGTTGTTGCTGCTTTTATAATTATGGATTTTGCTAAATCGATATCAGAACCATAACGTATTGGCAAATTAAACTCGTCCCAAATAAATGGAAAATCTTTAGAGTAGTTATAAACAGGTCCTTTAAAGACAAATGCATTACTTAATTTTACAATTCGGCCTGTATAATTATCGCTTTCTACCCATTGCCCAATTTCCATCATTGTGGTATAAATACTATCTACATCAATGACGTCTCCTTTGATTCCGTTAATTTCTATTCGGTCTCCTGGTTCATACACTTTTACAACAAAAATATACACGGATCCCGCAATGCTTAATATTAACTCTTGCAGTGTAAATGCTAATCCAGCAGACAATAAACCTAGCGTAACTGTAAAATCTTTAATACTTCCTGTAAAGTATAAAACTGTAATAAAGGCTAACAGAAAATAACCTATTAACTCAATCCCTTTTTGAGATTTATATCTAACAGAAGTATTAGCAATATTTTTTTTTAAAAAGCGTCTAATAAATTGTACACAAAGCAATACAAAAGCAACTATTACAATATATTTAATTATACTTTGCAATAGTGGATACTCTAAAAACCATTGATTTATTTTGTCCATTATTTAACTATAAATCTTCGTATAATCTTAGTTTATTATTAAGCGATGTAATTTGATTTTGCATCTCCTCTACACGTTGTAATAAATTATAAACTGCATCTAAACCTTCTAAATTTATATTAAGATCAAAGTGTAAACGCATCAATTTTTCAACCTCACTAATTTGTGTTGTTTTAATGTAATTATCATTGTCTGAAACCACAATTTCAATTAGTTCATAATCTTTTAAATCATTTATAAACGTTGTAGGCACGTTGTAATGCGTACAAAAAGTTGTTATAGAAATTAAATCTGTTACTTCCATAATTATCTTAATTTTTGAAGTTGGGTAAATAAATCTTTCTCTTTATCTGTGAGGTTTGTCGGTGTTTTTATTTGATAAGTTATATATAAATCTCCAAACTGTTCTGCTTTTTTATACTTAGGAAACCCTTTACCTTTTAACTTAACTTTTGTTCCGTTTTGGGTTTCTGGTTTAACCGTCAATTTTACTTTACCATTAAAAGTATCCACCATTAAATCTCCACCTAACATAGCAGTGTATAAGTCTAAATCTACAGTCGCATAAAGGTTGTCTTTATCTCTTTTGAATTTGGAATGATTTTGAATAGAAAACTGAATGTATAAATCACCATTTGGTCCATCATTAACCCCTTTACCTCCATGACCTTTTATTTTAATGGTTTGTCCATTTTCTACTCCAGCAGGAATGGTGATTCTGATGTTTTTATTATTAACAGTAAGTGTGCGTTTATGATCTGTATAAACATCTTTTAAATCCAAATGAAGCTCTGCATTAAAATCTTGACCTCTAAATCTAGTGTTTCTTTGTCTTCCAGATGCTTGACCACCAAACATACTACCAAACATATCTTCAAAATCTTGTTCGCTGTAACCTCCAGAATTTCCTGCCTGACCTTGATATGCACGTTGTTGCTGTTGTTGCTGTTGTTTTGCTTGTTCGTAGGCTTCAGAGTTTTTCCAATGCTCTCCATATTGGTCGTATTTTTTACGATTTTCCGGATTGCTTAACACCTCATTGGCCTCATTAATCTCCTTAAATTTTTTTTCAGCTTCTTTATCGTTTGGATTTAAATCTGGATGAAACTTACGTGCTAGTTTTCTGTAAGCTTTTTTTATGTCCTTATCCGAAGCTGTTTTGGCAATACCCAACGTTTTATAATAATCTATAACTGCCATTTATTTAGTTTTATGGTTTTCTATGTGGTGTTTAAGCTCCTGTTTTAAGGTGTTTAAATAGTCCTGTAATTCTGGAATATCAATATGTGGATGTTTTTCAGTAGGAATCGTAATTGGTTCTTCCAACAAAAAGGTGTACAATTCTGGATAATTAGTTTCTATATTAGATGTTAATTGTGTGATTTGCGTTAATAGCTCTTGCTTTGTTTTCATACCTAACTTATTTAATAACAATAAATTTACTCTTAAAGTTACAAGAATAATATGATTAAAATCAGTTTAAGGTATTAATAATTAGCTAATTATTTGACCATCTTCCATGGTGATTATCCGATCTGTTCGATTTGCAAAATCTGTATCATGTGTTACGATTAATAGAGAAAGGTTTTCTTCTACACTTAATTTTTTAAAAATATTAAACACGTTATCTGCATTATGACTATCTAAATTACCAGTTGGCTCGTCTCCCATAATTATAGACGGATTATTTATAAGTGCTCTAGCTATTGCTACACGTTGTTTTTCGCCACCAGAAACTTGAGAAGCACGTTTATAAGCTAAATGTTGGATATTTAAAATTCTTAATTTTTCTAGTGCATCTTTTTCAATCTCTTTAAAACTTTTCTCTCCTAATTTTTTAGCTGGAAGCATTACGTTTTCTAGCACTGTAAATTCGGAAAGCAAATAATGAAACTGAAAGACAAAGCCTATATGTTTATTTCTTACATAAGATAATTTATTAGGACTATCACCTGTTAATAAATCGTCATTTAAATATAAATCACCTTCATAGTCTGAATCCATGGTAGACAAAATGTATAATAAGGTAGACTTACCGCAACCAGATTTTCCCATTATGGAAACAAATTCGCCTTCATTAATTTTAAAATTAATATCTTTTAAAACATGAAAAAGCACGGGCTTTTTAAAGTATTTATTTATGTTTTTGGCTTCCAGAACTGTTTTCATAATTATTGACCTCTTATTATTTTAACTGGATCTATTTTTTTAGCTTTTCGGGATGGTAAGTAACCAGCAAAAAAGGTAGATATCATAGCAAATACAATACCTATAATATAAAACCAACCATTAAAATTTATTGGATAAGTATCTACGGTTGGCAAAGCTTCTGTTTTAAACGGAATTGTACTAATTATGTTAGTAAAAACAAATCCTATTAATAGCCCTAAAACACCACCAACTAAACCAATAATCATAGCTTGACTCATAAAAATGTACTGTACATCTTTTCCAGAAAACCCTATGGCTTTTAAAATAGCTATATCATTCATTTTCTCATAAATAAGCATATTTAAAATGTTATAAATACCAAAGCCTGCAACTATTAATAACGTTATTGATACAGCATAAGTAATTAGGTTTCTAATAGTTGTTCCTGTTTCAAATTGAGCATTTGCTGTGTTAATATCAATAGCAGTTAAATTAAATTGTTGCTCAATTTTTTTGGATAATGATAAAGCTTTATCAATATCAAAAAGCTTGACATTAATATCTGTAATATAGTTCTCGGCTTCTCCTAAAATCCGTTGGACTGTTTTAAGGTTTACAAAACTTTGGATAGCATCAATATCTGCAACACCACTTTGATAGATTCCAACAATTTTTAAAGGAAAAATGTCACCCTTTATAGTACTAACTTGCACTCGGTCTCCTAATTGTAAGGACATTTTTTTTGCTATTCCAGAACCCAATAAAATTCCGTTTTCTGTATTTTTTAGTTTTTCTGGAGCGCCTTCAATAATATAATCTCTAAAGTTAAATAGTCGTGCCTCCTCTACAGGTTGGATACCTGTAATATTACCAGCAATTTCAATGGATCCTGAAATATAAAATATTTGCGTTTTTATTTGCGGAATGGCACCTTTTACGTCTTCGTTTTCATTTAAAAATTTAATAATAGGTAAGGCATTGTGTATTTTTTTCTGACTTAATTTTGGTTTAATAGAATGTACTACGTTAATACTATTTTTAAAAGCATCGTAAAGCTCTATAGGTTGTTTTTTAGAGGGTTCAATCTCATTATAAACATGAATATGTGGTGTTTGATTTAAAATTAAATCGTCTAACATAGCATTTAAACCTGTCATAAAACTGACTAAAGTTATATACGCTCCAATACCAAAAGTAACACCTAAGGCTGCAATTGCAGTTTGCTTAAATTTTGTTAGCAAATGCGTTTTTGCTATATTTAATATGATGGTCCAGTTTACCATTATTCTGGTTTATAGATGTAGGTTTCTTTAGTAATTCCGTCAATAACCTCCACAAATTCCATGTTTTGTAAACCTGTTTTGATGGTAATTAAACCATCTGCTGTTTTTACTTGGTTACTATTAATCAGGTAGTTTCTTGGAATAGTTAACACGTTTTCTTTTTTAGATATGATAATATTAGCTTCTCCTGATAATCCTGGATATAACACTTCGGGAGGATTTACAAAAATGGCTTCGACTTTAAATGTTTGATTACGTTCGTCCTTTTTAGGATATATTTTAGACACCTTCCCTTCTAATACTTTTCCTGTGTATGCATCTAGAGTAATTAATACCTCTTGATTTTTTACAATTTTTACAATATCCACTTCATCCACTAACATTTCAATAATAAAAGTTGTAGCACTTCCAATAGAGGCTACAGGTTCCATGGTATTAACCAACTCGCCAGAGGATTTATAAAGCGCGTAAACTTTACCATTTACAGCACTTTTTACTGTAAAATCCTTAGTACTAATTAAAGACGTTTGGTAATTATTTTGCGCTTGTTTTACACTTGTATTTAATTGATTTTTAGTTTGGTAATATTTATTTTTAAGTAATGTCAAAGTATTCTGTGACAGTTGATAGTTAAGTTGTTTTGCATCAAAATCGGCTTTAGAGCCTATACTTTGTGTCCAAAGGTTTTGCTGTCTAAAAAAGTTAATCGAATCGTTTTTATACTTTAAATTTGCTGCTTCAATTTCATCTTTAATCCCTGATAAAATAGCTGCACTTCCATTATAATTTTCCTTTGCTAAATCTAAAGACAGTTTAGCATTTTGTGTATTTAAAACTGGTGCATTATTTATTATTTGAGCAATCGCTTGGCTTTTTTTAACAACATCACCTTCTTCAACAAAATTTTTATCTAAAATACCAGCAACAATAGCATACGCTTGATATAGACTATCCGGTTGTATTGTTACAGACGTGTATACAGATTGTGTTAAATCTTGAGCTATCGGAAACATCTTTTCTGTTTTACTATTGCAAGATAAAAGCAATAAAACAAGACCTATTAATACAACATTTTTCATATTTTTTTTAATTCAATATCTAATTTAGCTAACAGCATTAATTCTGATTTGTTACGATTAGAAAAACTACTTGCTACTGCATTTGCTGTTTTTACTATTAATGCTTTTCGTGATTCAGTAAATAGCGTTTTATTAGTGTTCATAAAATTCAAAAAACTTTTAAAACAGGTGTCTGCATCGTAATCTTGATCCCTCTGTAACCAACTAAAACTATCAATAATTGTAAATGTATCTTCAGTTAATTTCCATTCCTTTTCTACTGTAAATTTTAAGGCGTTAATTTCATCAACTTCAATTGTACCATCTATACAAGCAATAGCATAAAACAACTTACCAAGGTTTTGATAAAATAGTTTAAGGGTATGATCTTCATTTTTCATATTCAATAATATTACACCGGAAAATTAAGCCGAATCTTTAACTTATTTCATGATATAAATCATCAAAAAGTAGAGCACTCCCACTTTTTTTTGTAATTTTATTTTCGTTAATAAATACGCTTAAAACACTGTATGCTTAAAACTAATCAAGATGTTTTTGAAATACTATCTGAAGCCATATCTGAAGGTATTTTGATAGTGGACGAAAACCAAATTATTATAGCTGTAAACTCGTCCACTGAAGAGATGTTTGGCTATGAAAAAGATGAGTTAAACAACAAACCACTAGAAACTTTAATACCTAAGACTTACCATAAAGGTCATGGACAGCATTTTAATAACTATTATAAACACAGCGAAAAACGTACCATGGGTAAAGGACGCGCACTTTTTGCTGCAAGAAAAGATGGCAGTACTTTTCCTGTTGAAGTTGGTTTAAATCCATTTACTGTCTCTGAAAAAAAATATGTAATGGCATTAGCTATTGATATTACAGAACGTAAAAATTATACCGATAAACTTGAAAAAACAGTTATCGAACGTACAAAACAACTTACCGAAGCTTTAGCTACAGAAAAAGAATTAAATGATTTAAAAACAAAGTTTCTATCTCTTGTTTCACACGAGTTTAAAACACCTTTAACCGGAATATTAACCTCGTCTATGCTACTAAGCAAATACAAATTAGCAGAACAACAAGATAAACGAGACAAGCATATAAATACCATTAATAGTAAAGTACACTACCTTAATAATATTTTAAATGACTTTTTATCTGTAGAAAAACTTGAATCTGGAAAAGTAAATTATAGGTTTACAGAATTTAGATTAAGCAAGGTTATAAATGAAGTTATTTATAATGCAAATATGCTTTTAAAAGAAGGTCAAAAAATAAATTATCCAGAAGACATTGATGATATGTCACTAATTCAAGATGAGAAAACTTTGGAATTAGCATTGTCTAATCTGGTGCATAATGCCATTAAATATTCGCCAGAAAACACTACCATTCAATTAAAAGTAAAACAAGATGCAATCAATACAACTTTTATAATTATTGATAACGGAATTGGAATTCCAGAAAACGATCAAAAAAACATATTTAATCGTTATTTTAGGGCTGAAAATGCGCTGTTAAATCAAGGCACAGGAATAGGATTAAATATTGTCAAAACACATTTAGAAAACTTAGGAGGAGCCATAAGTTTTGAAAGTGAAGAAAATAAAGGTTCCACATTTACCATTACCATACCAAACCAACCAAACTAATGAAAACCATACTTTTAATTGAAGATGACGCTGTTTTAAGAGAAAACACTAAAGAACTTTTAGAGCTTTCTAACTACCACGTGACTACTGCATCAAACGGAAGATTAGGATTAGAAGCTGCTATGACAACCACACCAGACATTATTATCTGCGATATAATGATGCCAGAACTAGATGGATATGGTGTATTAGATGGCTTGTCTAAGCAAGAAAAAACAATGCACATTCCTTTTATTTTTTTAAGTGCAAAAACCGAAAGACAAGATGTAAGAAAAGGTATGGATTTAGGTGCAGATGATTATATTACAAAACCCTTTGAAGAGGATGAAATAATAAGCGCAATAGAAAGTAGATTAGCTAAAGCTTCTATTTTAAAAGACCGTCGTGAAGCCCAAAACCCTGACTCAAATAAAACAGATACGCTTAGAAATTTAAATGACTTAAAAAACTTTTTTGATGATAATGGAGACCTGTTTGATTATGGTAAAGATGAGCAGATTTACAAAGAAGGTCAAAACTCTAACTACATTTATTTAATACTTAAAGGTATAGTAAAATGCCATAAATTAGACGAAAAAGGAAAAGAGCTGACCACTGCTTTACATAAAGAAGATGACTTGTTTGGCTATACCTCATTTACACAAAACATACCATATCAAGAAACCGCAACAACTATAAGCGAGACATCATTAGTTGGGCTTTCAAAAAACGAATTGACCAATATTTTAAATACCAATCACAAATTAACTTTAGAGTTAATACAATTACTTACAGATGATATTTCTGGTGTAAAAAATCAATTATTAGAAATGGCTTACAGTTCTGTTTACAAAAAAACAGCAACTACAATTTTAAAATTTGCGGACAAATTAAATTGCAAACCTAAAGAGCCCATTAAAATTTCTAGAAACGATTTAGCAAGTGTAGCTGGAATAGCAACAGAGACCTTAATTAGGACTATTTCATCCTTTAAAAAACAAGGATTAATAGAAATTGAAGGTCGAAACATTAAAATTATTGATATCGAAAAACTTAAAGAAGTTAACTAATAGCCTTATTAAATAAAAGGTATATGATTTTTATCATTTTTTAAAACAAGTGTTACGCATAGATTTGTTTTTAATAAGATAAAAATTAAATGAAATCTATATTATTACCTACAGATTTTTCAAAAAACTCTTGGAACGCTATTGAATATGCAATTAAGTTTTGTTCAAACACACCATGTACATTTTATTTAATGCATGTCAATAGATTAGCAGAAGTTTCTGTGGATACAATAGATTACAATATTAATACTGCTGTTATTGAAGAGACTTATACTGCTACTGCTAAAAAACAATTAACCGCATTTTTAAAAAAAATAGCTAGTCAATATCCAAATAACCCAAATCATGCTTTTTATACTATAAACGAAGTCGATTTTTTTATAGACGCTGTTAGAAAACAGGTTTTAGAAAAAAAGATAGACCTTATAGTTATGGGTACAAAAGGAGCTTCCGGATTAGAAAAGCTAATCCTAGGCAGCAACACAGCAGATATTATTACCAAAGTAAAATGCAATACTTTAGTGGTACCTGAAAACGCAACCTTTAAAACCCTTAGTCAAATTGCATTTCCTACAGATTTTCTACAATTTTACGGTATAACAACATTACAACCTATTGTAGATATTTTAGAAAAATTTAATGCAGCATTAAGAGTACTTCATATTACAAAGAAAAACTCTGTATTAAATAATGATCAAAAAAAGAATAAAGAGTTTGTTTCAGATTACTTTGGTGCTAACAAGCATAGTTTTCATTACCTTACTAACACAAAAATTGAAGCTGCAATACAATCCTTTGTACAAGAAAATTCCATTGATATGATTGCTATGGTAGCTAAAAATCTAAACTATTTTCAACAAATACTTTTTCATAGTAAAGTTGAAGACATTAACTATCAAACAGATGTACCCTTTTTAGTGCTTCACGAATAATTTAAAAGATGAATATAGGCTTAGTTCTTTCTGGTGGTGGTATGCGAGGTGCTGCACATATTGGTGCAATTAAAGCATTAGAAGAGCACGATATTTTCCCTACACATATTGCAGGTACAAGCGCAGGAGCTATTATTGGTTCATTATATGCATATGGCTTTTCATGCCAACAAATGATGGAATTTTTAAAAACTATCCAACTTTTTAACTACAAAAAATTTGCTATTAGCAAACCTGGTTTTATTGATGCCGAAAAATATTATAACTACTTTAAAAAACAGTTTCCAGAGGATAATTTTAAAGCATTAGACAAACAGCTTTTTATAACTGCTACAAACATTTTAAGTGGTGATTTAGAAGTATTTAATGAAGGTGAATTAATTAAACCTGTTTTAGCATCGGCAGCTTTTCCTGGATTATTTTCTCCAATAAAAATGAAACATGGCTTGTACGTCGATGGTGGTGTACTAAACAACTTTCCTGTGGACGTGCTACAAAAAGAATGCGATCAAATTATTGGCGTTTATTTAAATTTATATAAAACAAAAACAGAAGCGCAATTAAAACATTTTCATAATATTATTGAGCGTTCCATTACTTTAGGTGCTGTAAAAACAGATATGGAAAAGTTTTCAAATTGTGATGTTTTAATAGCACCTCAAGCACTAAGTCAATTTGCACTTTTTGACAAAAAAAATATCGATGCTATTTATAAAATTGGTTACGATAGCATGAAAGACGTCTTAAAAAACCAAAAATCAAAGACTTAAAATATATTCCGTAAAGCAATAAAATGCACAACTCTTATTATGACAAGCAATTCCGTATCTTTGTTATATAAAGGCTTGACATGAAACTGAACATAAAAAATACATTTACCTCACAACTTCCCGCAGATCCAATAACAGACAATAGCAGACGTCAAGTTACTAAAGCTTGTTATAGTTTTGTGACGCCTAAACAAACTGCAAAACCAGAGTTAATCCATGTCTCTCCAGAGATGTTGGACACCTTGGGATTGTCAGAAAACGATGCTAAAACAAAACAGTTTTTAAACGTGTTTACAGGTAATACTGTGATGGAGGGATCAACACCATACGCCATGTGCTATGGTGGACACCAATTTGGACATTGGGCTGGACAATTAGGCGATGGTCGTGCTATTAATTTATTTGAAGTCGAACACAAAAACAAAAACTGGAAACTACAATTAAAAGGTGCTGGAGAAACACCGTATTCTAGAACAGCAGACGGATTAGCAGTTTTAAGAAGCTCTGTTAGAGAGTATTTATGTAGCGAAGCCATGTATCATTTAGGTGTACCAACCACACGTGCTTTAAGCTTAGCATTATCAGGAGACCAAGTCCTGCGCGACGTTATGTATAACGGGAATCCTGATTACGAAAAAGGCGCAATTGTGTCACGAATTTCACCAAGTTTTTTACGTTTTGGAAGTTTCGAGATTTTAGCCTCAAGACAAGATACAGAAACCTTAAAAACACTTGTAGACTATACTATAAACACCCATTTTGCGCATTTAGGTCCACCAAACAAACAAGCTTACGTTCAGTTTTTTAATGACGTAGCTATGCGAAGTTTAGACATGGTTATCCATTGGCAACGTGTTGGTTTTGTGCATGGTGTTATGAATACCGATAACTTATCAATCCTAGGATTAACCATAGATTATGGACCTTACGGATGGCTAGAAGGTTTTAAGCCTGGATGGACGCCAAATACTACAGATAATCACAATAAACGCTACCAATATGGCGCGCAACCAGATATTGTCCTTTGGAATTTATACCAATTAGCAAATGCCTTATATCCATTAATTGAAGAAGCCGAAGGTTTAGAAGCGGTGTTAGCAAATTATGCCGAACAGAAAGATATCCAATACCTACAAATGATGCGTAGTAAGATTGGATTGTCATCCGAAGAACAACTAGACGCCAACCTTATTCAAGAACTAGAAGACTGTTTACAGTTAACAGAAACAGATATGACTATCTTTTTCCGTAATCTATCAGATTTTGATGGTGCAAATCCGACTAATGGGTTACAAATTATTCGTGAATCGTTTTACGACATAAAATCAGTAACCGAAGCTATAAAAGACAGATGGAATTTATGGTTTGATAGTTATGCAGACCGTTTGGAACGCGACCCAATTTCAGCGAAAGCGAAAAAAGAAAACATGAACAGCGTAAACCCAAAATACGTGTTACGTAATTATATGGCACAATTAGCTATAGATGACGCCAACAAAGGCGACTACAAACTTATTGACGACTTATTCAATTTATTAAAACAACCTTATGCTGAGCAACCAAAACACGAAAAATGGTTTGCAAAACGACCAGAATGGGCAAGACACAAGGTTGGTTGCTCCATGTTATCTTGTAGCTCTTAAAATTAGGTTAAAAACCAGGGTGTTTTTAGCATAAAAATAATTTTATGTATGGTTATTAGTATCTTTGTTAAAAAAGAAAAAGGATGTCAGACACTAAAAAACCTGATAATATTGTCTTTAACCAAGAGACACAAAAATACGATGCATCATTAAAACCATATGCAACAAATGTTGGTGCGCCAGCCATAAAAGTAACTGAAAACGTCACTTGGAAAAACAAAAACGTACACAAAGCCAATCAGCAAATTAAAGCCAAGTATTTAGAGCTAAAAGCCGAATATGAAAAAATGATGGCAGAACTAGAATATAACAATCTAGTCTATAATGCTAAGTTCAGTTTTCAGCCTATAATTGGCGATACCTATCATTTATACAGAGATAAAAAAGGACAACCTTTTTTATCCATTATTGCTCCAGAACAATGCAATTTTGACTTTATAGGTAGTTTTTATTTAAACTCAGAGCATATCTGGAAAAGAATAGACGAAGAAATTATTGGCCAAGATCTAATTACTAATGACTAATCTTCATATTGTAAGTCTACTCTTCGATTTTGGATTAGTAGTATTAATTTGGATGGTTCAGCTTATTATATATCCAAGTTTTAAATATTACAATCAAGAGTCGTTAATAAAATGGCACGCCAAATATACAGTAAGAATAGCTGGTGTTGTTATCCCGTTAATGTTTGGACAGCTTATACTCTACTTATATCTTGTATTTACGCAACCCGATGCCTCTATTTATATTAGAAGCGTTTTAACTATCAGTGCGTGGATAGCAACATTTGCAATATTTGTTCCCTTACACAACACTATTAACAACGGAAAAAGTACAGAAAAAACACTACAAGATTTAGTTTCAAAAAACTGGATAAGAACAGCAACTTGGACGGTACTATTTATCTTAAACCTAATTACAATAGTAAAATAAAAAGCATAAAAAAATCCCAAGCATAACACTTGGGATTTTTTTTAATATTTAATAGTCCGCAAATTGCTAACTATTTAATCCGTACAAAATTAGTTTCCTTTTTTGTAATCTTCTAAAAACTTAGCTAAACCGCTATCTGTTAAAGGATGTCTTAATAACCCTTCAATAGAGCTTAAAGGACCAGTCATAACATCAGCACCTAATTTAGCACAGTCAATTACGTGCATTGTGTGACGTACAGACGCAGCTAAAATTTCTGTTTCAAAAGCGTAGTTATCATAGATATGTCTAATCTCTGCAATCAGGTTTAAACCATCCGTAGAGATATCATCCAAACGTCCTATAAAAGGAGATACATAAGTCGCACCAGCCTTAGCAGCTAATAATGCTTGACCAGGAGAAAACACTAATGTTACATTAGTTTTAATCCCTTTATCGCTAAAGTATTTACAAGCCTTAATACCATCTTTAATCATTGGTAATTTAACCACGATTTGATCATGTAATTCAGCAAGCGCCTCACCTTCTTTAACCATACCTTCAAAGTCAGTAGCAATTACTTCCGCACTAACATCACCATCCACAATGTTGCAAATGTCAACATAATGCTTCATGATATTATCATGTCCAGTAATCCCTTCCTTAGCCATTAAAGACGGGTTAGTAGTAACACCATCTAAAATACCCATATCCTGAGCGTCTCTAATTTGGTCTAAATTGGCAGTATCAATAAAAAATTTCATTCTAAAAAATATTTAAGTTGTGTATATAATTATTTTGGGCGTCACCACAAGGGTCAGGCTGTTCGTTATATCTTTTTTTGCCATTTGTGGCAGCAAAAAAAGGATGCCACTTCCATCCTTAACGCAATGCAAAGTTACAATTTAACTTTTGCAAGTAAAATAATGATATCAAATGATATTAACATTTTACTTAAAAAACTCAAAGGTTTTCTCGCAATCTAAGTCTTGTATGTAATAATTCATTTTAAAATTATCATGATCCCATTCTAATCGCCAATCAAAAACGGTAATCTCAAAATAGATAAATACTAAAGAAAAAATACAGAAAATTGTAATTACACTTTTAGAAATAATCTTATAAACCTTATGCTTAGCAATACTTAACAAGTAAATCACACCATAAAATAAAAGACTCCAAAACAGAATGTTACCTATAAAGCCTTTTATAAATAAATCGCCAGACATAGAAAAAACCCAAGAGCGGTCGGTACTTTGTACAAACGGAAATCCTAAAAAACTAGGCCAATTCTCGTCTGTTTTACAAACATATTTATAACTAATACTATTAGTCAAAGTAAATCCTACAGCAATGCACAAAGACGCTAGGATTTTTTTCATTATTAAAGTTTATAATGATTTAAAAGCAACTTCTCATACATCGTATCTGGCAACAAAAACTTTAAAATAATTGAAAACTTTTGCATTGGCGCACCAACCTTGTAATGTATTTTAGGCTTTTTAGTATTAATTACTTGATGTACTTTTTTAGCCACAGCAATTGGAGAACTGCTATTATCTACATGATCATCAATATCTTTCAGTACGTTTGGATACTTGGTGTAAGGCGAGTCTTTTAAAACAGGTGCATGATAACGTCCTGCAGCAATATTAGTTGCAAAATCACCTGGAGCAATATTGGTAAACTTTACGCCAAAATCCTTGGTTTCCATACGTAACGCTTCCGTAACAAGCTCTAAAGCACCTTTACTAGCACTATAAATACCACGATAAGGCAATCCCATATATCCTGCAATGGATGTAATGTTTATAACCAAACCTGACTGTTGTGTTCTCATTTGAGGTAACACTGCCTTGATAACATTTATAGGTCCAAAAAAGTTAGTATTAAAATTATGTTGGATTTGCTCTTGCGGAATTTCTTCAATTGCACCATTAATACCAACACCTGCATTGTTAATCAAAACATCCAACTTCCCTTCTGCTGCAATCACTGCTTTTACAGCTGCTGCAATAGTCACCGTATCATTAACATCTAAAGCGACCAACTTAAATCTACTGTTGGTATAATTAGACGGATTACGACTGGTACCATAAACAACACACCCTTTTTCGGTTAAAAACTCACCTATAGATTTTCCTATTCCAGAAGAACCTCCTGTAATTAATACGACTTTAGACATGTAAATAATTTTAAAAGTTAAAAGTAAAAAAGTTGAATTACAAAACGACTGTAACCAAAAAAGATTTG
Organism: Olleya sp. Hel_I_94; assembly: GCF_007827365.1. NCBI lineage: Bacteria > Pseudomonadati > Bacteroidota > Flavobacteriia > Flavobacteriales > Flavobacteriaceae > Olleya > Olleya sp. Hel_I_94. The sequence goes on from NZ_VISI01000002.1 coordinate 804,851, forward strand.
CTAGAATTAACTAACAAATCTTTATTTTATGTTTTTAAATCTCTTTTCAAAAAAGGATTTAGAGTAATCAAAAAAAAGGCAAGCTACCTACATCACACCGCTACGACCATCTACCTTTGCTTCGTTCCCGACCTGGAGGATTCAACAGGAGCTGGTTGTGTAGGACTTGCCAGGTGCAAAGATACACACATTTTATTTTCTTGCAATCATTTTTTATAATGAATTTTAATAAATAACTTGCTCTCAAATAAGTTTACAAAATGAAAGCATTTAAATACCTTACAATCATATTTTTAGCAATCACATTATTTTCTTGTGGTGACGACGTCGAAGCGCAAAAAAAGAGTTTTTCTATGACTACCAATGCCCAAAACGGTACAATTAGTATTGATAAAACTCTAGAAGTGTCTCTAAAAAATCCTAAAAACATACCAATAACCTCTGCGCTTTATCAATTAGATGGCAAACCAATTGAAGCTAAACAACCACTTTCTGATTTTAAATTAGGAGAACATACTTTAAAAGCAACAATTAATTTTGATGGCGAAACCGCAGAAATCAATCAAACCATTGCATTATTAAGTGATGTGGCTCCAAAGTTTTTATCTATAGAAGTAATTAATACGTTTCCGCATGACAACACTTCTTTTACACAAGGTTTAGAGTTTAACAATGGTGTGTTATTTGAAAGTACTGGACAACGTGGCGAATCTAAAATTAGAAAAATAGATTATAAAACAGGTAATGTTATTACTGAAACTGCTATTCCTGATGCCTTTTTTGGAGAAGGTATTACAGTTTTAAACAATACCGTTTACCATTTAACTTGGCAAGGTCAAAAAGGATTTACTTATGATGCCACTACCTTAGAAAAGAAAAGCAGCTTTAATTATGGTCAAAGTAAAGAAGGTTGGGGATTTGCAAACGACGGAACTAAACTATATAAAAGTGATGGTACTAGTTTAATTTGGAGCCTAAATCCAGATACGCTAATTGAAGAAGATCACATACAAGTATGCACTACAAAAGGAAAAATTGGAAGATTAAACGAAATAGAATTTGCTAACAACAAGTTATATGCTAACATATGGGAGAAAAACGGAATAGCAATTATCAATCCTAAAAATGGTGCTGTAGAAGCAGTTATTGACTGTACCATCTTAACAAAACAAATTCCTAATTTTTCAATTAACGAAAACTGTTTAAATGGTATTGCTTACAATCCAGAAACGCAAACTTTTTTCTTAACAGGAAAACGTTGGGATAAATTATTTGAGGTTAAAATTTTAGAAAACTAATCCAAAACAAAAAGTTAAAAGATTATAAATTAGCTGTTAAAGTCTCTTAATTAAATTTATCATGTCATTGATAAATCTAAATTTGAGACTAATCAACCAACCAAATTTTGAAATATCTTACGCTTTTAATTGTCTTTTTGACAAGCTGCTTTGTGTCCGCACAAACAGTAAATGGTAGTATTTACGACTCCATTTCCACCATAGAAAATATTAAAATAACCAACCTCTCTTCAAAACAAATGACAGCTTCCGATGTTAACGGAAGGTTTTCAATAGCAGGAAAAATTGGAGACACGCTTCATGTCAGTTCGTTATTTTATAATGAGCAAAAGTTAGTTTTAAAAGACTATCATTTCCACGAAAGTGTAGTTATCGAACTTAAACAAGTTTTTAATAACCTAGACGAAGTACAACTTATTGAACCTTACAAGGAGACTTTAGCAGATATTAATGTTGTTGAAACTGAGCTTAAAAACCAGATTTTGGCAGACATCAAAAACAATCCTCATTTGTACTCTAAACAACCTACAACTGGTGGAATTGATATTATACAAGTTATTGGATTGATTGCTAAATTGTTTGAAAATAAGGACAAATATGTCGAGCCACCTTTTATTGAAATGACTTACGAAGATTTAGAATCTCTTTTTGAAAAATCTAGTTTATTTAATAGACGCTTTTTAACTCAAGATTTAGCTATTGAAGAGGAATACATTCCTATGTTTTTTGAGTTTATTATCAAAAACCAACTAGATAGCAAGCTTTTAGAAAAAAATAAAGAAGTAGATTTAATAGAGCTTTTTGTGCAAAAAGGAAAAGCATTTAATAAAATTATTGCCGACTTTAAAAACCAACATTAAGTGGTATTTTAGTACTTTATTAAAAATATGAAAACCTACAATAAAAATTTAATAGTTACTCTTGATGATTTAGATGCGCTAAATCACGTTAATAATGTGCGCTATATTGAATGGGTAAATCACATTGCAAAAACACATTGGCAAACTGAAGCATCAACTAAAATGCAAAGTGATTTTTATTGGGTATTGCTGTCCCACCACATTGACTATAAATATCAAATTGTTTTGGATGATACAGTAACACTTAAAACCTACATTAAATCTTGCCAAGGTGTTAAATCTATTCGTGTAGTGGAAATTTTAGTAGATGATAAAATTTGTGCGTATTCCGAAACTAAATGGTGTTTAATACATGCGGAAACTAATAAACCTGCAAGAATCACAAATGACATTATTTCTATTTTTCAATAATTTTAAAGTCATATACTATTTACCCCTCAAAAAAGTTATATTTTAGTCAACCAAAGTTACAATTACATTTTATGAAGCGTACGCTATATTTTATTTGCTGTCTTGGATTTATATTATTTTGCAGTTCTTGTCGTAAGGATTTTGAATTTCAGGCTAGTACTGGAAATTTAGGTTTTTCTAAAGACACGGTTTATTTAGATACTATTTTTGCAAATATTGGGTCAAGTACGTACAACTTAAAGGTATTCAACACTAGTGATGATGATATATCTATACCTAATGTATCTTTACAAAACGGAGAAAACTCTGGATATCGTTTAAATGTAGACGGTCAAGCTGGAAAAAGTTTTCAAGACGTGCAAATCCTAGCAAAAGACAGTCTTTTTATATTTATCGAAACAACATTTAATACAAACAACTCACCTATTATTGATAATCAGTTTGTATATACAGATAAAATATTGTTTGATTCTGGAGATAATCTTCAAGACGTAGATTTAGTAACTTTAGTTAAAGACGCTATTTTTATCTATCCTGACAAGGACAATGCAACTGGCATAATTGAAACCTTGACTTTAACTATTGATGGTGAATCTGTTGCAACAGACATACAAGGTCGCGAGTTACTTCCTGAAGAATTAACTTTTACTAATCAAAAACCATACGTTATTTATGGCTATGCAGCTGTACCAAATGGAGAAACACTAACCATAGATGCTGGTGCACGCGTTCATTTTCATGCTAACTCAGGTTTATTAGTCTCTGAAGGTGCTACTTTAAATGTCAATGGTGCTTTAAGTAGTGACCCAGAAGTATTAGAAAATGAAGTCATTTTTGAAGGTAACCGTTTAGAACCAATATACAGTGATGTACCTGGACAATGGGGAACTATTTGGTTATTTGAAGGCAGTCAAAATAATATTATTAATCATGCTACAATTAAAAATGCAACCGTAGGTGTGTTATCCGATGGTAATGCAGATGCTATAACGGATAAATTAACCATTACAAATTCTCAGATATATAACATAAGTACGTTTGGTATATTAGGACGTAACACGTCGATTAAAGCAGATAATATTGTTTTAAATAATGCTGGACAAGCTAGTTTTGGTGCCACTTTAGGTGGAAAATACAATGTCACCCACTCCACTATTGCTAATTATTGGAACAGTAGTTTTAGACAATTCCCAGCTTTATTAATTAACAATTTTGTTATCGATGAAGAAAATACTGCGTTTATTTCGGATTTAACCGAAGCTAATTTTAGTAATTGTATTATTTACGGAAATGATAATCCTGAATTATTAATAGATCAAATTGAAGATGCATCTGTAGTTTTTAACTTTAAGTTTACTAATTGTTTACTACGTTTTCAGGATTCTAGTAATTTCTTTTCTAGTCCTAATTATGATTTTGATGATGCCACACATTATGAAAACATGATTTTTAACCAAGATCCTGATTTTAGAGATGTTTTTGAAAACGATATGATTATTGGTGAAAACTCAGCTGCTAATGGTCAAGGTAACACAGCATTTGCTACACAAGTCCCAAATGATATTTTAGGCGTTAACAGAACCACTAGTCCGGACTTAGGTGCATTTCAACATATCACTTTTTAGTTTGAGCGAAAGAATAAAATAGGCCTAGCTTTTTCAATTAGTTTTGAACTAAATAACAACCCTCAATTATTTAGTCATGATAAAGTTAAAAAGAAATATGAGCAATTTTGATAGATTAGTCCGTTTTATTGTGGTTATATTGCTTATCTCTATATTATATGTTGGAGAATTTAAAGGTCTCATAGCTTTTATAATTATAGTAGTTTCCGCCATGTTTTTATTTGCTAGTGTTACAGCTTTTTGTCCATTTTACAAATCGACTAATATTTCTACGTATGACTCTGACGACTATCTATAACGTCCTCAATAACATCTGATTTTATAGTTACATTATATAAAAATGGTCTGATTATTGAGAATAAACAAAAAGTTTAATCTCTTAAATATAATCTTATGAAATCAAGTAAAATTACTCAACGTATTGCAGCTTTAATTTTATTATTATTTATGATTACTGCAAATGGACAAACAAGGCATAAAAGCAACTCTAGCTTATTAGCTTTGGAAACCTTAAATCTAATTACTTTTTTTAACACATTAAACACGTATCCAAATGACTTTTATAAAGGTGAATTGACTTTGAATGATGGATCAATCCTTATTGGATATTTTAGTTTAAACAATTCAAGTACTGATAATTATGTTGTGCTGCATGACGATGGAGAGACTTACCATTATTATTGTAAGGATGAAATTAATGATGTTATGTTATACAATCCAAATTCTGACAGTAATACAATATTTGAATTTATAAAAGATGATGGTAAATTATACCGAAAAGTATATGATAATAATAAAGACGTTATAGTTTATGACACTGCTAATTATCCTTTTGATAATACTTTAATAGACCAAGTTATTATTGATGTAGATAATCAATTAATTGAAACATGGAATTTTTGGACTTCTGGACCAAAACATGATTTGATTAAATATCTAAGAGATAGAGATAATATTAGATATAAGCGCAGCCAATTTAAGTCGTTAGACGATATATTTGAAAAATTATAAAACAAAAAAAGCCTGCTAAAGTATAGCAGGCTTTTTTTCCGCGAAAGCGAAAAATAATTTTATAATAAACTAAGCTACAAACAATGGTAACTCGCTCATCATTGCATTAACTTTAATTGCTATTTCGTCTAGTAAATCTTCGTTTTCATGATTCATGATTACTTGATCAATAAGCTCTACAATAGCTTCCATTTCGTTTTCTTTTAAACCTCTAGTTGTAATTGCAGCAGTACCAATTCTAATTCCAGAAGTTACAAATGGTGATTTATCATCAAAAGGCACCATGTTTTTATTAACTGTAATGTCTGCTTTTACTAAAGCTTTTTCAGCATCTTTACCTGTTATGTTTTTGTTACGTAGGTCAATTAACATCATGTGGTTGTCTGTACCACCAGATATAATTTTGTAGTCACGCTTAACAAAAGCGTCTGCCATTGCTGATGCATTTTTTTTAACCTGTAGCATATAATGCATAAACGGTTCTGTTAATGCTTCTCCAAAAGCAATTGCTTTTGCTGCAATTATATGCTCCAAAGGACCACCTTGATTACCAGGAAATACACCAGAATCTAAAAGTGATGACATCATTTTTAAATTTCCGTTTTTAAGTTTTAATCCAAATGGGTTTTCAAAATCTTTACCCATTAATATCATACCTCCTCTTGGTCCACGTAACGTTTTATGTGTTGTAGTTGTTACAATATGACAATGCGGTAATGGATCGTTTAAAATACCTTTTGCAATTAATCCAGCAGGATGTGAAATATCTGCTAATAACAAAGCACCAACACTATCAGCTATTGCTCTAAAACGTTTAAAATCTATATCTCTAGAATATGCAGATGCTCCTGCTATAATTAATTGTGGCTTTTCACGCGTTGCTATCTCTTGAATCGTGTCATAGTTTAAAACACCTGTAGCCTCTTCTACTCCGTAAAAAACTGGGTTGTAAAGTTTACCCGAAAAGTTTACAGGAGAGCCATGTGTTAAATGTCCACCATGAGATAAATCAAAACCTAAGATTTTATCACCTGGTTTTAATACTGCATGATAAACTGCTGTATTTGCCTGACTTCCAGAGTGTGGTTGCACGTTAGCATATGCTGCACCAAACAATGTTTTTGCTCTGTCAATTGCGATTTGTTCTACCTCGTCAACCACTTCACAACCACCATAATAGCGCTTTCCAGGATACCCTTCGGCATATTTGTTAGTTAGCACAGATCCAGCTGCTTCCATAACTTGGTCACTGACAAAGTTTTCGGATGCAATCAATTCTATACCATCTAGTTGGCGTTCTTTTTCTGCTTGAATTAGTTCAAAAATTTGTTCGTCGCGTTGCATAATTGTATGTTTTTAAATTTCCGCTTTAAGCGAAAATAGTTTTATCGTTAAATATTTATCAAAAATAAGAAATACTGCTTGTAAATAATTGAAAAAACATATATTTACTTAGAATTTATAAACAACAAATCAACAATTATATATATGCCATTATCCGCAAATAATCCAGACAGAAAATCATGGTTACACGTCGATAAAAACTCTGACTTTCCTATTCAAAATATTCCTTTTGGTGTTTTCTTAACTAGAGACGACATTATTACTATTGGAACACGAATTGGAGACACAGCAATTGATTTAGGCGCTTTACACCAATTAGGTTATTTTGAAGGCATTCCATTAACAGATGATATTTTTCTTCAAGACACCTTAAACGATTTTATTGCTGATGGACGCAAAACGTGGCGTTTGGTTAGAAACAGAATTGCTGAAATATTTGATGCTGACAATGACTCGCTTAAAAATAATGTAAAACATAAAGAAGTTGTTTTATTTAGATTAGACGAAATTGAAATGCAGTTACCAGTGCAAATTGGTGATTACACAGATTTTTATTCTAGTATAGAACATGCTACTAATGTTGGAACGATGTTTAGAGATCCTGACAATGCCTTATTACCAAACTGGTTACACATACCTGTTGGTTACCATGGTAGAAGCAGCTCTATCATCCCATCTGGAATACCAGTGCACAGACCACAAGGTCAAACCTTACCTGCTGGAGCAACTGAACCTGTATTTGGACCAAGTAAATTAGTGGATTTTGAGTTAGAAATGGCTTTTATTACTACTGATGCAAATGATTTAGGAGAACCAATTCCGGTTAATGAAGCTGAAGAATATATTTTTGGTTTAGTATTATTTAATGATTGGTCTGCACGTGACATCCAAAAATGGGAATATGTGCCATTAGGACCATTTTTAGCTAAAAACTTTGCGTCATCAATATCTCCTTGGATTGTTACTTTAGACGCGTTACAGCCATTTAAAGCTGACAGCCCGAAACCACTTAAAAAGCTTTTACCTTACTTACAACAAAACGGTAAAAAGAGTTACGATATTAATTTAGAAGTTGCTATACAACCTGAAAAAGCTAAAGAAACTGTGGTTAGTAAATCTAACTTTAAGCATATGTATTGGAGTATGTCGCAACAATTGGCGCATCATACTGTAAATGGATGTCCAGTTAACTCTGGAGATATGATGGGAAGTGGTACTATTTCTGGACCAACACCAGATACTTATGGATCAATGTTAGAATTATCATGGAGAGGTGAAAAACCTGTAAAACTTAATGATGGTACAGAGCGTAAATTTATTAATGATAATGATACCGTTATTATGAGAGGTTACTGCGAAAAAGATGGTACTAGAATTGGATTTGGAGAAGTAAAAACAAAATTATTACCAGTGTTTGAGGCAAAAAAATCAAAATAACAACTTATTAAATATCAGATAGTTAACCCTTAAATCTAAAAATTTAAGGGTTTCTTTTTTGGGTTTGGCACGTAAATTGAAATTCTATATATATAGAAACCAATTAAATCCAAAAAAGATGAGAAAATTTACACTTATTTCAGTAGTTCTTCTAGTGCTTACATCTTGTGTTGGAAGAAAACAAATCGAGAAACAATTACATTCTGGTGATTACGATTTAGCCATTAGTAATGCTTTAAAAAAGTTAGAAAATAACAAAGACAAAAAGCGTAAACAAAGCTACGTAATGATGCTTCAAGATGCCTATTACAAAGTGGTTGACGAAGATCATACTAACTTAAACCATTTAACTAAAGATGGAAATCCAGAGTTGTATGAAACGATATATAACACCTATTTAGATTTAGATAGTCGTCAAAATGCAATCAAACGTGTTTTACCTTTACAAATTAGTGGACAAAATTTAGAACTTAATTTTAATGATTATAGTGATGAAATAATTAACTATAAAACTAAAGTATCTGAGTATAAATACACGCAAGCTAAGCAGTTAATGACAACAGATAATAAGTTTTACAATCGTGATGCTTATGAGTTGTTACAGTCCATTGAAGCGATTAATCCTAACTACAAAAATGTTAGAGAATTATTAAATGAAGCTCATTTTAATGGGACAGATTTTGTTTTAGTTACTGTACAAAATCAGACACGACAGATACTACCACAACGTTTAGAAGCCGATTTATTAAATTTTGATACTTATGGCCTTAATCAGTTTTGGACAGCATATCATGCTAATCAAGATCATACCATTGATTACGATTATGCAATGGAGCTACAATTACAACGTATAAATATCTCTCCAGAGCATATTACAGAAAGACAATTATTACGTCAAAAAGATATTATTGATGGTTGGGAGTATGCTTTAGACAATAACGGAAATGTTGTAAAAGACAGTTTAGGTAATGATGTTAAACAAGATAAAATTATAAATATTAAAGCTAGATTTTTTGAAGTTAATCAACTTAAATCTACGCAAGTTATTGCTAAAGTTGTTTATACAGATTTAAAGCAAAATCAAATAATAGATAATTTTTTAATAGATAGCGAGTTTATTTTTGAAAACACTTTTGGAACTGTAAAAGGTGATCGCAGAGCTTTAAATACTGAAGATTTACAATTACTAAAAAACCAACTTGTACACTTTCCTAGTAATGAACAAATGGTTTATGACACTGGAGAAGACTTAAAATACAAATTAAAAGATATTATAACAAGATATAGTTTTAGAGGTTAAACTTATGTGCTATATCAAAACAAAACTCCCAAATAACTTTGGGAGTTTTTTATCATTGCTGCTACTTGATTTTTAATATTAACAGGAAGGTTGTACAACTGTTTATAGACCCTTGCTTTTTTTTATTATGTTGGATAACTATCTTGATTTTTAATGTTTACTAATCACTTTAAAATTTTGTTCAAATGAGACGTTATTAATTAAAAGTAAAAATGTAATTATTAGTTTATTCATTTAAAAAATGGGAATTAACTTGATTTATTTTAGTTGTAAATTCTAATTATTTCGCCATTTCCCTTTCCATTTACGCTTCTAACATAGCCATTTATAACTTTATGCATAGGGATTGGATTGTGTCCAGGAAAATAGTCTTTGTATTTTTTATAAGCATCTTCTACCATTCCTGAAGAAACGACATTTACTCTAATTCCGTTTTCAATTTCTAGAGCTACTGCTTGTACAAAACTATGAATACCACCATTTACCATAGCAGCACTTGTTGTCTTAACAACAGGATCGTCTGCTAAAATACCAGTGGATAAAGTTATTGATCCTTTAGGGTTTAAATACTGTTGTCCAATACGCACCAGATTAACTTGTCCCATTAATTTACTTTTTAATCCAATATAATAATCGTCTTCAGTAAGATTATTAAAATCGTCCCATTTTGCCTCTCCTGCAATACAAATAATAGCATCTAATTTTCCAATTTGTTCAAACATAGCTTTTATTGACTTGCTATCTGAAATATCAACAGTTACATCGCTATTGCTACGTCCAGCGATTATTATTTGGTTGTTTTCTTTAAAATGCGCAACAACAGTTTTTCCTATTGTACCGTTTCCTCCTATTATTAAAATTTTCATAGTTAGTTTTTTAAGTTAAACATTGATTTTTCTTATAATTATCTTTGTTACTTCTTGACTTGTAAATGGTTAAATATAAACGGAAAGTCTTACTGGTACTTGAGCGTAATCCCTAATTAGCAGAATGCTAAACAAGGTGTTTTGATTTATTAATTTTAATTAGGTAACTGTTAATTACTATTTGTGTAATTAAAGCGCCACAGAAAATACCTAGATATCCAAATAGTTTAATATGAGTCAAATTTTTCAAAACAGTTCCAAAATATAAACCAGCTAAAATACCTAAGATTAAAATGACTAGATATTTTAGTAATTTAATTCTTCCTAATTTTACTAATTCATTATTCTTTTTTTCAAAAGATTCATTATTAATAATATACTGTTTTAAATTTTCTATATATTTTTCAAAAATTGATGAAAAAGCTATTGGTGAAATAACTCCAAAACCATAGGTTTTAACTGTATGATGGATAACAATTTTATGATTATCAACACTTTTAACTCTAATATTAGATTCCCAATTTAGAACATTTAGTTTCCAGCCATCAAAAATTGACCATTTTTTCTCAAAAACAAGATCGGTTTCATCCTTTATAATTTTAAGATTATTGTTTTCAAAATAGTTAATAAGCTTGTCCTTTGTGACTGTATTATAATTTATTTGAAATTCAAAACTATTATGATATTCTGTCATGAAATCAGATAATTAGACTCTTTTACTATGATTAATTAAGGATAAATTTAAACATTAATTTTATACGCTGTTGTCGTTCGTTTTTTTATCCAATTCCTAAATTCTAAATTAACCTTTAATTCTTGAATTCCGTGAATTTTATTTTCAAAAATAAAAGTAGGATGATATTCGATTTTGTGTTTTTTTAATATGTCATCAATTTTTAATTTCTCGAATTTTGCTTTAGTTTCTTGTTTTTTAAACGCTTTAAGTTTAGAGTACGCCATTCCTAAAAAAGTAAAACCCATTCCAATAATTCCAAGTTTTACTGACCATATAAACACGCTATGTATTGTCCATTCATAAAAATAATATCCTCCAATTATTAATAAAAATCCACTAATACTAGTCCAAAATATAGTGAGATGAATTGATTTTTTATTTTTACTTAATATTACTAACTCTAGATTTGTACTTTCTAATTTTTCTAGAAATTTTTCATCCAATTTAATTTTGGAGCAAGTATTTATAACGTTTGGCTTTTTTTTGGTCAAATTACAAGTCAAACCGTTTTCAAAACTTGTTCTTTCGTTTTGACATAAAGCACAATCATTGAATATACAAAGTTTAGACATTAGTTCTTTAATTTATTTCTATTGGTTTAACTTCCATAACTTTAATCCACTCTGTCACTTCTAAAGGTTTCCAATGTTTATTGGTGTATACTTTATAGATATAATCGTACAAGGCTTTAGTTAAAAATATTAGTCGACCATCATTTGCGCCAGAAGCTAAATAAACCCTTTCGTTAATGCCTTGTTTTTCTGCTTCTTGGTTTATTATTTGAGCAAATCTCATCACTGATTCTCCCCAACCATAATTTTTAAAGTTTTTAAAAATTACATATTTAGTTCCGTTTATTGTTATCCTATGATTTAACCATTTATTTTTATCATCCCATTCTTCGATATGGTCCGTTATATTTATTGTCAACCCAATTTTATTAAAAGTTGGTTTAACTTGTTCTAATAGCTCTGTAAATCCTCCAAGTTCAAACACGGTTTCGCCATCACACCAATAATATCTATAATCAAGAGGAACACCAGTTTGATCATCCCAAATCGACACCAACTCGTTTGTTGGATCATAATTTTTAATTAGTTGATTTTTTAAACTATCAATATTTTTTTTGTCAGTGTATTTATAATAACCCAACTCCTCAATTTTTGTCACAAATTGAGTTGCTGATACCTCCTGATTTGATTTTAGTTTTGCTTTGGTTTTTACATTATAGGCACCAAAAAGCCCCAATCCTATTAACAGTCCAATTATAATTCCTAATTTATTCATTCAGTTAAATGTTTGCTAGCGTGTTAATAGATTGCTTGTTGTTTGACATGTATTATAAAATTTTACAAGAAAATTGAATAAAAGTTACGACATAGTAAGTTAGCACTAATTTATGGGTGATTTAATAGCATATTTATACACTAAAACTAACAAAAAAATTACAGATAGAATATTTGTGAAGATTTAAATAAGTACTCTTAAACTAAAAAAATAATTTTACACGAAGTGAATCATGAATTTTTTATTCAACTTTCCTATACACATCTGTTCCGCAGTCAATACAAAATCCTTTACCCTTTGTTAAAGTTAATAGTCCATTTTGTTTGACTTGTATTGAATACAGTTTATTACATTCAAATTCAATATAATAATTTCCCCAACCTTGTCTGATAAGCTCAAATTTATCATTTGAAACTAATTTACCATTATTGAAAATTTTTAGTGTTTTATCTTTTTGAAATAGTATCTGTTCATCCTTACTTCCTTTAAAGGGTTGTAAGAGATTTGTCATAGTTTCCCATTGCCATTTTCCAACTATTTGACTGATGTTTAATTGTTGTTTTTGATAATTTATCCCTCTAATTCTATCTATTGCGTACATTGAATAAAAGGACTCTTTATTCTGTTTAGCAAACGTTAAGTATTTTTCTATTAAAATTGAATCTTTTGTTTTTAATTCATTGTTTTTTAAATAAGATACATACTCTGAAAAGTTTTTCTTCCTTAAAGAGTCTAACGAAAAATCTTCTGAAATTAATTTCTCGAATTGTATCGTTGGTAAATTTCCTAAAGAATCAATTTTTGATTTTAAAATAGATATTTCATCATTTAATTTTAAGTTTTCATCCCTTAATTTAGCTTCATTGTTATTACAGGATTGTAAAGTCAAAATAACCAATAAAAGTAAAATTATTATTCTCATAGACCTCTATTTCTCTTGCTTTTAGTATGCACTATTGTGGATTATTTATTTACTTAAAAGTTCTTCTATTCTAAAAATTACCATTCGCTTAATTAAGTCTTTAGGTAAAGGCTTGTTTAACGGAAACGACTGTCCCCTTACCTACTACTAAATCTTTTAACTGGTCTGCAAAGTGGTCTACTGTTGCTTGATAAGAATAAAACCTTATATGTTTAGCATAAGCTATTATCATGATTTACTGCTGTGGTTTCACTTTTGGAATAAGGGTAAAAGCAGGCACTTTATAGTTAGTAATTTCCACTGTTTCTGGAACAGCTTCCTTTATTAAAGATTAGACCTGTATTATTTTTATACCTTAATGTAATCGTATTTTTCTACTCTTGTACTTCTGTATAGCCTGGTAGTCCGTGTAAACATTTTATAATTTGATTTCCTCCAGGTTCGCCAGCGTGATAATGGTATCCTCTTTCATCATCAAAATGTCCACCACATTCGTCTAAATTGGTAGGTTTATTTCCATTTTTGTCTAACAATCCATAAATTCCAAATCCATCAATCGCATAACCAATAATTGGCGCATGTGCATTGGTTTGAGCGATTTCTTTTGTCGAACCTGTTACTGCGTGATAATGGTATCCTCCATGTGGATTTACGTGTCCTCCATGATCGTCTAAAGGTGCAATTGTATGAGCTGCCAATATAGCGTGCGTTGGTGCTGGTGGATCATATTTAACTCCGTTAAAAGCAACTCCAATTCCGCCTCTTCCAAAACTTTGAGTGGTTTTTAGATATACAGGTTTTACAGGAAGTATAAAAGTGGTTACTTGATCTTTAAAATATTCTGGTAAACATTCCACACAATAATTATGGTAGGCTTCCTCAACTTCTGGTTTAGCAGCAGCCAAACAACCTTCTTCTGTGTCTGTAACCCTGATTGTTCCATCTTCTCTGTACAGCTGCCATTTATCGTCACTATAAAACTCATCAAGTTTGGCTATAAAATGACCTGAAACATCATATACTTTATCATCTTTAAACCAGATTCCTGCTTTTTCCATGCCATCCTCGATATGTGTTGGACACCAAGGACCCATTTTATGTTCTGTTGCTTGCGAATTTGTTTTAATAACGTAACACAAGGTTTCAACTCCATTTAATTCGATCATTTGTTGTTGGATTCCGTCAATAATATTTTCTGAAATAAAGTAATCTGTATTTACAGGCATTACCTTCACAGAAGTATCAATCTGGTTTGATAAATCCTTGTTTTCATTTGATTGTCGTGGTGGTCTACCCTCTTGATTTTTTTCTGCTTTATTAAGTTCGTCTAAAGTCAAAAAACCATCATTATTACTGTCTATATTTTTAAAATCATTGGCAATTGGTCCATTAACCTCACTCTCGGATAATTTACCATCGTTATTACTGTCTAATTCTGATATTAATTCTGCCGAAGACGGTCTTTGTCCATTAGGTTCTTGTTGCTCTTTTTTTTCTTGATTTGATTTACATGAAATTAAGAATACTAAAACCAGTAGAAATGATAAAGTCTGTTTCATTTATTTATTATTTAGGTTGTTTTATATTTTTTATAGTTATTCGTTTAAGGTAATTAATAAATTAGCGTAAAATATACTATCTATTCAAAATCTCACTGTAAAAAGCTAATAAATATCCCTTTGGTTATTGTCAAGTTTAACTTTATAAAGGCGTCAATCAAATATTTTAAGCTGGATGGTCTGTATTTAATCTTTTTACTAAACCGTCTGCCCAATCTTTAATTCTGGGTCCAAAGCATTCTAAAATAGCATCAACACCAACAACGCTTCCTTTTGCTAGCCTACCTAAAACTGCTAGATTAAGTGTTTGTTTTTTATTTTTAGAGACTACTAATCCATTTTGTTTTGTGTCTACACCAAGTTTACTGTGTATGGCTTGTATTAAATTATCATTTAATAAATTGGTTACAATTGGCGAAATTACTTTTTCGATTTTTGGACTGTCTAAAACAGCGTTAATCATGGTGTCTACTGTAATTTCTTGGTTATGTTTTTGTAACTGCCAGCCATTATCTGTTAAATTAATTTCTGGATTGTTGACAAAATTTAAATCTAATGTACCTTGATAAGTTAAAGCTAATATCTGTTGTAAACTTTCAATAGGTGGTCCAAAAGCGTACCGTTTTATACGCTCATCAAGCGCGATAACTTTGTTTATTACATCCTCTTGTAAAGCTGAGTGAGACATCATTGCGTATAATGTTGGCTGGCAATGACGCCAAACTTGACCTAAGCAATAATCTAAACTTATTGGCTGTTTTGCAGTAGCCATATCTACATAAGCTTGAATAATAACTTCTGGTGCATTATCTTGAGATAGTAATAGCTCGTGTTTAAAATTTTCGTCTTTTAGATAGGCTTCTGTTATTGTTTTTAATGCTGTAACAGAAAAATTATGTTGGTAAGCGTGATTTCCTAATTTTAAGTATTGATTGGCAACTATAGTCGCCATAGCTTTAATTAAAAAGGTGTTGCCATTATTGTAATTTACATCCTCTTTAATTTGTAATAATTCTGACTTAAAACTTAAAATTTTAGCATCACTTGGTGTAAATAACGCATCAATTTTAGAGTTTAAAGGTTTACAAGCCATAGGTAAACCATCCAATGAAAAAGGTATAAGTTTTAAAGTGCTTTTTCCTGGATGATAATTCATTTTGTGTGTGTTGGTATCAATAACTTCAAAACAACCACCATTTGCTTTAGTTATAGCCCTAATAACATCTATGGTAGCTAGTCCAAAACCTCTAAGTCCAACTGTATGAGCTATGTTTTTATAATCTATAGATAGTAAGTGTTTTATAGGATACGCTTTTAAAAACAAATTAACTGTGTTATTATTTTGAGCATAATTTATCCAATCTTTTAATTGTTTGGATGTTTTGGTTTCCTGATGTCCAATAGTCAGTACTACCTCATCTGCATTATAATTGTTACCATTGTCAACAGTAATTGTAAAGGATTGATTGTTGTTTTTTACTTCTGTAACTTCAGAATTAAAAACGGTCAGTACATCAAGTTTTTGTAACGTTTGAGCAATACTAGTGTAGCGAGCTTTTAAATACTTACCAACCTCAGAACGTTTAGGAAACACTTCATGTTTATTACTATAAATAGCATCTTGGCTTTTACCTGTCCAATCATGGTAAGACATAAAGCCCTCAATTTTAGCGTTTTCAATTTGTATTACAGGTCTTTTAGCGATAGTTAAAGCGCGTTCCGAAATATTTAACCAGTTAGTATCTGGTTGATCTAAATTATAAATAGAACCACAACCTAGTTGAGCGGATTTCTCAAAAACAACAATTTTTGGAAGTGTTTTTAAATTAGTATTTGATAATGCAATCATTATATTTTCTAATGCTGAAAGACCTCTTGGTCCACATCCAATGATAGCAATTGTTGTAGTTTTTGGTGTACTCATTTATAATTTTAAAATTGAAAAGGCACTAATGAATTGTAAGATACTTAAAGAATAATTTTATTCAAAATACAATTGTTATTTAATTATAAGATACTCCTTCAGACTCATTTTTAAAATTGAAATATTAACCTAAATTGTGATTATACAACTAACAAACACTTAAAGGTATTAGTAGCTAGTCTATAGTTACAAAAATTAAAAATGGTGTTAGCCATAGTCTTTATAGCTTTTCAAATTGGATTCCCATTAATGTAAAACTGGTAATTTCGTTTTTTTCATTTCTTTCAAATGCTA
This sequence comes from Olleya sp. Hel_I_94, assembly GCF_007827365.1. Lineage (NCBI taxonomy): Bacteria > Pseudomonadati > Bacteroidota > Flavobacteriia > Flavobacteriales > Flavobacteriaceae > Olleya > Olleya sp. Hel_I_94. The sequence goes on from NZ_VISI01000002.1 coordinate 821,725, forward strand.
TTGGACTAATAGATATTTCCAATAGGTTTTTAGAAATTGATGTCAATTCTGTTTTGTATGCTCCATTTTTATAATATAAATATAACGACCCATTATCTAAACAAATTTTTTTTGCTATTTGAAAGTCTGTATTGTAGTATTCTCCTTCAAATTGACTTAATTCTTTTTCAGAATGCGCATAAGGCTTAAATTGGTTAAATACCCAAGGCTTGTCATTATTAAATTCATTATAAGTAAAATAGGTATTTCTCTTTTCTAAATTAAACTTAACAAGCGCTTTACTGTTACCCATTAAAAATATAAATTCATTATTACCAATAGGTTTTAGCTCTGCAATTTTATCTCCATCTAATGTATATGCTATAAGTTTATCGTTTTTTACTTGAATTGAATTTGCTTTCTTATCGTCATCATTATAGTAATATAAATAGTGTCCTTCATATTGCTTTAATTGTTTATTTGAAAGTGTTATAAAATTATATGTTTCGTCTAAAGTTTCGTTTTTAAGATTTGGAGTTACATATAAGTCTACAAAATCAAAAAAAGTATCTCTAAACTCGTCTTCAAATTTATTTTGAGTAGTAAAAAATGCGATTTCTAAGGTTGGAAAATAAAGATATTTAGAGACAAAGCCACCAGCACTCATTCCATCAAATCCAACAGCTTCATGTCCATTATAGGTTTCAAACTCTACACCTAAACCAAAATTTATTTTTTTTCCATTATTTAATGTGGCTTTTGTGTGCATTTTTTTCCATAATTCTGGCGAACCAATTGTAGCATTTCTTAAATTAAGGTGCCATTTGTGCATATCATCAGGGTTTGTTAAAATCTGTCCATCTCCAACAAATTTTACAGCATGAAAATGTGTTTTATAATACTGACCATCGTCTTCTATATACCCAATTGCTCTATTTTTTATGGACTTATAAATATTGTCCTTAATAGATGTATTATCCATATTAAGTGGATTGAAAATGTTTTTTTGTAGATAATTACTATACGTTTCGCCAGAAGCTTTTTCTATAATAGATGCTAGTAGTATATAATTGGCATTGGAATAATAAAAATACTCTCCAGGTTTAAAACGAAGGTCACTAACTTTAGTAATAATGTTAATCATTTGCTGCTGATCAATATAGTCGTTAAACCACAAATCAATAACTCCAAAATAAGGATCAGCTTCTTTAATTCCACTAGTTTGGTTTAGTAATTGTTCTATGGTAGGATTTCCCTTTTTATAACGCGGAAGTTTATCTATATACTTATACGCTGGCTCTTTTATATTTAATTTACCTTCTTCCTCAAGTAATAAAATAGCTGCTGCTGTAAATTGCTTAGAAATAGAAGCTATATCAAAAACCGTTTTGCTGGAAATAGGAATATTGTAATCTAAATTTGTTGTTCCATATTGTTTTTGAAACAAAATTTGGTCCTTTTTAAAGACTGCAATCGAAAATCCAGGTTCATTTGCTTCTACTTTATATAATTTATCAATTTTGGTTTCTAAATTTTGAGCGCAACCTATTTTTGGAATTATACAAAAAACTATTAAAATTACTAAATATTTACTTTGATTCATTTGTGATTGTTTCTTTTAAAGATAGATGTTTTATCAAAATGTTACAGTCTCTCTTTTATTACAACAGATGTAATTGTTTAGTTAGGTTGCATATTTTGAGTTAGTTATTTAGCAAATAATTACGAAAAAAAATCCGTTCCTTTTGTTGTTGTTAGGATTAAACTGATAGTAGATTATATATTGGTGTTACCATACGTTTTTATTTAATCAGTCCAAACAATGTGTTTTCATCGACGTCAAGAATCTTTAAAATTCCTTTTTCTTTTGAATAGTAAAGCGTTTTAGGATAATTTCTAAGAATATATACATTTGAATAATCAACACCTTCTACACTAGTAGTGTCAATAAATTCATTTTGGAAATAATAAAAATCATCTCCAAAACAATCATAAAAATAAGCTGTAAATTCAAAACCATTATCTCTAACACTTTTTACAATAATCTCTCCTTTATATCAATTTGAATTATCAATAAATGAAATTCTTCCAACTTCTATAAAATCATCTGAAGAAGAGCCAAATATAAATGATGATTCATTAGGACCATCAGCAATATATTCTATAGTTTTTGAGTTAACAGAAAATGAAATAATTTCATTAGTTTCTATGTTTTTCAATTGAAAAATTCCGCCTATTTCATAAGTTAGTAATGCTTTACCTTCTTGACTTAAATCATAATATTGGTCTTCAACTTTGCAAGAGGTGTAAAGTTAACCAATAAATCACAGATAAAACATCCACAAGGATTTTTGTAGTTAGGCCAGAACCAGCAATACATTATATACGGTTTTGTACATCGTTATTTTTGATATTCGATTTTTCTTTCCCATACCAAACCTAACTCTCCATTTGTGTAGCTTTTTTTAGTTATCCAATGTCCTTGCTTGTCGTAATGGTATTCCCAATTATTCCACTGTTTTTGTTTTCCATCTTTATCGTACCAATGTTGTGTTAAGATATTGTTTTGCTTATCATAAGTAGAAATAAATTTTGTATAATCACCATTAGCTTTAAACAATTCGGAAATCACTTCATTTCCATTTGAATCATAAATGTATGTTTGAGTTTCGTTGCTTCCATATGAATCGTAATGTATTTTTTGTATCATTTCATTATTAGAATTATATTCAAATTCAGTTGTAGAAACTTTATCCGATTTAGGGACGCCTCCAATTTTTGATATTACATTTCCGTTTTTATCATATTCGTTTTTTTGGATGTAAAATAATTTATCTTTGCTGTTATAATTTTTTAATTCTATTTCATTTCCGTTATCGTCAATTGAAATAATATAATATTGTTTCAAGTTTCCTTTTACATCACAAATTGTTTTTTTTATTTGTTTTTCACTTTCGTTTTTTTGAATTTTGAAAACCCTATAAATATTCCCTTTGCCATCGTATTGACCGTATTCAATTATCTTTTCATTGTCATCATACATTTCATACTTTACAAGATGGTCGTCTTTAAATGCAGAATCTCGTGGCATTTCTGAAAATCTATTTGTGCTGTATTTTGCCTGAATGGTTTTCCTTATTTTTAAACTATCTTCCGCACTTTGAGCACGAATAATAAAAGTTGAACTAATTAATGCTAATGTCAATAAAAATATGTTTTTCGTTTTCATTTTTTAATGTTATATCACTTGATTGTGTGTGGCTTTTTTCGTGGTTTAAGGCTCTAATTTAGCCAATAAATCAGAAATAGAAAATCCGTAGGAATATTCGTAAGTAGGCTGGAAATAGCAATTAACTATGTACGTTGTTGCCAATAGTTATTTTACTCTTTTATAAATTGTGTAAACACTATCAGTTCCAAGTTGAATTCGGTTTTTGTTTATAGATTTAATTTTTATTTCAGTCGGTTGTAAATAATAGAACCCATTTTCCTCTTTAAATATTAAGTTATTCGATTTCAATACGTTCAATAATTCTTTATTAGAATCAGTATTTTTTTTCTCCAAAATATGATTTAGTACTAAATTGTTATCTGCTATTTCCCACTCGCCATATTCTTTATAGTCAGCTGTATAATAATCAATATAATCTCCATTAACTTTGAATGTTCTGTCAGGATAACCTGTTCCGTTTTCTGTTTTTATCTGTTTAAAATTACATCGCGTTATTTCTTTATCTTCTTTTAGAGTCCTTAAATTAACAGTTTTTTTGACTCTCCAAGTTCCAATTATAACGTCTGAATAATTGAAATTATAAACTCCAAAATGAAAGATTAATATGATTGAAAGTATGTTTTTCATAATTATTGGCAACGTCTCTTGTATGGTGCGTATGCATCCCATAGGGTGCATATGCATTATACAAATTGTTATAGTGCGTTTTCTTTTAGGTTATTATAAAATTCATTTCTATCTGCATTATCAGGTAATCCAGCGACTTGTCCATCTCCGAGTTCCATAATAATCCAGTCTCCATTTTTCTTTTTAGCAACATCCATAGTAAATAATTTACTATCAATATTTTGTGCTATTTCTATAAAATCGTCAAGTTCAGGTTTCACTTCTCCATATTCTCCTTCATCCCAATAATTAAACACTTTTACTATTCTCTTATTCGCAAAAAAGATTCGAAACTCTTTAGTTAAAGGCATTCCACTTTTCGAGTGTTCGGTCAGAAATTCAAGTTCTTCAAATTGTCGAAATACTAGTCCTTCGTTTAATGAATTACCTCTTAATTCAAGGAACTTATCCACTACAGATTTTACTTTTTCAGAATCAGATGCATTTGGAATAAAGCAAGCCTCATCCCAATTATGTTTCTCAGATTTCACGAAGTCTTTTACTATTATTGGACTCTCTCCAAAGTTGCTTACCAATTCTATTATAGTATCAGTATTCAATTCCGTAGTCCAATTTGATTTTGGAGTTTTAGACTTTATTTTTTCGTATGAATCGGGTAAATAATGACAATGCTGATATTCAGCAGGAGAGTTTATCAACTCAATGTTCTTTTTTAAAAGTCCGTCATATAAATTTCGGTATTGATTTGGAGTAAGCATCCAGCCTCGATAAATTCCCAATTCTTTATTTTCAGGTTCTTTTATAAACCTTAAAGCTGTTGCGATATTTCCATCCGTCAATTCTTCAAAGCTGATTAATGAAAAGTTAAATCCACAATTAACCGCAGATTTTTTTTCTTCTTCATAATCAGGTTCGATTATCTTATTATCCAATACACTATCACAATATATTATTCTCATTATTAAGTTTTTATCCAATGCACTACAACGTTGTTGTATATGGTTTGATGCGTGGTTAAGCATCTAATTTAGCAAATAAAAACCAAATAGAAAATCCGCGAGGATTTTCGTAATTAGGCTAGAACTAGCCATTAATTATAAGCTTTGTTGTATAGGGTTTGTTGCGTGTTTAAGCAACTAAGTTAGCAAATAATTACTGATCAGGAAAGTCCGCGAGGACTTTCGTAAGAAGTGAAGAAGCCAGCAATAAATTATATACGTTGTAGCCACACGTTTTTAATGCAGAAATTATTATTCTTCAATTTTTTTATGAATCATTTAAAGAATAGTGGAAATACTAGATAGTATCAAACTCTGGTAAAACAATTGCTTCAATTTTTGCAATAGCCTCACTTACGGGAGTTTCAGACTTTCTAAGGTTTATTGCCATATGGTTGACTCCTACATTTTCATAGGACTTCAAGTATTCGGTAAGATGGTTGATGCCTACCGTACCTCCAAAACGCTGTGGTTTAAAAGCAGCATTATCATTTGGATCTAAGTTTAAATGTATAGCAGAGATATAAGGTTTTGCTGCTTGGTCTTCATCATATAAAGCATTACACCAGTATTTTCTGTTCTTTAAAGTTTCGGAAACAGGTCTTGGGTAATTAAACCAAGCTTGTGCGTTTTTGGCAATCCAATTAATACTTTGTCCGGAATGACCAGCTACTACAAGTGGAATGTCTTTTTTCGGTTTAGGATACACTTCTATTCCACTAGTTAAAAAATCGTACTTAGATTTTAAATTGCTATTTGTTTTCCAAGCTTCTTTGATGATATCAAGATTTTGTCTAAAGATTTCAGGTCTTTTGCTATAGTTAATATTATACATTGGGAACTCCACTGGTCTGTCTCCTAAACCCAAGCCTAACAAAAGTCTGCCATCACTTAAATTTTCAATGGTAGCAGCAGCTTTCGCTAATTTTATAGGTTGTTGTAATGGCAATACTATGGCAGCTGTACCCAACAAAATGTTTTTGGTAGCTGCAGATAAATAGCCTAAATATGGAAGCGTATCAAACAATTGAGCTCCATCACCAAAATTAGGGTCATATATAGGAACATCTCGCATCCATAAAGCAGCAAAACCTGCTTCATCAATTTGTTGTGCTAATGCTAAATGGTTAGAAATATCGGGTACTCCAAAAGGTCTATTGTCTTCCAAACGTTTGCGGTTTCCTTCTGTTGACCAATCGTTATCTAAAGGAAACTCTATACCAAGTGTCATTTTACCTGGTTTGTATAGTTTATCAAATGGATTCATAATGTGTTTTTTATTAAATTCATCAGGTATCCGCTAAGACACCTGATGAATAATATGATTAAGTATTCCAGATACTATCTGCGGTGTATGGTCCGTTGTCAACTTCCCAAAATTTACCATCTATAAAACGGTGTGCTTTGTCTAAATCTTTCAACAACGCCATATCTTCTTCGGTAAGCGTATGGTTTAACGTCTCTAAATTTTGAAGCAATCTCGCTTCATTAATAGATTTAGGAATTACTGCAATGCCTCGTTGCATCGTATATGCCAATGCGACTTGTGCAGGCGACATATGTCTTACGTTGGCAATGTTTTTTATTGTGCCATTTTCCAACAAACGTAGTTTGGAATTTTCATCTACAAGCGAACCTAATGGTGCATATGCTGTTATATGCATATCAAAATGCGAGCATAATGCTTTTAATTCTTTCTGCTGTAAAAACGGATGCATTTCTACTTGATTCATCTCTGGTTGATGCACTGCAGTCGCTAGTATTTCTTTAAGCTGATTTTCATTGAAATTACTCACGCCAATATGTTTTGCAAGTCCTTGCTCTAAAGCAGCTTCCATCCCTTTCCAAGTATTAGTTAATGGCACTTCTGATAATGGAATAAAATCAGATGCTTTTTCTGGCATTTCGGTTCCTTTTTTTAAAACTACTGGCCAGTGGATAAGATACAGGTCTAGATAATCTAGTTGTAAATCTTCTAAAGTTTGATGCAGCGCAGGAATCACATTCTCTTCACCGTGAGAAGCATTCCATAATTTGGAAGTCACCCATAAATCTTCACGCGTAACCAAACCTTGTTTAATTGCTTCAGCAATGGCATTACCTACTTCTTTTTCGTTTCCGTAAGCTGCAGCACAATCTATATGTCTATATCCTATTTTAATAGCCGAAAGTACAGCATTGTACACTTCATTTGGTTCAGAACGAAACGTTCCTAAACCTAAAATTGGCATTTCGTCGTTATTTCTAAATTTTAATGCAGTCATTATTTATATTTTTTCTTTTTTAAATAAAACTAGGGTCAACAAGAATCCCACAATTACTAGAATACCACCTACCCAAGGGGTCGCTTCAATACCTAAGCTCGATTCTACAACCATTCCGCCTACATAAGCGCCAATAGCAATACCAACGTTAAAAGCTGCAATGTTTAAGGCTGATGCTACATCTTCGGTTCCTGGTAAGTATTTTTCAGCCATCTTCACCACGTATAATTGTAATGCTGGTACGTTTGAAAACGCTAATATTCCCATAAAAAACAAGGTTACGATGGCAAAAATCTGACTAGAAGCGGTGAAGTATAACACAAACAATACGATGGCTTGTAAAGCAAACATTACTAATAATGCTTTTCCTGGTTTGTTGTTAGAGACTTTACCACCAATGATATTCCCAATCGCGATGGCAATACCATAAATTAAAAGGAATACACTAGTCATATTTGAAGAGAAACCAGTCACTTCTTCTAACAGCGGAGTTAAGTAGGTAAAAGTGACAAACGTACCACCATAACCAAATGCGGTAATGGCTAATACCAATAAAATAGACGGATTCTTAATTACTTTTAATTGGTCTATAAGTCGTAATGGAGCCGATTGTTTGATGTTTTTAGGAACCAAAGCCAAACTAGCTATTGCACCTACTAATCCTAAAAGGGCAACACCAATAAAAGTAGCTCTCCATCCAAAATTCTGACCAATGTATGTTCCTAAAGGTACACCAGTTACAATGGCTACCGTTAGACCTGCAAACATTATAGAAATGGCTGTTGCTCTTTTATCTTTTGGCACCAAACTAGCTGCAATGGTAGACCCGATAGAAAAGAATACACCGTGTGCAAAACCTGTTACAACTCTTGATAAAAGCAACAACTCAAAACTTGGTGAAATAGCTGCTAAACCGTTACCAATGATGAAAAGCAACATAATACCCATTAGTAATTGTTTCCTTGGAATTTTACCTGTTAAGGCAGTTAAAATGGGTGCACCAATAGCAACACCAATGGCGTACAGACTTACTAGTAATCCTGCTGATGTTAATGATGTACCTAGGTCGTTTGCAACGGTAGATAATAAACCTACAATTACAAATTCCGTTGTTCCTATGGCAAATGTACTTATGGTCAATGCCCATAATGCTGCTGGTAGACTCTTCTTTTTGGCTACCGTAGTATCTCTATGTATTGTTGATGTTTCCATAATTTCTAATTATTTTTTGTTATTGTTATTTAATGGCAACAGGGTTTATTTGTACTTGCGTAGAGCCTTCATATAAAGGATGACCTAATACAAAAAGGAATTCCCAAGCTTTATCCTCAACCAACTCATCTACAAGAATGTTTTCTAATACCTGAACACCATATTCAGTTGCCATCATTTGATTTACAGGGAAAGAAAGTGCGCTATTTTCGTGTGGCACTGCTTCAAAAGACCAGTTGTCTGCACCTGCTGCAACAATTCCTTTTTTACCTAAATAATGCGCAGCTTCAGTACCAATTCCAGGTCCACCAGCTAGGTAACGTTTATCGTCTTTCCCCATTAATTTGGTCCATCCTGTATAAAATAAAACCACATCACCTTTACGGATTTCAATCCCTTGTTTTTTGGCTACTTTTTCAATGTCTTCTACTGTAAAAACAGTACCTTCTTTTACAATATCTTGATTGTAGTATGAGCGCATATCTAAAACAATACCTCTAGTTACAATTGGAGGTAATTTTTCTAGCCCTAATTTTTTCACACCAGATACGGTTAAAAAATCTTCTACTTTATGACCGTTATAATGCACATTGTCTCTACCATAATGTGCCAATCCGTTTATTTGAGACCCAACACCTGTCCAACCAATTAATTGGTCATCTACGTAGGTGAATTTATTAGAACCTGCAGCAGCAGTTTCTGGTTGTAACGTTTCAATGTGAAAGTATCTATGACGGAAAGCTGCGGTTTCTGCATTTACCACCATTCCTAAGCGGTATACTTTTCCTTTCTTCACCAATTTTACGGCATCTAAAACCGTTTCTTCATTCAAAAGGTTAAGTGCACCAATTTCATCGTCTGCACCATAAGGTGACGTTGGTACTTTTTGTGCGTTTGTAGTTAAAGCAGTAAAAAGTGTAGCTGCTAAGGCAATTGTTTTTAATGTATTTACTATTGTTTTCATTTTAATATGTTTTTAAATTTCTTATACAAATTTCCGATGAATGCAAGAGGTGTGCGAGGATGTACATCACCATTTTAAAGTGATGTATATCACATATAATTATGTTCATACATCACTTTACTTTTAATTTTATTTAATCTTGAAGCTTCATTTTTAAAACCAAGTAAGGTGGTTTACTAGCATCTTTTCCTTCATTTAACAAAGGCAGATTATGAAGCTGATTAGCTACGATATACAAGTAGTTTCCGTGTATGGCAACACCATCGGGCCAAGACAGGTCTTTTTTAGACTGTGCAATGGTTTTCATTCCAGCAGGCGTACTTTCTACAATGGCTGAATTTTCAACATCGGTGACATACACTTTACCGTTTGCACCCACTTTAAATCCGTCAGATTTTGGTTTGTTGGCATAAAACTCGATGTACTTATTAAGGTCGCTATCTTGCTTACTTTCATCCGCTAATACGGCAGACGGAATGCGATAAATTTTGGTATTTCCCATTGCGCCATAGTAGATGTAATTGTTTTCGTCATCTATAGAAATTGGGTTTAAAGGATATCTTGGCTGAATGGTAGTACCATCTTTTCTTTTGTGGGATACTAATCTACCGTGAATTTTCACTGGCTCATCAGCAGGCAAAAATGAAGCATTCCCTTCTAGAACTCGTCTTATATAACCTGTTTCTAAGTTTATCACTACAAAAGCAGGTGCAATTGGTGGATTTAAAGCATCGGTCATATCTGCAATTACAGCAGTATTGTTATTAACATCAATCACAAAATCTTGTAAAAAAGGTTTTGATGACAACACCGTATTCGGAATAGGAAACACCTTTGTGACGTTACCGGTAACTAAATCAAAACCAACTAATTTTGGAGCCTGATTTTGCTTTACATTACCCATATCTAATACCCAGAGGATTCCATTTGTATCGGCTTGAATTCCAATGGTTGAATTGATACCTTTTATACTTCCGTTTTTTGGTTTTACAATCCATTCTTTATCTCCAAACGGAATGGCTTCTCCATTAGGCAAAATTTCTTTCACCATATATTTTGAAGCGCTTAAGGCACTCATTGTTACAAATATTCTTCCATCGTTAGAGACTGTAATATTCCCAGGTCTTGCCTCAGGAAAAGTAGCTATGGTTTCTAATTGTGCTTGTGCTAATAGTGTAAAATTCATTACAAATGCAAACAAGGCTGTTTTTATAATTGTTATAGTTTTCATCGTAATTGTTTTTAAAATTGAATTAATTAGTTGCCTAAAAACTTTTTTTGCGTTGATGGGTCTACCCAAATAACATCGCTTGGATCTCTGGCTATTGCGTCAAAAACGAGTACGTCTAACGGACCTTCTAAAATTTTTCCGTTACCGTGCGGTGTTCCTTTAGCCCAAAACAATAAGTCGCCTGTTCCTGCAACAACAGGACCTTTATCGGCAACATAAAATTCTGCTTTGCCATTTAAAATGTAGAGGTAGGCATCAGATTTTGCGTGGTAGTGCATAGGTACTTCATCATACAACCTAAAGATTCTAACACCAGCGTGTTCGCGATCTAATAGTCTGATGTCTTTAATGATTCCGTTATGATTTTTTGGGAGTAGCGTAACATATTCATCAATATTAATAATACCGTAAGAGTTACCCATTGAAGGTCTTTTGCCTTCTTGCGCATAGGCGTTAAAACCTATGGCAATTACTGTAAATAATAGAAAAAGTGTTCTTGTAGTTTTCATAGTACATTGTATTTAATTGTTCGATACAAAATTCTATGAAAACAAAGGGGTGTGCGAGGACATACATCACGGTTTTTTTGTGATGTACATCAATTTTGAAAAGTGATTTATGTCACTCTTAACTGTTAAAACGACTCAATGTCTCTCTAGATACGCCTAAATAAGAAGCAATTAATTTTTTAGGAACGCGTTGTATTAATTTTGGAAGTTTATTTAACAGGTATTCGTACCTGCTTTCTGCGGTCATTGTGAGTAAAGAAAGGATTCTTTGCTGTAAATTTATATAACCGTTGTTAGATTTAATTCTGAAGAAGTTGGCAACTGCTGGGACTTCTAAGCAAATTTTCTCTCTATTTTCTAAAGACAAACAGAAAAACTCTGAATCTTCAAGGCAATCTACAAAAATAGAACCTGGTTCTTGGTGTTGAAAAGCACAGTGATCACTCACCCAGTAATTTTCCATTGCAAATTGAAGAATATGCTCTTTACCTTTCTCATCTATGGAATACGCTTTAACTAAGCCTTTAACAATCCAATATTCAAAATCCACAGCTTGTCCTGCTTGGATTAAGAATTGGTGTTTTTTTAAGCTTTTATATTCAAAGTGCGATTGTATAAAATTCCATTCGTCATTTGTTAATGCAAATAACTCTTCAAAATGTTGTCTTAGTAAATCAAGTTTTTCTTCCATAATGCAAATTTATTTTTTATTTCTGTTTCTGGAAAGTTTTACTAGTGGTTAAATATATTGATTGGTGTTGCTTGTCAAATGTGGATCAACAAACATATAAACTCCCAAATAATAACAGAAGCCAATTAATTAATAGTTAAGCAAAAAAATCTTTTAAGCCACTCAATATACTTTGTACTGCATATGAGGCTAATATTAATCCCATAATTTTACTAATTACGGTAATACCATACTCACCAACCTTTTCTTGCACAACATTTGCTGCTAAAAGTAATAGCGATGTAATTGCAACAACAACTAAAACTAATAAAATAGTAATGGTTTGCTGCTCTATTGTATAAACATGATTATCGGTCATTAAAACCACAGCCATTATGGCTCCTGGAGACGCTATGGAAGGTATAGCTACAGGAAAAATAGTGACGTGTTTATAATCTTTAATTAAGTGTTTTTCGGTTTCTGGTTTACCATCTCCAAAAATCATTGTCAATGCAAACAAAAATAAGATTACACCTCCAGAAATCTGAAACGCATCTAAAGTTACTTGCATACCTTCTAAAATAAATTGACCAATAACCATAAAAAACAGAAGTACAAAAAACGCAACAATACTAGCTCTGATGGCCACACGTTTTTTATATTTTTTATCAAAATTTTTGGTAGCTTCTAAATAAACAGGTACTGATCCTAATGGATCAATTACAGCAATTAAAAATAATATAGTTGTTAAAATGTCTTTCATATTTTTTACTCGATTTCAACACCTTTAGTTGTAAAAGACAAACCTTGTTGTCCTGAGGTAGAGATCATCACTGCTTCAAAATAAGGCGGTTTTGCATCTTTAGACGCTAACCAATCAAAAACAAAATTAGCACCTGTACCACCTTCTATATCTCTTTCATTAATAACAATTTCAATAGTTTGCATCGGATTTACATAAATCGTTTCGGTAAAATACACTTTAACTAAATCCCCTTTTGTATTGTAAAAATCCGCTTCTTTTATAAAAATAGTATCCTTTTTATTAATATTTCTAATACTAACAGTTGCAGTCAAATCATGGCGTTTATGCTCTGTAACACTATATATTTGGGAGTACACAGATAAATATGTTGACCCAGAAACTAACGAGTCACTAAGTGGTTTATTCCATTGCATCGCTTTCCAATTATTAGAAGCTACATAGACGTCTTCCTGTTCAGTTTCGCAACTAAAAGCGACTAACACGATAATAAAAAACAATACATATCTCATAATTTTAAATAAATTTAGTTAAATCAATCTCATTTATTGCACCATGACTGGCATGTGCCACCACTACTCCATTTTTTATCACTAATAACTGTGGACTTTGGTGCATTACCTGAAACTTATAACCAGTCTCATTAGAGACTTCTCTGTAGCTTAATAAGTCTAGATAATATAAATCTAAATTAGCATCCACGTCAAACGCAGCAACAAACTGGTTCATAACCATACTACTTATTCCACATCGTGTAGAATGCTTAAATATAACTTGTGTTTTACCAAGTGATAAACGCTCTATCTCTGATAACTGAGACACTTCGGTTAAATTTTTCCATGGTAATACTTTCTCTTCTTTTGGCGCTTTTGATCCTCCAAATAATTTTCCAAACATAATAATTTCTTTTTAGCAAATTAACGCTATAAGTTAAACAAAAATATCATTTTTATGATACATATCATAGATTATGTCGAAAGGTTTTGATTAACTTACATAGAAATAAAACGAAACCATCAACTGACTAAAAGTCAGCTAAAAACCAGGCTAAAGCGACATTTTGTCTTGCAATTGCAATTGGTAAGGTAATTGAAATATAGCACTCGTAAACAATAATAAACTTAAGGTTTTCGCTTACGCGGAAATTAAAAAACACATACTATATATGAACCCAGATAATTATACAATCAAATCGCAAGAAGCCATACAACGCGCTCAGCAGATTGCGCAAAGTTATGGTCATCAACAAATAGAAAATGAACACTTTTTTAAAGCCATTTTTGAGGTTGATGAAAACGTATTACCATTCATCTTAAAAAAACTGAATGTCAATCTTAATGTATTAGAATTAGCATTAGATAAGCAACTAGAAAGTTTTCCTAAAGTTACAGGAGCAGATTTAATGCTGTCTCGTGAAGCCAGTAAAACATTAAACGAAGCGTCTATTATTGCCAAAGCAATGAATGACGATTACGTATCCATAGAGCACTTTATTTTAGCAGTCTTTAAATCAAAGAGCAAAATAGCACAAATGCTAAAAGACCAAGGTGTGACAGAAAAAGGTTTAAAAGCAGCTATTGACGAGCTTAGAAAAGGAGATCGTGTAACCTCACAAAGTCAAGAGGAAACCTACAACTCCCTTAATAAATACGCTAAAAACCTAAATAAATTAGCCAGAGACGGAAAATTAGATCCGGTAATTGGTCGTGATGAAGAAATTAGAAGAATCCTTCAAATTTTATCTCGTCGTACTAAAAACAATCCAATATTAGTTGGTGAGCCTGGAACTGGTAAAACCGCTATTGCAGAAGGTTTAGCACACAGAATTGTAGATGGTGACGTCCCAGAAAACCTAGTGGATAAGCAAATTTTTGCGTTAGACATGGGTGCACTAATTGCAGGTGCTAAATTTAAAGGCGAATTTGAAGAACGCCTAAAAGCAGTTATAAAAGAAGTAACAGAAAGTGAAGGTGACATTGTACTATTTATTGACGAAATCCATACACTTGTTGGTGCAGGTGGCGGACAAGGAGCAATGGATGCTGCAAACATTTTAAAACCTGCTTTAGCGCGTGGTGAGTTGCGCGCTATTGGAGCAACCACTTTAGATGAGTACCAAAAGTATTTTGAAAAAGATAAAGCCTTAGAGCGTCGTTTCCAGAAAGTAATGGTTAATGAACCTGACACAGAAAGTGCCATTTCTATTTTAAGAGGAATTAAAGAAAAATACGAAACACACCATAAAGTACGTATTAAAGATGATGCTATTATTGGTGCTGTAGAGTTATCTCAACGCTATATTACCAACAGATTTTTACCAGATAAAGCTATTGACTTAATGGATGAAGCTGCTGCTAAAATGCGTATGGAAATCAACTCAAAACCAGAAGAACTTGATGTTTTAGACAGAAAAGTGATGCAGTTAGAGATTGAAATCGAAGCAATTAAGCGTGAAAAAGACGAAAGTAAATTAAAAACATTACAATCTGATTTAGCTAATTTAAAAGAAGAACGCAACGAGATCAATGCTAAATGGATTAGCGAAAAAGAAGTTGTAGACAACATACAAAACAGAAAACAAGACATCGAAAACTTTAAGCTTGAAGCAGAAAAAGCTGAACGCGATGGAGATTACGGTAAGGTTGCCGAGTTACGTTATGGTAAGATTAAAGAAGCACAAGAAGCATTAGAAAAATTACAGAAAGATTTAGCTGATAACCAGTCTGAAAATTCTTTAATCAAAGAAGAGGTAACTTATGAAGATATTGCAGAAGTTGTTGCTAAATGGACAGGCATTCCTGTTACTAAAATGTTACAAGGCGATCGCGAAAAGCTTTTAAACCTTGAAAAAGAATTACACAAACGTGTGATTGGTCAAGAAGAAGCTATTGTTGCGGTTAGTGATGCAGTAAGACGTAGTCGTGCAGGATTACAAAATCCAGAAAAACCAATCGGAACCTTCCTTTTTTTAGGAACAACTGGTGTTGGTAAAACAGAGTTAGCTAAAGCATTAGCAGAATATCTGTTTGATGATGAAAGCGCGATGACCAGAATAGATATGAGCGAATACCAAGAGCGTCATGCGGTAAGCAGATTAGTTGGTGCGCCTCCAGGATATGTTGGTTATGATGAAGGTGGGCAACTAACCGAAGCAGTTAGACGTAAACCTTATTCTGTAGTGCTTTTAGACGAAATTGAAAAAGCGCATCCAGACACGTTTAATATCTTATTACAAGTGTTAGACGAAGGACATTTAACAGATAATAAAGGTCGTATTGCAGATTTTAAAAACACTATTATTATCATGACCTCCAACATGGGAAGTCAAATAATACAAGAGCGTTTTGATGCTGTAAAAGATGTAGAAACTGCTATTGAAGGTGCTAAAGTGGATGTTTTAGCCTTATTAAAACAAACGGTAAGACCTGAGTTTATAAATAGGATTGATGACATTATTATGTTTACACCTTTAACGCAAGATAATATTACAGAAATTGTAGGATTACAGCTAAAAGGTATTTCTAAAATGATTGCAAAACAAGGGATAACTTTTGATGCAACACCTGAAGCTATTAAATATCTAGCATACAAAGGTTATAATCCAGAATATGGTGCAAGACCTGTAAAACGTGTCATTCAGAAAGATGTACTTAACCAATTAAGTAAAGAGATTTTATCAGGAAAAGTAACAACAGATAGTATTATTTTATTAGATGCTTTTGATGGCGAATTAGTCTTTAGAAATCAAAGCGATTTAGTAACGGAAGAACTGTAATCACAAAGTTCTGTTAACATAAAATAAAGCGTAAAAGAGCACGTTTTAATTATGGTTGGTTAGTTGAAAAGCAACACAATACTTTACAAAAGTGGCGTGTTGCTTTTTTTTGTTCTATATTGTATTACTCTAATAAAAAACCACTTAGCTTGATCACATCCCTACTAAAAAATCATCTTGTCGTTCTTTTTATATTAACCTCAACATTTGTTTTATCTCAATCTAAATTTAAACGTGTATTAACTTCGGAAACCGATTTTAACGCCTTAAAAACATCACCAAACACTAATAAATATGGGAATATTGATGCTTTAAAAGTCGTTTTTGATATTAAAGAACAACAACTCTATTTTATAAATAGTAAAGACTATAAATACCATTACCATTTTTGTAAAGGCTATTTAGAAATCCCAGAAACTTTAAGAGAATTTAATAACACTAACTATACTTCTCAACATAAAAACAAACGTTTTTTATTAGGGAACATAAACCATTATTTAGCAAACAACACTTATAATTTAGAGCTTTCTCCTATTGATGATATGCAAATTGCAGAGATTAAAACCTTTTACGAAGCCATCAAAAAAGCAACGTATTTTAAAAGCTTTAATTTCTTTTTAAATACGGCACGTTTAGAACAATTAGATGCTGTTTTGGACATTCCCACACTATCGGCTTCAGATTTATATGGAGACCAAACGTATCAAGCGGTGAGCACTCAAAAAAGCTATGGATGCTTAAAATTTGTTGCTGTTGATTCGTTAAAACAAAACAATATTTCTAAACATGATATAATTGTTATTAATCAACCAATCTTAGAATTACCTATTACTGCTGGTGTTATAACCACTATTTTGCAAACCCCATTAAGTCACATTTCAGTTTTAGGAAAAAACAGACAAATTCCAATTGCAGCTTACACTAAAGCCATGCAATCTGATATTTTAAAAAGCTTTGACAATCAATATGTTTCTTTTGAAGTGGCTTTAGACACCTTTTACATCAAACCAATCTCTAAAGAATTGTTTGAAAGAAAAACTAAAAAACAGAAAAAAGCGACGTTATTTCTAGAAAAAAATACAGCGGTACAAACACTAATTAATGCTGACAATTTAAGTCAAAACTCAATAAACACTGTTGGTGGTAAAGCTGCTAACTTTGGTGTGTTATATGATTTAGCTAAACAAGAAGCCTTTAAAATTCCGGAATCCGCTTTTGCTATTCCGTTTTACTATTATGAAGCACATCTAAAAACGTCTGGAGCAGACAGCTTAGTTAAGCAAATGATTTATGATTATAAAATCAATCAAGATGCTAATAAACTAACCCAGCAACTAAAAACAATACAAAAACTTATAAAAAAAACACCTTTAGATCCTGATTTAATATCTCAAGTCGAAGCTAAAATTAAAAGTTTAGGAGACGAGACCCGCTTACGATTTAGAAGCTCGACAAATGCAGAAGATATTGTTGGGTTTTCGGGAGCAGGATTATACGACTCTAAAACAGGTATTGTTGGTAGCAAGAAAAAATCTATTGAAAAAGCCATCAAAAAAGTATGGTCAAGCTTATGGTATGAGCGCGCCTTTTTAGAACGTGACTACTTCAATATTGACCAAAACAGCATTGCAATGGGTATTTTAGTGCATCGCTCCTTCCCTAACGAGAAAGCCAATGGTGTTGCCATTACTAAAAATTTATATCGAAAAAACTACTTAGGTAATGTTATAAATGTACAAGTTGGAGACGCTAGTGTTGTTAAACCTGAAGACGGTGTGACTTGCGACCAGATTATTTGCTATTCTGGATCGTCTTCTAAATTATATAACGAAAAACGTATTGTCGAAATCATATCACACTCTAACCTTAACAATGGTAAATTAGTGATGACGGAAGCCGAAATAATTACACTCTCCGAACAATTAGAAAAAATCAAAAAACACTATTACTATAACGTGTATAAATCTAAACAGAAGTACTTAGAGTTTGGTTTGGATATCGAATTTAAACTAGATGGAGCGGATCGCGAATTATATATAAAGCAGGTAAGATATTTTAATGATTAAGTCACAAATTTATTAATACCAAGTTATACCTACTACTTTCTTAACTCTGTTGGCTAACAACTAGACTTTTAAGCTACAATAAGCTTATAACGTGCCTTTTTAGAGATAAAACAGGTATTTATAAAGACTATTAAAAATCTCTAAAATTATAGCTTACTATAGATAATTGCATATCAAATAACTACAACAATTTTAAAGTGATATGGCAGTTTATTAAATCCAAAATTTAATTTTAAATTTTAAAAGCCCCTTTTTTATTACTATCTTGAAAACATTGAACTATCAACCAAAACCATAAAACAACATGGGAATATTCCATTATTACGATATAGGTAATGCCGAAATTTATGTTTTTGATGACTTTTTAATTAAACAGGTCAAAGAAGGTGCTTTTATCAGTGATGACGATACAGAATTATTTGTTGAAATAATAGAAAAGCATTTCAAGAATAAAAATTTCGCCTTTATATCCAACCGTGTCGCCTCTTATTCTGTTAATCCATTAGTTTATAACGCAGCTAACAAAATACCAAATCTAGTCGCCTTTGCAGTTATAACCAATGACGAAAAAATGCGCGAAACTTCTAGGTTTGAAAACAAATTTCATAATAAACCTTTTGAGCTTTTCGAAAATTTAAGCGATACCATACTTTGGACGTCTAAAATTATAAAACAAGAAGACGAGAAAAAGTCTGAAATTTTATAAATGGATTGATTAAAAGCTAAATTCTAAAACTAGAATCCGTTTATGAAAATAATCAGTATAATCTGGTCTCAAATTTATAAGACCAAGAACAGCTAATTCTTTAGGCATCAAACCGGCAGCCTCTCTTCTATTCCAATAATTAGTAATAAAACTATCATCACCTTTTATTTTATAAAGTGCTTTCATGTACTTCCCAATGTTATTAGCTTCTAATATTTTAGTTGAATCTTTAGATTCTGATAAGGTGCTGTAGCGATAAACTTCATCCCATAAACCACTTTCATGAAATTCTTTATTTGTTTTCTTTGACTGAAATTCAAACTTTTTAGGGTCCTCAATTTCAATAGAAAGTAAATCAATCAAATACTTTTTATAAGCAATATCAACCGATAAATTAGGATACATTTTAGTTAAATTATTTTCAAAATCTAACACAAGTGCATTAAGAGATTCTACTTGTCTCTCCCCAAGTATATCCTCAAATATCGCAACCCTTTTTTCTGATATAGTTTTTGAACACCCAAGTGTTAAAAGAAAAAGAAGTGCAATTTGAATTTTATATGTTTTAAAAACTATCAAATTTCTATTTTATTTTTTATTTACAATTATAAAGCTTCTGCACTCTTTTTTAATTGTGCCTTAAACAAGTCTTCTGTTACCTCTGCATTATAAAAAGGAATCATTTTATCCATAATTGCTTTACCTTCTTCTGAATGTAAAATCTCTGGAAAAGCTTTTTCTAGCACTTGTAACATTACAGATGTTGCTGTTGATGCTCCTGGAGATGCTCCCAACAAACAAGTAACACTTCCGTCTTTACTGCTTACTACTTCTGTCCCAAATTGTAAAACTCCACCTTCAAATTCGTCCTTTTTAATAATCTGAACACGTTGTCCAGCTACTAATATTTCCCAGTCATCACTATTAGCATCTTTAACAAATTTGCGTAACTCCTTCATGCGGTCTTCATGAGAGGATGTTACTTGCTCTATTAAATACTTAGTTAATGGTAGATTATGCCAAAAAGCTCCTAATAAAGGCGAAATATTATCAAATTTGACCGATTTTAATAAATCAAAATTAGAACCTTCTTTTAAAAATTTAGGGCTAAAACCCGCAAAAGGACCAAAAAGCAATTCGCGTTTTCCGTTAATATAACGTGTATCTAAATGCGGTGTGGACATTGGCGGATCGCCAAGTCCAGCCTTACTATATACTTTAGCATTATGCTGTTTAATAATGTCTTCATTTTTACAAACTAACCATTCGCCACTAATAGGAAAACCACCATATCCTTCTTTTTCTTCAATTTCTACTTTTTGTAATAAAAGAAGACTTCCTCCTCCTGCTCCAATAAAAACATGTTTAGATTCTAGATTATATTTTTGGTTAGTTTCAATATTTTCCATCTCTACCGTCCAATCAATATCTGGACTTGGATCAATATCTATAACTTCCATATTACAATACACTGGTGTATCAAATTTGGTTTCTAAAATATTGAATAATGTTTTTGTTAACGTTCCATAATTAACCTCTGTACCTCTGTCAATTCTGGATGCAGCCATCACCTCATCTTCATCTCTGTTATTCATAATTAACGGAAACCAGTCTTTCATTTTACTCTTATCCTTTGTAAATTGAATAGTATCAAACATAAAATGATGTTTCATGGTGTTAAAACGCTGCTCTAAGTATGTAGCATTTTCTTCACCTAAAACCCAACTATGATGTGGTACTGCAGCAATAAAACTATTAGGATCGTCAATTAAACCAAGCTCCACTAAATAGCTCCAAAATTGTTTAGACTCTTCAAACTGCTGACAAATTTTTATGGCTTTTTCAATAACGACTTTTCCATCTTCCTCAGGACAATAATTAAGTTCGCAGAGTGCAGAATGTCCTGTACCTGCATTATTCCAAGCAGCAGAACTTTCCTGAGCCACCTCACTAAGACGCTCGACAATCAATACTTTTAAATCCGGTTTTAAAATCTTGGACATTAATGCCAAAGTAGCACTCATAATTCCGCCTCCAACACAAATTAAATCGTATTCCTGTGTACTGTCTAGCTTAGCTTTGCTCATTCTAAATTATTTTTTTTAAATATAAATAAGTCAAACGAGAAAATAAGTTTGAAACAAAAAAAAGACTACAAATTGTAGTCTTTTTTTATATAGTGTATTCTTAAATTAAAGCTTTACCCCAATCCCTAGACCAATAATTAAAGGGTTAATATCCACCTCTACAGGTATTACAGCCTCACCTGCATTTACCGTCACATCTGTACTAAGTAATAATTGTTTAACGTCTAAATTTAAAAACCATTTATCGTTTAAATTATAATCAATTCCTGCTTGAAATGAAAAGCCTACCGAGTTTTCATAATCCATACCCACAACATCTCCTGCATCTTCTCCATAAAAAATAGTATAGTTTACACCTGCTCCAACGTAAGGTTTAAAATCTCCTGAATAAAAATGATATTGCACATTTAAAGTTGGAGGCAATAACCATACATGACCTAAATCCAAACCTTCAACCTCAACCTCATGTTTTGTGGTTGCCAAAATAAGCTCTGCAGCCCAATGCTTGGTAAAAAAATAAGTAAAATCAACCTCTGGAATTACAGTTGTAGAAATATCAACATCTGCGCCTTCAAGATTATCTCCAGGAGAAGGGATTACAGCTGCTACTCTAAAACGAGCTTGCCAAGTATTAAAATCAGAATCGTTAGAAGGTGCATCTTGTGCTTTTACACTAAAAGATAAAAGTAATAGTAACACAAAGGGTATAATTATTTTTTTCATAATAAATTAAATTAGTTGTTTTTGTATACTGCAAATTTAAGTGAGACTTAAAACACAAAAGCTGACTTATGTCATTGTTTAAGTAAGTTTATTTATCGTTTTTGCAGCATGTAGTTTGATAAAATGCTTTAACTTTTTTAATCAAAAAACAACTAACTTTATATCTTAATATTTTTTAGATGAAACCATTAAGTAAATACATAGATCACACCATTTTAAAAGCAACTGCAACTAAAGCAGATATTATACAATTGTGTCAAGAAGCAATACAACACCAATTTTTCTCTGTTTGTGTCAATAGCTGTTATGTTAGTTTGGCTAAAGCCGAATTAAAAGATAGCGACGTTAAAGTGTGTAGTGTTATTGGTTTTCCTTTAGGAGCCATGAGTACTATTGCTAAAGTTGAAGAAACCAAACAAGCTTTAAAAGATGGCGCAGATGAGATTGATATGGTTTTAAATATTGGTTTACTTAAAAGTAAAGCTTTTGAGACTGTATTTGAAGATATTAAGGCTGTAAAAAAAGTGATGCCATACAACACATTAAAAGTAATTTTAGAAACTTGTTATCTTAACAACCAAGAAATAAACGAAGCTAGTAAATTAGCCATTAAGGCTAAAGCCGAATTTATAAAAACCTCAACAGGTTTTGGTACTTCTGGTGCCACTATTGAAGCTGTAACTATAATGAAAGAAGCTATTAATAATGGCACTACAAAAATTAAAGCCTCTGGAGGTATTAGAGACACTGACACTGCATTACAATACATAAATCTAGGTGTTGACCGTATTGGAACGTCCAACGGAATTGCAATTGTGACAGGCAATGCATCAGGAGATAAAAATTATTAAACACTAGGCTATTCATTTCAACTAAATAAAAAAAACATGAGTATACATATTGGAGCCCAAAAAGGCGATGTTGCAGAAACTATTTTATTACCAGGAGACCCTTTACGTGCTAAATGGATTGCCACAACATTTTTTGAAAACCCTGTTTGCTTTAACGAAGTTAGAGGTATGCTAGGTTACACTGGTACGTATCAAGGTAAACGTGTCTCTGTAATGGGAACAGGAATGGGTGTGCCAAGTATATCTATTTATGCTCATGAATTGATTACACAATTTGGTGTAAAAAACCTGATTCGTGTTGGTAGTGCTGGATCATACCAAAAACACATCAAAATTAGAGATGTCGTATTAGCTATGGCTGCCTCATCAAACTCTGGAGTAAACGAGCTTAGATTTGGAGGAGCAGATTATGCACCTACAGCTAGTTTTGAATTGTTTCAAAAAGCAGTAGAAGCTGCAAAAAATAAAAATATTACTATTAAAGCTGGTAATGTTTTTACTTCAGACGAGTTTTATGCAGACGATTTTGAGTCCTATAAAAAATGGAGTAAATTTGGTGTGCTTTGTGTCGAGATGGAAACTGCTGGGTTATATACCGTAGCTGCCAAACACAATGTTAATGCTTTAACTATTTGTACCATATCAGACTCATTAGTCACTGGAGAAAAAACAACTAGTAAAGAACGCGAAACTACTTTTAAAGACATGATAGATATTGCTTTGGAGTTAGCTTAAACTAATCTATTGAAATTAAATTTAAAACCCATTACACTAGCCAACCACGAGGTGTTATTGCAGTTAATGCAACGTATTTATCCTCCTGCTTACAAACACTTATGGATAAACAATGATTGTAATTGGTACATAAACTCGCAATATAATTTAAAGCAACTAACCAAAGAGTTACAAGATTTAAATGCCAATTATTTTTTTATTAAATATGATACTAAAACCATTGGCATTTTAAGATTAATCCATCAAAAACCATTAAGGACCACAAAACTACATCGCTTATATTTAGACCAAGCGTATCAAGGTTTAGGTTTAGGCCAACAATTAATACAACTAAGCTATGACATAGCAACAGATAATCTATCTACCTCTATCTGGTTAGAAGCTATGGACACACAATTACAAGCTTTAAACTTTTATAAAAAATGTGGTTTTAAAATCGTGGACTCTTATACATTAGAGTTTGATTTAATTTTAGATCAATTTAGAGGCATGCATAAAATGACTAAACAATTATAATTACTTTAACTTCAATTTTATTAGCTTTGCACTAATGCAAAAAAAGATAAACATACTTAACAAAAAGGCTAAATTTCAATATGAAATTTTAGATAAATACACTGCTGGAATTGTTTTATCCGGAACAGAGATTAAATCCATTAGAAATAGTCAAGCGTCTATTGCCGAATCTTTTTGCGAGTTTAATGAGCAAGGTGAATTATTTGTTATTAATATGAATATCCAGGAATATGCATTTGGTAACTATTATAACCATAGACCAAAAGCAGAACGTAAATTGTTACTTAACAAACGTGAACTTAAAAAATTATTAAAAGAGGTAAACACGTCTGGTTTAACAATCATTCCGTTACGTCTATTTTTAAACGAAAAAGGGTTAGCCAAATTAGATATTGCTTTAGCTAAAGGAAAAAAACTTTACGATAAACGCGAAACGCTTAAGGATAGAGATAATAAACGTGATTTAGATCGTATTAAAAAATCTTTCAACTAAACATCAGTTTTACTTATGCTGCTTCCGTTTATGCTTTAGTTTCGACTAAAACAAAAATAGCAGACCTTTCTTTTTTTATTTTTCTTCAAGAAAAACTTTATAATTTTTATAACAATATTCAATTTCAATAAGTTATATGTTTGAGGCTAGGCAACCTTTTTATAAAAATGTGCGTCTATACTATTAAACAACCAACTTAAAAAAAATGAAATATTCCTTACTTACACTATTTACTTTAGTTAGCAGTTTTGCTTTTGCACAAATTACAGGTACTGTAACATCCAACCAAAACGACCCACTGCCTGTAGTCAATATTTTTATTGAAAACACGTACACTGGTACTACAACCAATAATGATGGTAATTACATTTTGGACCTTTCAAAAACGGGAGAATATACCATTACCTTTCAATACTTAGGTTATAAGACTATAAAAAAACAAGTTAACGTTACAAAGTTTCCGTTTGTACTTGATGTTGTTTTAGTAGAAGAAGATATTAACTTAGATGAGGTTGTTATAAATTCGGATGAAAATCCAGCAAATGCAATTATCAGACAGACTATTGCTAAACGTAAAGAAAATCTAAATAAACTTAAATCGTTTAAAGCCGAATTTTACTCAAGAGGTTTACTAAAAATGGTCGATGTCCCAGAAAAAATTATGGGTCAAGAGGTTGGTGATTTGGATGGTGCATTAGACTCGACCAGAACTGGTATTGTCTATTTATCTGAGACAATATCCAAACTAGAATACCAATCTCCTAAACCTATCAAAGAAACTATTGTCGCTTCTAAAATTAGTGGAGACAGCAATGGTTTTAGTTTTAATAATGCGACTGACGTCGAATTTAATTTTTATCAAAACACCTTTGAGTTAGGTAGCGAGATTGTATCTCCTATTGCGGACTTTGCCTTTAACTATTACAAATACAAACTAGTAGGTACGTTTTACGACGACTTAGGCAACCTTATTAATAAAATTGAATTACTTCCTAAACGTAAAAATGATAAAGCATTTGGAGGCTATATATATATCGTTGAAGACCAATGGAGTTTATTTGGTACAGACGTTACACTAACTGGACAACAAGCGCAAATACCAGCTGTAGATTTATTTAAAATTAAACAAACCTTTACCTATTACGACCAAGAAAAACAATGGGTTAAAACCACTCAATTATTTGATTTTGAGTTTGGAATATTTGGCTTTAATGGTGATGGTCGTTTTACAGCTGCTTACAGTGATTATGATTTTAACCCTAATTTTGATAAAAAGAATTTTACAAGAGAAGTACTTTCGTTTCAAGATAATGCCAATAAAAAAGACTCAGTATATTGGGAAACCAAAAGACCTGTGCCTTTAACTAGTGTAGAAGCAAATGACTATGTTAGAAGAGACAGCATACAATTAATCAGAGAATCAAAAACCTATTTAGACTCTGTAGACCAAGTTGACAACAAGTTTAAAATTGGTGATATTTTAGGTGGCTATAGTTATCGTGACTCGTATAACAAAACGTATTTTAATATCTCCTCTCCTATTACTAAACTAGGTTTTAACACAGTACAAGGTTGGAATGGTTCATTAACCGCAAGCTATACTAAGCGTTTTAAAGACGATAGTCCAGAGTATTTTAATATGTCATCTACTATTAATTATGGCGAGTCTGAGGATAGATTAAGAGCAACAGGAATTATTAATTACAGATTTGATAAAAAAAATAGAGCATTTGTGTCCTTATCAGGAGGTAGTAAAGTTGAGCAGTTTAATCCTAACCTAACTAGTTTAGATTTCTTAAACACATCATATTCCCTTTGGGCCGAAAAAAATTATCTAAAAATCTACGATCGTAATTTTGCACAATTAAATTATAGTCAAGAGTTGCTAAACGGTTTACATGTGTATTCTGACCTAAGTTATAACGATCGTAAACCATTATTTAACACTACAGATCAAACTTGGCAACCTCAAGACAACAGAGACTACAGTAGTAACAATCCAATAGATCCTACCGCAAATGGTGTTGCATCTTTTGATGCGCACAATATCATGAAGTTTAATCTTAATACACGTATTAACTTTGGACAAAATTACATGAGTTACCCATTTGGAAAATACAACCTTCCTAATAGTAAAATCCCGACCTTATATCTAGGTTACGAAAAAGGTTTTGGAAGTAGTAATGCTGATTATAATTTTGATCAATTTAAAGCTCAAATTTACCAAAGCTTAAACCTAGGTAACAAAGGTGATTTAACCTACTTAGCAAAAGGAGGAATATTTAATAATGCAGACGATATTGCTTTTGTAGACTACCACCATTTTAATGGTAATCAAACCAATACGGTTATAGACGGTAATTACATAAATGCCTTTAAAATACTACCATATTACGCTTTAAGTACTAATAAGGCTTACGCCGAATTTCATGCAGAACACAACTTTAAAGGGTACATTTTAAACAAAATTCCGTTACTAAATAAGCTTAATTTTAATTTGGTTGCTGGATTTAATGCAGCAGCAACTAAAGAAAACAAACCATACACCGAATATTCGCTTGGATTAAGCAATTTAGGTTGGGGTAAAATGCGCTTTTTACGTGTAGATTATGTGCGTGCTTACCAAGGAAGTGGTTTGGTTAACGATACCTTTATGTTTGGGTTTAGTTTTTAAGTGATAAACAGTTTTTAATAAAAAATAGTAATACAAAAAAGTATACAACTTTAGAAAAACTGTGTAAGTCCTTTTTCCATCTCCAAACTACCTTTGTCTTATAAATTTAAAAGATAAACACAATGGAAAAAAATCAATTTGGAAAAAAGGGATGGACACCAGATAAAATTAATAGCTTAAAAGGAAAAACGTATGTAATAACTGGTACCACAAGTGGTACAGGCTTTGAAGCTGCTAAAATATTATTATCAAAAGGCGCTAAAGTAGTAATGCTTAACCGTAATAATAAAAAAGCCAATAATACTATTGCCTTATTAAAGTTAGAACTTGGTAATACTATTGATGTTTCTAATATTGAAATGGATTTGGCTGAACTAGCATCTGTTAAAAAAGCAGCTTTAGAAGTCAATCAAACCATACTTCATATTGATGCATTAATCTGTAATGCTGCAATTGCGCAAGTCCCTAAACAAACCCTTACTGTTGATGGTTTTGAAAGTCAATTAGGAGTAAACCATTATGGTAATTTTTTACTACAAGGTTTACTTTTTCCTCTTATTGAAAAATCAAATGGACGTATAGTTACTGTTGGTAGTGAAGGTTATAAAATGGGAATTAAAACCATTAAATTTGATGACATGAATTGGGATAAAAACTATAATCCCAATGCGGTTTACAGTCAATGTAAACTTGCTCAAATCATGTCTGTTTATGAGTTACAAGATAGACTTAAAAATGCAGGTAAAACAAATGTAAAAGTGTATGCTTGTCATCCTGGTGCTTCTAGAACCTCTTTAATTAAAACTAGTGGTAGCTTAATGACTAGGTTTATTTGGCAATTGATGAAACTATCTCCTTTTGTACAATCTGCAGAAAAAGGAGCGTATCCAGAATTAATGTGTGCTACAGAACTTAACCTTAATCAAAAGGGGTTTTATGGACCTACAGGTAGAAATTATTGGACTGGACCTGTTGGAGAATGTAAACTAGAACCTCATGCCAAAGATAAAACTGTAATGGAAAAACTTTGGAAAGTGTCAGAACAAGCAGTAAACTTTAATTGGAATTTATAAACATATTATTATGAAACATATTAAATACCTAAGTATAGTAGTAGTCTTAATAATAGCTAGTAATGCTTTTTCTCAAACTAGAAATTGGACAGAAAAAACCTTAAAAGACGGAAAAACTACAGTAAAATATGAACTAGTAAAAGAAGATGAAGGGACTCACTTTTATTATATAGCTCAAACGACTGTAAACACGACTTTAGATAAATTAGATACTTATTTTTCTAACACCGAAAATCATAAACTATTTTTAGAAAGAACACCTATTACTAAACAAATAGAAAAAACTTCTGACAACCAATGGATAGCGTATTACTATTTTAATGCGCCTTGGCCTCTTTCCGACAGTGATTTAGTAATTAAAATCACTCGTTATAAAGCAGACAACAAACTTAAATTTATTGCAACAGCTACCACCAGCGACTATAAAACTAAGGATGTTGAAAGAATGAAAACCTATAAAGTAATCTACGAATTCGAAAAAATTGATGAATCAACAACTAAAATTACTTACAATGCAGATTACATACCAATTGGGTCCATTCCTAACTTTTTAATAAAAACATGGTTCCCAAAAGGTCCTGCTAATATTGTTATAAATTTAGGAGCTACAAGACAAAAGTAATATTTGATTAAAAATCAGTAATTTTAAATTACATCTTAAGTATTTTAAATGTAATACACCATTAAAAATGAAACACTTTAAAACACTATCCGCGTATTTAAACTATCTAGAATTGCCTAGACCAGAGCATCCTATGCTTAGCATATTTACATCCAAAGAAGATGGTTTTTTACCGTGTCCCAGAGAAAGCTCTCCTCCTATCACTACAGATTGTTATTCAATAAGTTTAAAAAAATTCGTGAAAGGAGATCTTAATTATGGACGCACTAAATACGATTTTACAAATGGAGCTTTAATTTTTATAGCGCCAAAACAAGTACTACAATGGGATAATAGTGTCGTATTTGAACAAAAAGGCTTTAGTATTAATTTGCACGAAGATTTTTTAAAAGGAACAGAATTAGCACATCAAATAAAAAAATATGGATTCTTTGCGTATTCCGCTAACGAAGCATTACACCTCTCTCCAAAAGAAGAAAGACAAATCGAAGCTTTAGTTAAAAATATTGAAATAGAATACCAAAACAATCAAGATGAATTTAGTAAAGACATCATTATCTCGCAATTAAGTACGCTTTTAAAATATGCTAATCGGTTTTACGAAAGACAGTTTTTAAACAGAAAAGAACTATGCAATAGCTTATTAGAACAATTTAACAAACAACTAATTGACTATTTTGAATCAGGACTTTTACATGAAAACGGTATACCAAGTATAGCAGAAATAGCAACTAAAATGTCAGTATCTAAACGCTATTTAAGTGATACACTTAAAATTGAAACAGGTAAAACTACAACCGAACATTTGCAGTTATATTTAATAGACCAAGCTAAGAATAGTTTATTAAAACCTAACAAAAGCATCGCTGAAGTGGCTTATGAGTTAGGCTTCGAGTATCCTCAGTATTTTTCAAGAGTATTTAAAAAGAAAGAAGGTATTAGTCCAACCAAATACCGAGAATTATATAAAACGAATTAACAGTATGGATATTTTAAAAACAGCAACAGATTGGGCAAAAGCCGAGCTTTTTTCAACACCTTTTTTTGTAGTGTTTGGACTACTATTTTTAGCAGCAAGTATCGGGTTTTGGCAATTAGGAAAAACAGATATAGCAAGAGCTTACATTATACCTACACTAGTAGCAGGACTATTATTAACAGTCATTGGATTAGGTTTGTTTTTTACAAACAAATCAAGAGTCACAGCGTTTAAAACTGCCTATAATACAAATGCTTCAACTTTTGTAAAATCAGAAATTGATCGTACAGAAAGTACTTTAAAAGAATATCAAACAGTAGTCTTTAAAGCCATTCCTGTAATTATTATTGTAGCTGCATTATTAATCCTACTTATTAGTAGTCCAACCTGGCGTGCAATTAGTGTTACTACTATTGCAATGCTAATAGTCATTTTAATAATTGATGGTTCAGCACATGCAAGAATAAAAGACTATAACAATCAATTACAGCTATACGTAAAACAACATAATATTAAATAATTTAGTTAACTATACCTTTATGTTTGGGTTTGGGTTTGGGTTTGGGTTTGGGTTTTAATATCGGTATACTACTTACTAAACAAATAGATTACGTTACCAATACCAACAATACCAGTTAAACAACCTAAAATAAAATCCATTTTAGAAGCAATATAAGTTAGTTTATGTTCAATATTTTTAGCAACAATCGCATAAATCGTGTATAAAGTAAAAGACCCAATGGTAGAACCGATTGAAAAATAAAAAGCAGTAAACACAGTGTATTCAAAGTATTTAAAACCAATTAACAACGAAATAAATGTAAAGTAAAACGGTATAGCCATCATATTTAATGAGGACATTAAAATACCGTAAAAATAGGATTTAGATTTAGGAATTTCTTTCTCACTAACTTCCTTTTTAGGAGAAAAATAAAGTCTAAAAAAATTAATAGACAATAAAAACAGAATACCTGTTCCTATTTTTTGAATTAAGGTTATGTATTCAGAATTTTTCATTAAAACATTAGCCAAATAAGCGCCTAAATTGGCTTGAAAAAACAAAACTGTAGCATAACCAGCTATTAAATAAAATGTAGATTTTTTACCGTTTTTTAAGCTATACTTTACTACCGTTAAATTTAGAAAACTAGGTGTAATACTTCCTAAGGCAGCAATACAAAAACCTAATAGTAAGCAAATAAAAAATGTCATAATTTATTAGTATTTATAAGCAAACAAAGAAACAACATGTGTGGCTTATTATTAGTAGCTATTAACATTTTTTAAGACTTAACTTAAATTTCAAAAAATAAAAAGCTTTTGTATTTTACAGTATTCACTTTAATCAAGTACAGTTTTTCCGTAATTTTGATAATTCATTTTAGCACTTTTAAATAATGAATTATTTTTTACAACGCATATCATACATTGTATTACTATCATGTATTTTTTTAAGTTGCAATACAAAAACTAACACCAATTTTCAGTTAAAAGAAGGTGATTTACTGTTTCAAAACACAGGATCAGACGACATTGATAATGCTATAAAGGACGTTACAGCAACCGCTTCTGCCAAAAATTATTCTCATGTTGGTATGGCTATGCAAAAAGACAACAAATGGTTTGTGGTGGAAGCTATACCTAAACAAGGCGTTTGCATAACACCAATAGCTAAATTTTTAGAAAGGAATAAAAATAAATTTAATAAATCGCAAACCACAGTTGCGAGGCTAGACAACTACTACAAGCCCTATATAAAAACAGCCATAAACTATGGTATTACCAGAGTTAATACACCTTATGATGATATTTTTTTATGGGATGACACATCCTATTATTGCTCAGAGTTAGTTTACAAAATGTTTTCAACTCAAAACTTACCTAAAGATTCCATTCCGTTTTTGACACACCCAATGACTTTTAACAATAGTTCTGGTCAACCAATGACTAGTTGGGTTAAATATTACAAAGCTCGCAACCAATCAATTCCAGAAGGTATTGAAGGTACAAACCCTAATTTAATGGCAAGCAGTAATCATATTACGTTTGTTCATGATTACGAAAATGACTAGAACTTAATCTACTAATTCTTATCCTCCAAAAGCGGAACAAATCTAAACTCGCCAAACTCTGTTTTCTCAAAATCCTTTGGACCTTTTCTAACAAAAAGCGTCATAGTTTGCACTTTATCTCCAACAGGAATTACTAAACGTCCTCCAATTTCTAATTGTGCTAGTAAAGGGTTAGGCACAAAAGGTGCTCCTGCAGTTACAATAATACTACTAAAAGGTGCTTCGGTTTTTAAACCTTTATAACCATCTCCAAAAATTAGTTTTTTTGCTCTATAGCCTAATTTTGGCAAAAAACGACTCGTAATTTTAAACAACTCTTGTTGCCTTTCAATGCTATATACTTTAGCACCAAGTTCGCACAGCACAGCAGTCTGATAGCCACTACCTGTGCCAATCTCTAACACTTTATCACCTCGTTTAACTTGCATTAATTCGGTTTGAAAAGCTACAGTATAAGGCTGAGAAATGGTTTGATCTGCTGCAATAGGAAATGCCTTATCCTGATACGCATGATCTAAAAAACTAGAATCCATAAACAAATGTCTTGGTATTCTGCCAATTGCAGCCAAAACTGCGGTATTAGTAATTCCTTTGTCCTTCAAAACAGCTACTAGTTGCTGTCGTAAGCCTTGATGTTTAAAAGTATCTTTCAATGGTAATGGATAGTTTAGAGCATAAAATTACTTCAAAAATATAACCCTGAAAAGGTTTTCATTCAATTTATAATTTTGTCTTAAATCCTGTATATAATTATCAAATTGATATTAAATAGTGTATAAAAAAACTTATTTTTGTTGAAAACAGAACAAACTATGCTAAAAGCTGGTGTATTAGGTGCTGGTCACCTTGGAAAAATTCATCTTAGATTATTAAATCAATCAGATAAATTCCAATTAGTAGGATTTTACGATGCTGATGCGGACAACGCTAAAAAAGTAGAAGCCGAATTTGGTTACAAATATTTTGATACCATTGAAGCCTTAATTGATGCTGTAGATGTTGTAGATATTGTAACGCCTACCCTATCGCATTACGATTGTGCTAAGCAAGCTATATCTAAAGGTAAACATATATTTATTGAAAAACCAATAACCAATACTGTGCATGAAGCCGAAAGTATTAGAGCTTTAGTTGCAGAAAATGGTGTAAAAGGTCAAGTAGGTCATGTCGAGCGTTTTAATCCTGCATTTATTGCAGTTAAAGACCAATTAGATAGTCCAATGTTTATTGAAGCGCATCGTTTAGCCGAGTTTAACCCTCGTGGTACTGATGTACCTGTGGTTTTAGACTTAATGATTCATGACATTGATGTTATTTTAAGTGTAGTTAAATCTAAAGTTAAAAATGTATCTGCAAGCGGAGTTTCAGTGATAAGTGATACACCTGATATTGCTAATGCACGTATCGAGTTTGTTAATGGTTGTGTTGCTAATTTAACTGCCAGCCGAATTTCACTTAAAAACATGCGTAAAACACGTTTTTTTCAACGTGATGCTTATATCTCTGTAGACTTTTTAGAGAAAAAATGTGAGGTTGTAAAAATGAAAGATGCACCCGAAACACCTGGTGATTTTGACATGGTTTTACAAAATGCAGAAGGTGTTAAAAAACAAATTTATTTTGACAACCCAGAAATAGCTGCAAACAACGCTATTTTAGACGAGTTAGAATCCTTTGCGGACGCCATAAACAATAATACAACTCCAATAGTGACCTTACACGATGGTACAGAAGCCTTACGTGTGGCCACTATGATTATAGATCAGTTTTAAAACCTTTTAAATTATGACCAATCAAAAAGATAAAAACAAAAAATCATTACTAAAATACATTGTAGATTTTTTTGTCAACGTGCTATTTGGTGGTAAGAAAAAAAAGTAAAACAATAATAAAAGCCCATAATTGTGGGACACAAAAACAATAAATTTTAATGAAAAACATAGCAGTTATAGGTGCAGGAACAATGGGTAACGGTATTGCACATACCTTTGCACAATCTGGATTTAAAGTACAATTAATTGATATTAGTGAAGCGTCATTAAAACGCGGAATGGATACCATCTCTAAAAATTTAGATCGCATGGTCGCTAAAGAAAAAATATCTGAAGCAGATAAAGCTGAAACTTTAAGTAATATTAGCACTTTTACTAATATTGAAGAAGGTGTTGAATATGCAAGCCTAGTTGTAGAAGCTGCAACAGAAAACTTAGATTTAAAACTAAAAATATTTAAGCAATTAGACCAAGCTTGTGGTGATGACACGATTTTAGCGACTAACACCTCTTCTATCTCAATAACACAAATTGGAGCTGTAACCTCTAGACCTGATATGGTTATTGGAATGCATTTTATGAATCCTGTGCCAATCATGAAATTAGTCGAAATTATTCGTGGTTATAATACAAGCGATGAAGTGACTAATACTATCATGGAATTATCTAAACAATTAGGTAAAATACCAACTGAAGTTAATGATTATCCTGGTTTTGTTGCTAACCGTATTTTAATGCCAATGATTAACGAGTCTATTGAGACGCTATACAATGGTGTTGCTGGTGTCCAAGAAATTGACACAGTAATGAAGTTAGGTATGGCACATCCAATGGGTCCTTTGCAACTAGCAGATTTTATTGGATTAGATGTATGTCTTTCTATTTTAAATGTCATGTACGATGGATTTAAAAACCCTAAATACGCACCATGTCCTTTATTAGTTAATATGGTTAACGCAGGAAAATTAGGTGTTAAATCTGGTGAAGGTTTTTATGATTATTCTGAAAGCAGAAAGGCAGATAAAGTATCTCAGCAATTTATATAAATAACAATAAAAGGCATATTTAGATTAACAGTTTTAACCTGCAATCTTATGCCTTTTATTGTTTTTAAAGTTTACCAACTGTCTAATCTTTCTTGATTTATTTGCAATAACAATGACTAAAATATTACCATTTAAAGCGGTTAGACCTACTAGAGATAAGGTTAGTTTAGTAGCCTCACGCTCCTATCAAAGTTATACGCAACCCGAAAGAGAAGCACGTTTAGACCATAATCCATTTTCGTTTTTACACATTGTAAATCCTGGTTACAAATACGATAAAGAAATCTCTGGAGAAGCACGTTATAAGTTAGTTAAAAACAGATATTCTGAATTTAAAGAAGATGGTGTATTTAAGCAAGATCAAAAACCTTGTTTTTACATTTACAAAATAGTAGATCGCGATTCTCAAGTATTTAATGGTATTGTTGCAGCTGCTAGCGTAGACGATTATAACAATAATATTATTAAAAAACATGAGGATACTATCGCTTCTCGCGAAACCGTTTTTAAAGACTATTTAAAAACCGTTGGTTTTAATGCAGAACCTGTACTACTAACCTATCCTGATAATGATACTATCTCTAAAATTATAACCGAAAAACAAAAAGAGCGTGCCGAGTTTGAGTTTACAACAACATACAGAGACACGCACTATTTATGGTTAATTGAAGACGACACAGACATCCAAGCTATTACAACTAATTTTAGCAAAATGCCAACGTTGTACATTGCAGATGGACATCATAGGTCTGCCTCTTCTCAATTACTTTGTGAGGATTTAAAAAACGAAAACAAAAATCATTCTGGTCAAGAAAGCTATAACTTTTTTATGAGTTATTTAATTTCGGAATCCGAATTACGCATACACGAGTTTAACCGTTTAGTAAAAGATTTAAATGGCTTAACTAAAGAAGAATTTTTAATTCAACTAGATACCGTTTATCGTATTGAAAATAGAGGATTAACACCTTACCAACCCTCAAAATCACATCACTTTAGTATGTATTTAGATGGCGAATTTTACTCGTTATACTTAAGAAAAACAGAATATACATTTGATACGTCTTTGGACGAATTGGATGCACAAGTACTTTTTAAAACTATATTACAACCTATTTTAGGAATCACAGATTTACGCAACGATAATCGCATACATTACCTTAGTGGTAAAAAAGATATTGTAAATTTAAAAAGTAAAGTGGATAGTAAAGAATTTACTGTTGGTTTTGGTATGATTCCTGCAACAATTTCTCAGATGAAGCAAATTGCAGACGACGGATTAACAATGCCACCAAAAAGTACTTATATCGAGCCTAAAATTAGAAGTGGTGTTACTATTTACGAGTTTTAAGTAAAAAAATAAAGCAAATGTCAATTAAACAAAACCTAAATCAAATACAAGCTACACTTCCTAAACATGTAACTTTAGTTGCGGTTTCTAAAACAAAACCTGTTAGTGATTTAATGGAAGCCTACAACGCTGGTCAACGCATTTTTGGAGAAAATAAAATCCAAGAAATGGCAGACAAATATCAAGAAATGCCAAAGGACATTAAATGGCATTTGATTGGTCACGTACAAACTAATAAAGTAAAGTATATGGCTGAGTTTGTAGATTTAATACATGGTGTGGAGAGCTTTAAATTACTTAAAGAAATTAATAAACAAGCTAAAAAGCACGAAAGAAGCATCGATTGTTTGCTTCAAATTAAAATAGCATCGGAAGATTCTAAATTTGGAATGTCTATACCAGACGCAACTAGCTTACTTAAATCTGAAGAATTTTCAGCTTTAACTAATATTAATGTTATTGGCGTGATGGGAATGGCTACATTTACTGAAGACCAAAATCAGATTAAACAAGAATTTGATTTACTTAAAACTACCTTTGATTCGCTTCAAAAATTGCATCCTAGTTTAAAGACAATTAGTATGGGAATGAGTGGTGATTATCAATTAGCAATAGATTGTGGTAGCACAATGGTTAGAGTGGGAAGTAGTATATTTGGTGCTAGAAATTATAATTAAAAACAAACTTTATTTACACAATAGTCGACATAGAAACCACTGGTGGTAAGTTTAATGAAGAAGGAATAACCGAAATTGCTATCTACAAATTTGATGGTCATGAGGTTGTAGACCAGTTTATAAGTTTAGTAAATCCAGAACGAGAGATTCAACCCTTTGTGGTTAATCTTACAGGTATAAATAGCAAGATGCTTAAAAATGCGCCTAAATTTTACGAGATAGCTAAGCGAATCGTTGAAATTACAGAAGACACTATTTTGGTGGCTCACAATGCGC
This sequence comes from Olleya sp. Hel_I_94, assembly GCF_007827365.1. Taxonomy (NCBI): domain Bacteria; kingdom Pseudomonadati; phylum Bacteroidota; class Flavobacteriia; order Flavobacteriales; family Flavobacteriaceae; genus Olleya; species Olleya sp. Hel_I_94. The sequence continues at coordinate 858,668 of NZ_VISI01000002.1, forward strand.
AATTTGATTATCGTATCTTAAAAACCGAGTTTAAACGTCTTGGATTTCCTTTTAAAAGACAAACCCTTTGTACGGTTGAGTTGTCTAAAGATTTAATTCCTGATCAAAAATCTTACAGTTTAGGTAAACTAGTTAGATCATTGGGTATACCTGTAACAGATAGGCATCGTGCATCTGGAGATGCTTTAGCAACCGTTAAACTTTTTAAATTACTTCTTGCCAAGGACACCAACAAAACAATTATTAAGGAGTCTATTAAAAAAGAACCAAAATTCCAGATGGAGCCTAGGTTAATAGATATTATTGATAATTTAACCTCTGTTACTGGAGTTTACTACATGTACAAAGCAGATGGTGAGTTAATCTATATTGGAAAAAGTAAGAACATAAAAAATCGCGTTAATCAACATTTTACTGGTACTACACCAAAGTCCAAGAAAATGCAAACTCAAGTAGCAGCTGTAAAATATGAAGCTACAGGAAGTGAATTAGTGGCGCTTTTAAAAGAAAGCGAAGAGATTAAGCGTAATAAACCTATATTAAATAGAGCTTTGCGCAGAAGTATTTTTACACATGCACTATACAGTTTTATAGACGATAACGGTTATATTAATCTTACTATTGATAAAGCAGATGGTAGAAAACCTTGCATAACAACCTTTAGCACTAGACAAAGTGGACGTCATTTTTTAGAAAAAATGGTCGAACAATTTAATTTGTGTCAAAAACTATCAGGTATTTATAAAACCAAAACCAGTTGCTTCCATTACGAAGTAAAAACATGTGCAGGTGCATGCATACAACAGGAATCTCCAGAGGATTATAATAAACGTGTACAAGAATTATTAGATAAATACAGCTACAATAACAAAAACATGGTTATTATTGATCGTGGTCGAGAGGTGGATGAGCGTAGTGCCATTTTAATTCAGAATGGAATATTTAAAGGTTTTGGCTTTTATAATTTAAATTACCAAATTAATAATTTAGACATTCTAGAGTCTATCATTACTCCAATGGAGAATAATAGAGATCAACAACACATTATACAAAGTTACCTAAGAAAAAATAAACGTATAAAAATTATAGATTTATAATGAAAAAAATATTTCTTATTACGCTACTCTTTTCAAAATTTTTAGTAGCTCAAAGCCAATTTAATACTGAAAATTTAACGACGACAAGAGCTGATTTAGAATTAAATGAATTTAAGCAAGACACCACTGCAAATGCCATAGTACTTTATGAATATGGAGATGCCGAAATTCATAAAAAAACGTTCAACTTAGTTTTAGACTATAAGAAAAAAGTTAAAATTTTAAACCGTAACGGATTTGACCAAGCCAATATTGAGGTTTATTTATATAATTCTGATAGAAAATCAGAAAAAATCACAAACTTAGTTGCAACAACAACCAATATTGAAGATGGTAAAGTTACCCGAATTAACTTAGATCCTTCTCAAGTATTTGAAGAAAAGGTTAACGATAATTACACCATATTTAAGTTTGTTTTACCTAATATAAAAGAAGGATCTGTTATTACATATAGCTACACCTTTGAAAGCCCATTTTTATTCAATTTTAACTCATGGAAATTTCAAGAAGACATACCAAAGCTATACAGCGAGTACAATACTAGCATACCAGGAAACTACGATTATAATATAAAGCTTGTAGGAGAGCTTAAGTTAAGCGTCAATCAAAGTGATATAAAAAAATACTGTATCCAATTAGACAATGGTGCAAGTGCGGACTGTACAATAGGTAAGTATGTAATGAAAGACATACCTGCTTTTATAGAAGAGGATTACACGACTGCTTCTAAAAATTATATTTCTAGAATGGAATATGAATTAAAAGTAATTAAAGGCTTTGATGGCTCTGTACAAAACATTACCAAAACATGGGAAACTGCGGATGATGAACTTAAACAAAATGAAGATTTTGGAAAACAACTAAAAAAAGAAAGTCTAGTAAAAAAACTAATAGACCAAACCTTATTGGATCAAAAAAGTGATTTAGATAAAGCTAAATACATTTTTAATTATGTTAAAAATAATTATACTTGGAATGGCTATTATCGAATTTTTAAAGATGTGTCCATTAAAGATATTATTGAGCAAAAAACAGGTAATGTAGCCGAAATCAACCTACTTCTGTATAACCTTTTGAAAAGACATGATATAGTAACCTATCCTGTTTTAATTTCTACAAGAGAAAACGGATTTATCACTACACTTTATCCTGTAATTTCAGAATTTAATTATGTGATTTTAAGAGCCGAAATTGATGGAAAATCTTATTTTTTAGATGCAACAGACCCTTTATTAGTCTTTGGACAAATTCCATTTAAATGTTTAAATGAGTATGGTCGCGAAATGGATTTTGACAATGATAGTCGTTGGATAGACCTAAACACTAATATTAATTCTACAACACAACATAAAGTTAATATCACAATTAATGATGATAATACCTTTACTGGAACATTAACAACAACAAAATTAGGATATGATGCTTTGGATGCGCGTCAATTGTACAAAAAAAACAATCTTAATAATTTAAAGTACTTCAGAGAAAAATATCCTGATTTAACTTTTGAAAATAGTCAAGTAGACACAAATAAAAACGATAAAGCAATATATACCGAGACCATATCAATATCAGGTCCATTAACTGTAATTGGTGATAAAATATACTTGGACCCTTTTATATTTAAATTTTTTACAAAAAACCCTTTACAGCTTAATACAAGGACATATCCTATTGATTTTGGATATAAAAACAACCTTATTTATTACATTCAAATTGACACAAATGATAAGTATAAAATTGTTGATAAGCCTCTAGATAAAACTATTGAATTATCTAATAACTCTGGCTTACTTAATTTTTTAACTCAACCAAAAAATGGTAACATTGATTTATCTTTTAGGATTAATTTTTACAATACAATTTACCCAACTAATTACTATACTGAACTAAAATCTTTTTTTAGCAACATTGTAAATATTCAAAATAACTCGGTTATAGTTTTAGAAAAAAATATCTAATGTTTATTTAGTATTTTTACCACATGAGCCCAACAAAAGATAAAACTTATTGGAAAGATAAACTTCATGAAATTATTTATGAAGCAGACACGCCTGCTGGTAAGTTTTTTGACGTCGTTTTACTTATTTTAATTTTAGCTAGTATACTACTAGTTATGTTAGAAAGTGTAAATCACATTGATAAAAAGTACCACAACGCGTTATATGTTGGAGAGTGGATTATAACTATCTTTTTTAGTATCGAATATATTTTACGCATAATTACAGTAAAAAAGCCATTTAAATACATCTTTAGCTTTTACGGTATTTTAGATTTACTATCCACAATACCAATGTACATCTCGTTTATTTTTGCAGGATCACATGCCTTAGTTACTCTTAGAGCGTTACGCTTACTACGTGTTTTTAGAATACTTAAATTAGCAAGATATCTTGGAGCTTCAAACCAATTAAGAGACTCTATTATTGCTAGTCGTGTAAAGATATTTGTGTTTTTATTTGCTGTATTAATATCGTCCGTAATTTTTGGAACCATTATGTATTTGGTCGAAGGTGAAGATAACGGATTTACAAACATCCCAAAAAGCGTCTATTGGTGTATTGTTACATTAACTACAGTTGGTTTTGGGGATATTGCACCACAAACTGCACTTGGACAATTTATTACCACTATTATCATGATTTTAGGTTATGGTATTATAGCAGTACCTACAGGAATTGTGTCTGCAGAATATTCTAAAAGCTTAAAGAAATCTGAGGACCAACCCTCTAATCCAACAAGTAAAAAACTAAATTTAAATACACAAAGATGCTCTAATTGTCATGAAGACAATCATGACGATGATGCCAACTTTTGCAGAGTTTGTGGTAACAACCTACACTAAACAATTACTTAATTACAATAAATTTGAAACACGCTAACAAATATTTAATCTCAATTGTTGGACCAACTGCTATTGGTAAAACTGCACTTAGTATTAAGTTGGCTAATCATTTTAATACCCAAATAGTATCTGCAGATTCAAGACAGTTTTTTAAAGAAATGAGTATTGGTACTGCTGCTCCTACAGCAGAAGAATTAGCAGCTGCTAAACATTATTTTATACATAATAAATCTATAACAGAAGACTATAATGTTGGTGCTTTTGAAAAAGAAGCAATCGACTGCATAACAAACCTACACAAAACTAATGACGTTGTTATAATGGTTGGTGGTTCTGGATTATATGTTGATGCTGTCACTAACGGTTTAGATTATTTTCCTGAGGTTGATAAAAAGATAAGAGAGCAACTAAATAAACAATTAGACACGGAAGGTTTGGAAACACTTCAGCTTAAGCTGAAAACTTTAGATGAGCAATCCTATAACACCATAAAAATTGATAATCCACAACGTGTCATTCGTGCTTTAGAAATTTGTATTGGCAGTGGACAACCCTATTCTTCCTTTTTAAATAAAGCTAAAAACCAAAGACCCTTTAAAACAATTACCATAGGACTTGAGGCTGATCGTGATGTTATTTACGACAGAATTAACAAGCGAGTAGATATAATGGTTGCTAATGGGTTGATTAGAGAAGTAGAGTCCTTACTTCCCTTTAAAAATCTAAACAGCCTTAACACTGTTGGCTACAAAGAAATTTTTAATTACTTAGATACGACTTGGACATTAGATTTTGCTATTTCTGAAATTAAGAAAAACTCTAGACGGTTTGCAAAACGCCAATTAACTTGGTTTAGAAGAAAACCTGAAACCCTTTGGTTTGACTATCAAACACCATTGAGCGCTATAATTACTAAAATAGAATCTGAGATAGAATGAAGATTTTTTTAAAAAAATTAGCATTCTTTTTTATTCCTATTATACTCTATGTGATAATAGTTTTATCCTTAGATATTTTTAAAATTTTCAAAGATTATAATAACTATTATAATCAAGACATCACTACATTAAATAGAACTTACGTATCAACAAAGATTTTTCAAAAAAATAAAGACAGTGTAAATTATGATAGCTTTATTTTTGGTAGCTCAAGATCTCAAGCCTTTAAAACTCCAATCTGGAAGCACTATTTACCAGAAAAATCGGTTCCGTTTCATTATGATGCACATAGCGAAGATTTATATGGTATTTATAAAAAATTAGAATTTTTAGACGATGTAAATTCACCAATAAACCATGCTTTAATTATTATTGATAGAGCCGTATTGTCTGGCACCATAAAAAGACTAAATCACCTATACATTAACCCAGTGGAGTTTAATGATGTTTCTAAATACGAATTTTATAGCAGTTTTATTTTAGCAAATCTTAATCCACGATTTATGATGGCATACGCCGATTTTTACTGTTTTAAAACGTATAGAAATTATATGAAAAATTATGTACGTATGGACAAATATCCAGATACGTTTACACCAATTTATAATGACTCTTATTACGGATTAGCTAAAGAGATTAAAGAAGACAGTTTAGGCTATTATAATAAATTGAAACAACAAGGTGTATTTTATCAAAGACCACAAGAATCAAATATTACATTAGAAAAAACTAAAAGAGAAATAGATTTACTTAATAAAATAAAATCTATATTTAATAAACATGATACTAATTACAAAATCGTTGTTTCACCTTTGTATGATCAAATCCCTATGGAAGAAGAACAATTAGTACTACTCTATTCTATTTTTGATAAAGATAAAGTCTTTGACTTTTCAGGGAAAAATAATTTAACAGAGCCTATTAGTAATTATTTTGAAAGCAGCCATTATAAACCTAATGTTGCTAAAATTATTTTAGACTCGATTTATTAAACAAAAAAAGCCAGCATAAATGCTAGCTTTTTTAATATATATTTGATAATTAATCGTTTTGATTAACTACTAATCTAAATCCTTCTCCATGAATATTTAAAATTTCCACATTTGGATCTAACTTTAAATACTTTCTAAGTTTAGCTATATACACGTCCATACTTCTAGATGTAAAGTAATTATCATCTCTCCATATCTTAGTTAATGCTAACTCACGTGGCATTAAATCGTTTTCATGCAATGCTAACATACGTAGTAATTCGTTTTCTTTAGGAGATAACTTAACTTGTTCTCCTCCATTGTATGTTAAAAATCTAAGCTTAGAGTTTAAATCAAATCCTCCAATTTTAAATTCAAATTGTTTACTGTCCGCAACGGTATCGTTTGCTTTACGTTGCATGATAGCTTTTATCTTCATTAATAAGACTTCGCTATCAAAAGGTTTATTTAAATAGTCATCTGCACCAACTTTATAACCTTTAAGCACGTCCTCTTTCATGGCTTTAGCAGTTAAAAATACGATAGGCACTTCTGCATTTTTCTCTCTAATTTCTTTAGCTAAAGTAAATCCATCTTTATATGGCATCATGACATCTAAAATACATAAATCAAAATCACCACGTTTAAATTTTTCAAAGCCTTCCATACCATTTTTTGCATGGGTAACTTCGTAATCATTCATTGATAAATAATCTTTTAAGACTGTTCCAAAATTTGGGTCATCTTCTACTAATAATATTCTTTTTAATTGTTCATCCATAATACTACGAGATTAACGGAAGCTTTATTGTAAAAGTACTTCCTTTTTCTTTTTCACTTTCTACTGATATATGACCATGATGGTCTTCAACTATTCGTTTTACATATGCTAAGCCCAATCCATGACCTTTAACATTATGTATGTTACCTGTATGCTCTCTATAAAATTTTTCGAACACACGTTTTTGAGCTACTTTACTCATACCACTTCCGTGATCTTTTATATGCACTAATATATTATTTCCTGCCAGCTCTGTAGTGACAATAATTTTTGGTGCATCTGGAGAATACTTAATTGCATTATCCAATACGTTTACTAATACATTTGTAAAGTGTGTTTCGTTTGCTAAAACCGAAGATTTTTCGGCATCAAGATGTGTTTCAATATGTCCACCTCTATCTTCAATAATCAACTCTACGTGTGATATAGCATCTTCTACTAAGTCGTTAAGTTCCACACGTTCCTTACTAATGTTTAGTTCGTTTTTTTCAAGTTTAGATATTCTTAGTACATTTTCCACTTGCGCATGCATACGCTTATTTTCTTCTTTTATCATGCCTAAATAACGTAGGACTTTTTCTTTGTCGTCAATTATTTTAGGGTTTCTAATAGAATCTAATGCTAAATTAATAGTCGCAATTGGCGTCTTAAACTCATGCGTCATATTATTAATAAAATCTGTTTTAATTTCAGAAATTTGACGTTGTTTTATTAATTGATACAATGCACTAGAATAAGCTATGACTATAATTAAAGTAAAAACTATAGATAATATTAGCATCGTTAAAATTGATGATAAAATAAACTTTTTACGTTCTGGAAAATTAACTAATAGTCTGTAATTACTTTTATCATTTTCATTATAAAAAAATGGTACACTAAACGTAGATGCTGGATTTAACTGAAAATCTTGAGTTTTAATTTTTGTTGCTAAATCGTTGCTATATATTGCAAATTCATAACCTATATCAATATCATTTTCTAACAATTTTAATGCTAGTAACCTATTGATTTTGTCCACGTCTACACGTTTGTGTATTGGTTTTAAATAGGCTTTATCTTTATAAACAGTCTCTAAAGCAATACGTGTACTTTCATTAAGTTTACTTAATCTTGCAAGCATTGAAGATAGGTTTTTACTACCATCTATAGAGTTGTTTTCAATAATTTCGGTTTCTCTTTTTTGTAAAATACGTTTTACGTTTAAACTATCTAAACCTATGTCAAAGAGCGCTGATGATACTTTATAATTTTCTTCTAAAATACCGTTACGATAAATTACTGTTTCGTTTGTATCAGGATTATCCTCTTTAATGTAAATGTTTATAATTGCAGTTGTATCATTTACATTAATTGATCCATTGCTTAATAAATCATTAAACTTTCTTAAATAATCCTCTTTTTCTTCATTTTCTACAATGTTAGACACATAACTTAGTGCTTTTCTTACATTGAAGTTAAACTGCTTTTCAGTATTTTGAAGTGAATTATTTATATAATACGCCTGAACTAGTATGATTCCTATTAGGGAACAACTCATTAAAACGACTAACACAAAAAAAATTCTTTTGTTCATCATCCAAAATTAAGATTTTAACATTTAGCAATGTTACCATTTAACCTTACATTAACAAAAACGTTAAAATTTAATTCTTTGTTATAGATTTTAAGAGTTTACTATGAATATTTTGAACCTGAAGTTTTGTGTCTTTTAAATCGGTATTATTAATTACAAAATCTGAACATTCTGTCTTTTGTTGGTCAGTCCATTGGTTATTCATGATTGCCTTAACCTTAGCTTCAGACGAGTTATCACGTTTAATTACTCGATTTAGTCTAGTCTGTTCTGGTGCTACGACAGTAATAATATAATCGTATTTGCCTTGACTTCCGTTTTCAAAAATTATAGCGACTTCGCTAATAACGTATGGTGCGTTTTGTTTTTTTACCCAATTAGAAAAATGTTTTGCAACTTTTGGGTGCACAATTGCATTCATTTTTTTTAGTAAAGCTTGATTACTAAATATCTGACTAGCAATAAAAGGTTTATTTAATGTATCCTCAACGTAAGCACTATCTCCAAAAAGCTTAATTAATTTACGTTTAATAACTTTAGAACGATCCATTAATGCTTTGGCTTCATTATCAGCAATATAAACTGGCACATCTAATGCTTTAAAATAATTAGCAACTGTAGTTTTTCCGCTACCTATACCTCCTGTTAAGCCTACTATTATTGGTGTCATTCTGTAATTATAAATTCAATTTTTTGTTGCAATAACCTAATGTTTTTAACATTATTTGGCTGTTTAATTAATTTTGGTGCTAAAGTTGTATTTCCAGAAGCATCGTTATAATCGCAAACGATATTAAAATCTTCTGACTTTATTGTATTAAATTTTTCCAAGCTTGTGGTAAAACTTAATGACACTTGCTTTGGAAAATAGTTAACTTTTACTCCTTCCGGAATATTAATTATTTGGATTGGAATGTCTAAAACGCCTTCAGAGAATTTAGAAACATTAACCATCAACTTAGCTTGCGTTATATTGGTTTTAATATTTTTATTTAAACTATCCAATTGCAGTAACAACGTTTTATTTACATCGGATTTCACCTCTTTTAATTCTAAATACTGAGTCTTTACTTTACTAATTGTTTTTAAAACAGAACTTGGCCCAATTAACTTAACACTATCTGGTACAGTTTTTAAAGTATCTAAAGTGTTGTACCCTTTAGCATATTGAATTTTAGAGTCTAAGATTATTGGTACATATTTTACATCATTGACATCAAATCTAAAAAGTAGTGTGTCCGGATTAATACTGATAATCTTTTCTTCTTTATCAAACTGTTTATTAATATTTGAGAACCCTTTGGAAACACTCCAAATTAAAGTTGAATCTTTTTTTGAAATGTCTGTTTTAAAATTAATATCTAATTCTGGTCTTTTAATAGCATACCTAAGCCAATTAAAACCTGTAGTTTGTATTGTAATATCAAGCTCTGGATTGTTTGAATTTACTATTACATGCGTATCACTAATATCCTTAGGTTTTACTTTAAAGGCTAATGTGGCTGTATATACTTTAGATAATTTTGTTAAAACTAAAATTGAAAAAGCTAAAACAAAAAACAGTAAAAATATATTGATCTTTTTACTTTTAAACAATCCTAATATTTTCAATTTAAGTTTTTGCATGCCTTAATTTTTAAAAAATAAATGAGGAAAAATTACTTCGGGTTTTTCTGACTTAAAATGTAATAATATTGTTGACTTTAAAAATCCGTAACCATATCCAAAAAACTGAATGGATACTGCTAATAAAGCCTGAAAAGCAATAATAATATTTTTAGTTTTTAATACTGCTACAATAAAGATTAGACAATAATAAAATAACACTAAGTATAATGGTAAAAATAGATTAAACAGTGTTAAAAACAAAGCTATAATAACTCCAATAAAAAACATTGTTGGAAACCAATAGGTGATTTTTTTAGTTTGTGGATGCCACTTATTTAAAATAGGTCTTACGGAACCAAATTTATTAACTTGTTTATAAAATTTACTCCAAGATATACGTCTTTTATGGTACACATAAGCTTCCGGAAATAAAGTTGTTTTAAATCCTAAGTCCCATAGTCTAATAGACAAATCAGGATCTTCTCCAGGATGGATATTACCAAATCCTTTGGTCGCTTCAAATGCTAATTTTGATAATCCCATGTTAAAACTTCTAGGTTGAAACTTATCCAAACTAGATTTATTACCTCTAATGCCTCCTGTTGTAATTACAGACGTCATACTAAAATCTATAGCTTTTTGAAGATTTGAAAACGAATGATGTGCTTTATCTGGTCCGCCAAAACAGTCTACATAATTAAGTTTTAAACTAGCTTCTACCTCTTGTAAGTAGTGACTAGGCAATAAACAATCGCTATCTAAAATAATAAAGTAATTACCTTTAGCGTGTTGCATTCCAAAATTTCTGGAATCTCCTGGTCCTGAATTTGACTTAAAATAATAGGATATATCAAGCTTATCTATGTATTTATCTACGATAGCTTTAGACGTAATTGTAGATCCATCTTCTACAATTACAATTTCGTAGCTATAGTTACCTTTTAAGGTTAAAAAGCTTTCTAATAGCTCTTCAATCTCAATAGGACGATTATAAACAGGTATAATAAACGAAAAACTTAATTCCATATAACAAATGTAAGTTAAACGTATAAAAAAAGCCACCTAAAAAGGTGGCTTTTAATTGTATTAAAGTTTAAGATTATTTCTTAATAACTTTTATTGTTTCAGTAACATCTCCAATAGTAACTTTAACAAAGTATGCTCCTGACTGTAAGTCAGACATGTTTACTAGGTTATCTACACTATTAGGTGCGTTTCTGTACACTTCTTGTCCTAACATGTTATAAACTGATACATTAGAAATCTCTTTTTGAGCTTTTAATGTTAAGTTGTCATTAACTGGGTTTGGATAGTAAGAGAATAAAGCCTCTGTATTAAACTCAACTGTGCTTAAAGAAGACTCAGAAAGTAATAAAGTAAACGATCCTGGAGCTTGTGCTCTTGCAGTACCATCATCACTAACTCTTACATAGTAAGTAGTACCATCTGTTAATCCACCAACTACTGATGTATTACAAGCACCAACTGCTGTACCAGCACAATCTGTATAAACACCATATTGAGCAGCAGTTGTAGTCACTGTAACTTCTCCCGAAGGAGGTGCTACAAATGAGTACCATAAATCAGCAACTGCACCTGTAAAACAATCTGCAGTTACACCAGAATCTGTTGCTCCTGTATTATCTCCTGTAATTTCAACTCCTAGTGTTAATGCTTCAGCAGCTGTACATTCGTCGTTAGCAGGAGGTAAAGGTGTAGTATTTAAATTTAATGTGTAAGCACCAACTCCAGTAGCAGCATTACCATCTATGTAAATATAATAAGTCGTAGCTGTTGCTTCAGAATCAAAACAAACAAAACCACCACTTCCTGCAGTTGAACTATCGTCATCTCCTGCAACACAAACTAATGAGCCACAAGCTCCAGACCATACTTGAATCTCTGAATCAAAAGCATCAGCAGAATCCTCAATAGAAATAGATTCATTACCAGGAGAATTGTAAACATACCATACTCCAGTACCAAAAACAAGTGTTCCAGCGTTAGGTGAAGAATCTCCACCTGGATCACATGTTGTACCTACTGTTCCACCAGAACATACTGTTAAATTCTCTACATTAGTAGAGTAAGAAGTATCACCAGAGATTGAATCTCCAGCATTAATAGTAATTGCATTCTCACAAGCATCGTTTACTGGTGGTGGTGGAGCAAGGAAAACACATAAATCAAAATCAACATATGCAGTACCTGAAGTACTTCTTACATTCACAAAATAAGTTGTACCACTAGTTAAAGTAAAAGTTTGGGCTGCAGTAGTAAAACAAGTTGTACCTACTTGAGTAGTAGTCTCACAGTCTCCAGAATATAATGAAAGATAAGTTGTTGAAAATCCTGAATCAAAAGTTTCAGTAGCACTAAATACGTAGTTATTATCCTCAGTTGGTGTAAAAGTGTACCATACATCTTTATTAGTTGAAGAACAAGTTCCTGAAGCAGATGGTAAAGCACTGTTAGTTGTCCCAGAAACACTATTATCACATGAATCATCTGACGATAAAGTCAACTCAATAGCACCTTCACAAGTATCATTTGCTGGTGGTGGTGGTGGTGTTCCTATACAAATATCAAAATTAGAAGTTTGTCCTGCAGTACCTGTCCAAGAATAAACTTGTACAAAGTAAGTAGTTCCAACAGTCAAACCTGACGTTGAACTAGTATTAGGGTCCGAACAAGTTAAAGCTGTTCCTAAAGCTTCACAACCAGAAGTTGCATCATAAACTGCGTGATATAAATCCGTTGTTCCTCCTGTAATATTCTGTAAAGCGATTACGTGAGTGGTAGATGTAGCCATAAAACTATACCAAACATCATCATCTTCTGTTCCTCCACAAGCTGTTGCTATTCCAGAAGCTGTAGCTGCTGCTATAGTCCCAGAAGTTACATTCATACAATCTAAGTCTGCGTTTACAGTCAATGGTATTGCACCAGTACACTCATCATTAGATGGTGGACAAGCGTATGATAAAGTAGCTAACTCTAAGTTACATAAGCTATCTTGATCATGCTCAATAGTAATGTTTACATCGGTTCCTGGTGTGAAAGGTCCCACACTAACCATTCCTGTTGCTGTTGCTGGTGTACTTGAAACTCCTGCATCATTAGTAATAGTTACAGATGTCGCATCACCTAAACTAGTAACATCTACATCAATCATGTATGTTCCTGCTGCGCAATCTGTGGTTCCTACCACAGCAGTAGCTACAGGTGAAGTACAGGTTAAAGCTGGAACAATAGTTACCGTTATATTTGACCAATCTGCAGCTGAACCTGAATAAGTTTGATCTAAAACAATATCAAAAGTTCCATCCGCATCTGGATCGTAATCTGCAGTAAAGCTTCCATCAAATGTAATTGTTGTTGCAACACCACTATTCGCACTACCAGTAGATGGTGAATTAAAGTTTACAGTTCCAGCTGCTGTTGTTAAATCCAAATCACACTCAGAAGCCCAAGCATTATCTGTGCTTACCCAATCAATAGAAATACTAAAAGTAGCATAATTTCCAGATGGAACAGCAGCACTATTAGCAGCATCGTTAATATTTAAAGTCACAGGTGAACCCTCAGTTACACTTGTAGGTCCTGTAATTACAGGGAAGGTATGTTGAGCCATAGCCGAAAAACAGCTAATAAGAGCAACACACAATAATAAAGTAATTTTTTTCATCATAAAATTAGTATAAGTTAGTAATTAATTAATCATCTTCTAAAAATATTGATTTATTCTTAACCTAGCACTACCATACCCATCAAATCGACAAGAAGTCTTAAAAAAGGGTTAAAATACCATTAACCTTATGTTAAATGTAATTAATAGAATTGTAAGTTTTTACACACAACTGATTGCCAGTAGTTTAATCACATAAAAAAAGCCTTACATTTCTGTAAGGCTTTTTAAAATTATATTAGTAGTGTCTATTTATCAATACCATCTACAAATGCGCTCATAACTGCATCGCTAACTCCCATGTTACTAAAACCACCATCATGAAACAGGTTTTGTAAAGTCACACGCTTAGTTAAATCACTAAATAACGATACTGTGTAGTTTGCACAATCTAAAGCTGTAGCATTACCTAAAGGCGACATTTTTTCCGCGTAAGCGATAAATCCATCAAATCCTTTTACTCCGCTTCCTGCTGTAGTTGGTGTTGGCGACTGTGATATTGTGTTAACTCTAACTTTTTTATCTCTTCCAAAAAAGTAACCAAAACTACGTGCAATACTTTCTAAATAGGCTTTATTATCTGCCATGTCATTATAATCAGGAAAAACACGTTGTGCTGCCATATAAGTTAAAGCCACGATACTTCCCCATTCATTCATTGCATCTTGCTTGTATAACGTTTGCATTGTTTTATGAAAAGACATTGCAGAAACATCTGTTCCTTTTTGTGTCCAAGCATAGTTTTGATCTGTATAATGTTTTCCTTTTCTAACATTAATTGACATACCAATAGAGTGTAATACAAAGTCTATTTTACCTCCTAAGATTTCCATTGCTTGCGTAACAAGATTTTGTAAATCTTCCTCGCTTGTTGCATCTGCAGGAATTATTTGAGAGCCCGTTTTTTCTGCTAAAACATTAATTTGACCCATACGCATTGCAACTGGTGCATTTGTAAGTACAAAAGTACCACCTTCTTCATGGACACGTTCTGCTGTTTTCCATGCTATAGAGTTTTCGTCTAATGCTCCAAATATGATTCCTCTTTTTCCTTTTAATAAATTGTATGACATAACTTATAGTTTATCAGTTGATATGTTAGTTTATTATATTATCTGTCAAAGATAGTATTTAAAATTTTTTTAATTCGCTTTCGCGGAAATTTAGCCACTAATTTAATAGTTGTTTAGCATGTGCTATTGCCGAATCTGATAATTGAGTCCCTCCCAACATCTGAGCCAATTCTACAACACGCTCATCATAGTCCAATTTAACTAAATTAGTTGTGGTCACTTCATTAACGTCTTCTTTATAAACTTTGTAATGCGTGTTTCCTTTAGCTGCAATTTGTGGTAAATGGGTAATGCTAAAGACTTGCATTTTAGTACTCATTTGCGACATAATATCTGCCATTTTATTTGAAATTTCTCCTGAAACACCAGTATCAATCTCGTCAAACATAATACTTGGAAGCTTGACGTATTTTGATAAGATAGACTTAATAGCTAGCATTATTCTTGATAATTCTCCACCAGATGCTGCTTTTTTTAACACGTTAAATTGACCACCTTTATTGGCAGAAAATAAGAAGTTTAAATTATCCTTTCCATTATATAAAAACGTTTTGGATGTTTCTAAGCTTATATTAAACTGTGCATTTGGCATACCTAATTGCGTTAACAAGGCTTCTAATTGTTTTTTTAATTCTGGTATGGCTTTATTACGCTTATCTGTTATGTTTTTAGCTTCAGTATTTAATAATTTTTCTAAAGCTTTAATTTCTTCTTGCTTATCTATAATATCTTGGTCAGCATTTTCAGTTGCCTCTACTTTTTTAGATAATGCTTCTCTAATATCTATTAACTCAGTAATAGACTTGACTAGATGCTTTTGCATTAAGTTATTTATGGTCATAAGTTGAGCATTAACAACCTCTAGCCTATTTGGATCAGCGTCTAATTTGTCTTCAAAACGTTCGATATCAACCAAAACGTCATCTAAATCAATTAAACTACTAGTAACCCTATCCAATAAATCTTGATAAGTATTTGATATTAAAGCCAGTTTTTGAAAGGCTGCTTTAACTTCTCTAAGTGATGTTAAAACACCTGCTTGCTCTTCACTTAAAAGTGCATTAGCTTCTTCTAGTTTAAGTTGTATAGCTTCTACATTATTTAAAAGTTCATACTCTTCTTCTAGAGTTTCTAACTCGCCTTCTTTTAAATTTGCAGCAACTAATTCATTTAATAAAAACGAATTATAGTCATGTTCCTTAATTGCTTCAGCCTGAAATTGCTGTAACTGTTTTAGCTGCTTTTGTAATACTTTATGCTCTTTTAGATGCAGATTATATGCTTCTAAATTAGCTTCGGTACTTGCCAGTGCATCAATAACCTGAAATTGAAATGCGTCATCCACCAACTGTAATGTTTCGTTTTGCGAATGAATATCAATAAGATGTTCTCCTAAAGCTTGCAAATTAGACAAATTAACAGGCGAGTCGTTTACAAACGCTCTGGATTTACCTGATGGTAAAATCTCTCGTCTAATAATCGTTTGTGTGTCGTAGTCTAAATCTTGATCCTTAAATAGGTTTTTAAGTTTGTATTTAGAAATATCAAAAGAGGCTTCTATTATGCATTTTTTTTCAGGATTACGTAAACTAGATAAGTCAGCTCGTTTACCTAAAATTAATGATAAGCCTCCTAAAAGTATAGATTTACCAGCTCCAGTTTCTCCTGTAATAATGGTAAACCCATCATTTAAATTAACTTGAAGTTGATCAATTAGTGCGTAATTTTTTATGGTTAATCCAGTAAGCATTCTTAAAGTGAAAGGTTAAAATTTAAAAAGTGAAAAGTTTTGGTTTTACGCTTTTTAAGAATGAAAATAATTAGTGTCTAAAATTTTATATTTCTCCATTTAGAAGAGTGCATTGGCGCAACTTTATTTAAAGTATCGACCAGATTAGCAATATCTACACTTGGACCTTCGCTAAAAATCTGTTCTATCTCCTCTGCTTTTGCATCAAAAAATACACGAAGTAAATACGAGTTTGGACGTCTTCTGTTCATGTCATTAAATAAGCTTAAAGCTATAGCTATTTCGTTTTTTGCATCCTTTTGATTATCACTCATAGTGTCTAAACCACGTCTATGATAATTATATAATACGGTTCTAAACTCTTTAAATGTTGGTGATAACAAATTATCTATTAAAGCAAAACGACTTTGTAAACCATCTTCTAGCTTCCAACCAGAATAATTTTCTTGTTGAGAAAAATTTACAATATTTTGTGCTTGTCTAAAGTACTCATCTCCACCTTCTTGTTTGAAAGACTCGGCATCCATTCCTAAAATCATATGAATATGAAATGCTAAAACAGAGATTAAATTAGAAGCGTATTGTGTTGGATTATAAATTAGATTTTGAAACTCGACATACTCAAAAGTAAAATCTTTATCATTTATGTTATAGATAGGTGTTGTGTAACTTGAACCAAAAACAGGTCTTGACGATTGGACTTGTAAAGTTGCCTTGTAGCTATTACCAGAATATTCTCCAATATTAATTACAAAATTACAATCAATACGCTCTTGAGGTTCAACTTTTTTGTTTGTCCATTTTGTACCAGAAATAAACTCTTTTAATTGTTTTTCTAGTGTTTTAAATTGCTGTAAATTTTCGTCTCCTGTTAATTGTGCATTTACAACTACTGTTGCATTAAGCTCTTGAGCCTGTAATGAAAGACTAAAACAAATTAAAAATAGAAATAAAAGTTTACGCATTTAATGTATTTATTATAGTATTAAAAAGGTCCTTAGCAACTTCTGTTTTAGATTTTAATTGATACACAGTAGCTTCTTCTTCCTTGTTAATTAAAGTTACTTTATTAGTGTCTGACTTAAAACCTGCACCTTTGTCGTTTAACGAATTTAAAACAATTAAATCTAAATTCTTCTTTTTTAGCTTCAATTTTGCATGTTCTAATTCGTTATTAGTTTCTAAAGCAAAACCAACTAAAAATTGAGTTGTTTTTATTTGTCCTAAGGAGGCTAAAATATCTTTAGTCTTTTCTAGTTCTAAGGTTAACGTAGATTCTTTCTTTTTTATTTTTTGAGTTGCAACATTTTTTGGTTTATAGTCTGCAACAGCTGCAGATAAAATAGCAATGTCGGCACTGTTAAAATGTAAATGGGCTGCATCATACATCTCTTGTGCGCTAATTACAGGTATGACTGTTATTAAACTATGTTTTACTGTTTGATGTGTTGGACCAGAAATTAAAACAACTTTTGCTCCCAAATTTGCTGCTGCTTTAGCAATTTCAAATCCCATTTTACCAGAGGAATGATTACCTATAAAACGTACAGGATCTATAGCCTCGTAGGTTGGTCCTGCTGTAATTAAAACCGTTTTGTCTTTTAGTGGCAAACCACTGATAATATCATTTTCTATAAAAGAGACAATATCTTCTGGCTCTGCCATACGACCTTGACCAACTAAACCACTTGCTAATTCTCCTGATGTTGCAGGAATCATGACATTACCAAAGCTTTGAAGTGTCTTAAATGAGTTAACTGAAGAGGGATGAACATACATATCCAAATCCATTGCTGGTGCAAAATAGACTTTACATTTAGCAGAAAGATATGTTGCTAATAATAAATTATCGCACGTACCATTTGCCATTTTAGATAGTGTATTGGCTGTTGCTGGCGCAATAACCATATAGTCTGCCCATAGCCCTAACTCTACGTGGTTATTCCACATAGCGTTATCATCTTGATCGTTGGTAAATGTTGAGTGTACTGGATTTTTGGAAAGCGTAGACAGTGTGAGTGGTGTCACAAAGTCTTTAGAAGCAGGTGTCATAACGACTTGTACGTTTGCACCTGCTTTTATAAATGCTCTGACTAATGAGGCTGTCTTATAAGCAGCAATACCAGCACTGATGCCTAATAGTATGTTTTTGCCACTTAATATAGACATAGGTTTAGTCTTGGTTATCTTGCTCTGTATTTCTGTGGTATATTTTATTGTCTAACCACTCTTGTACTGCTAAAGCATGAGGTTTAGGTAATTTTTCGTAAAACTTAGACACTTCAATTTGTTCTTTGTTTTCAAAAATTTCTTCTAAGCTATCATTATATGTAGCAAACTCTTCAAGCTTTTCTATTAATTCTTTTTTAATTTCAGAATTAATTTGCTCTGCTCTTCTTGCAATTACAGAAATAGCTTCATAGATGTTATTTGTTGGTGCATCTATCTCGTTTCTATTGTAAGTCGTTGTTGTTAACGGAGCGTCGATTTTTTTTAAATCCATAATATATTAGCTTTTAGTACTATATTTTTCTAATTGTTCTTTTAAATCCTCTACCTGTTTATCTGCATCTTTAATAAACTCTGACTCTGCATTTGTTTTTTTAAAGTTGTTATAATATGCGATAGCTGTATTTAATCTTTCTTCTTTTTTATACTCTACACTTTTCATTGCTAATTGGTAAGCAGAATCAAAACGGTAATACAACGCTTTTTCACGTAAGGTTGTACCAGGAAAATCTGCAATAAAATTATCAAATGAACTAATAGAAGCTTTAAAATCTGAAATATGATTGTATTGCTTAGCAATACTGTATGCTTTTAATTCTAATTTATATTGTAACTCTTTAACCAACTCGTTAATTTTTGGCATGTATTGCGAGTCTGGATATAAGTTAGCAAACAATTGTAATTGCTCTAGTGCATGATCTGTATCGTGTTGATCTTTAGAATACACTGGAGATAATTGCGCATAACTTAATGCACTTTTATAGTATGCTTCTTCTACTTTTTCGCTTCTAGGATACGCAGATGCAAAACGCTCAAATCTATAACCTGCTAAATAATGGTCTTCTAAATGAAAATAACTATCAGCATCTAAAAACATCAATTTTTCTGCTTGAGGCTTCCCTCTGTATGCAGGAACAATTTGAGTAAATAAACGACTTGCCTTGTTATACTTACCTTCATTATAAAGTTTTTCACCCATTGAAAACTTAACAGCAACATCTTCAGACTTTAATGCCTTTTGATACTCGCTACAAGAAGTGAAAACTAAAAATGTAATTAAGATGTAAAGTAAATTCTTCATAAAATTTTAACGAAGCGCAAAAATACGCTATTTAAATGGATTTTAAAAATATAATTTGATTGCTAAATTAATTGAAGAAATCAAGTTGGACTTAGGTTTAAGTATAATTTAACTTTTACTAAAATTAGTCATAAAAGTATTTATACGACTTTGTAATTGTGTTGTAGCAGTAACTAAAGGTAATCTAACGGTTGTATTACATAACTCAAGGCTATTTAATACTGCCTTAATACCTGCTGGATTATTTTCTTCAAAAATCATGTTAACTATATCCATCATTTTAAAATGAAGTTGATACGCTTCCTTGTTTTTACCTTCTAAACCTAGATTTATCATTGTAGAAAAAGCTTTAGGTAACCCTTGTCCTATTACGGATATTACTCCTGCTCCACCTGCTAAAACAATACCTAAAGCTAAGTCGTCGTCTCCTGATATAACAGAAAAATTGTCTGGTTTATCTCTTAGTAATTCTAAATATTGAGCCACATTATTACCAGCTTCTTTAACCGCAACGATATTATCAAAATCTTTTGCTAAACGCAACGTTGTTTCTGGTGTCATATTTTTTGAAGTTCTGCCAGGAACGTTATATAAAATTATATCAATTGGACAGACTTGTGCAATCGCTTTAAAGTGCTGATACATACCTTCCTGAGTTGGCTTACTATAATAAGGCGATACAGATAGTATTCCAGCAATACCTGTAAAGTCAGTAGCTTTAATTTCTTCTACAACCTGTGCAGTGTTACTACCTCCAATACCTAAAACTAAT
The DNA here is from genome assembly GCF_007827365.1 of Olleya sp. Hel_I_94. Taxonomy (NCBI): domain Bacteria; kingdom Pseudomonadati; phylum Bacteroidota; class Flavobacteriia; order Flavobacteriales; family Flavobacteriaceae; genus Olleya; species Olleya sp. Hel_I_94. The sequence continues at coordinate 879,074 of NZ_VISI01000002.1, forward strand.
GGCACACGTCCTTTGTTATACTTTATAATAGCAGCAACTATATCCTGTTTTTCTTGCTTTGTAATTGTAACACTTTCTCCAGTTGTACCATTTATAACTATATAATTGATACCATTGGTAATGTTATATTCTACAATATTTTCTAGCGCTTTGTAATCTACTGATAAATCATCATTGAATGGCGTTACAATTGCTATTCCTGTGCCTAAAAAAGGGTTATTCATTACTTAATTTATTTAAAATGTTTAGGTATTTTATAATTTCGGTTTTAAAGATGTTTTTATCTTTTATTGTAATATCTATAATTAAATCATTTACGTCAGGATTAGCATTATGCAAACCTACCTTTAAGTCGGCATTGGCTGATGCACTAACAACTTGCAAAGCTAAGGAATCGGTTTCATAAAAGTTAATCAACAAATCAAATTTATTGTCTAAAAAATCTTTAATTGTTTGTGATTTAAATTGTCCTTTCCAAGCAAGTTCTTTTTCAGAAAAAATATGGTTATAAACAGACGTTTCGTTTTTTTTGCCATTAAAAAGAGATAAGATTTTTAAGTCCTTAGCGTTAATTTTTAATTGCTCTGACAAACTATTAATCCATTCTGGATCAGAAAACTCATGACTATTTACTAAGACTCCAACATGTTTGATCCTGTTTGCGTTTGGTGCAATTACACGACTTTGCGCACATTTAATAATGTACTTTTTATTAGATTTTTCTTTAAAACCTTTTAAAATCATTTATCTTTATTCCTTTATTACAAATGTAGTAATTGTAACTATATTAGCTTTAAATTATTCAACATTAAATATGAAATACAAACATCTTTTCATCTTGCTTTTAATTATTGTTTTAAACTCTTGTAAGCAAGACACTTACTCGTTGAGTAAAATAGAAGGTAAACAGATTACAATTACAGACACTTTAGCAACAGATAAATCTATCGATGACTTTGTAAAACCTTTTCGCGAAAGCATAAATAAGGACATGGACGCTGTTTTGTCTTACGCTCCAGAAACTTATAGCAAAAGTGATGGTGATTTAAATACAGCAATTGGTAATCTTATGGCTGATGCTGTTATGCAAGAAAGTAATCCTATTTTTAACAAACGCACTGGAAAAAATATAGATGCTGTTATCCTAAATCATGGTGGTATAAGATCTATAATTTCTAAAGGAAATATTACCACTAGAACTGCTTTTGAAATTATGCCTTTTGAAAACAGCATTGTAGTAGTCGCACTAAAAGGACAACAAATAGATAGCATGACACATTATTTAAGTCAGGCTAAGCGTGCACATCCTGTAAGCGGAATACAATTAACACTGGATAAAACGTATAATATTACACAGGCTTTAATAAACAACAATCCAATTGAAAAGGATAAAACCTATTACGTTGCGACTAATGATTATCTATATAATGGAGGAGACAGAATGCGATTTTTTCAGGTAAATGATAGCCTATATACTCTTGATTATAAAATAAGAAATGCGATGATAGACTACTTTAAAAAGACTGACACTATCAAACCTGTAATTGACAATAGATTTATCCAAACTAAATAACCACATAATGAAACGTAGAGATTTTATACAACAAGCAACAGCAGCTACAGCTTTAATTACAGTTGGTGGTTATGGATTACAATCGTTTGCAACATCTTCAAAATCTAAAAAAATAACGATTTTACATACTAATGATGTGCACAGTCACATTGATGCTTTTGGACCAGAGGATGGTAGAAATGCAAATAAAGGTGGTGTGGCTAGACGTGCAACTTTAATTGAAAACATTAGACAAAACAATCCTAATACATTACTATTAGACGCTGGAGATATTTTTCAAGGCACACCATATTTTAATTACTATGGTGGCGAATTAGAATTTAAGTTAATGAGTAAACTTAAATACGATCTAGCTACAATAGGGAATCATGATTTTGATAATGGTATAGATGGATTATATGCCCAATTACCTCATGCTAGCTTTGGATTTGTATCTGCTAACTATGACTTTAAAAATACAGTCATGGATACTCATGTAAAACCATATCAAATATTTAAAAAAGAAGGTATTAAAATTGGTGTTTTTGGATTAGGAATTCAATTAGATGGTTTAGTTGACAAAAAAATGTACAAAGAAACTGAGTATTTAGATCCAATTGAAGCTGCACAAGAAATGACACGTATTTTAAAAACCGACGAGAAATGCGATCTTATTATTTGCTTGTCACATTTGGGATACAATTACAGCAAAACGCCTGATAAAATAAGCGATTTAAGCTTAGCTAAAGCGACTAAAGATATTGACTTGATTATTGGTGGACACACACACACTTTTTTACCTAAGCCAACCGTTGCTCAAAATCTAGAAGGTAAAAACGTATTAGTTAACCAAGTAGGTTGTTATGGTATAAATTTAGGTAAAATAGACTTTTACTTTGATGCAGATAGTACTAAAAAAGCAGAAGGAACTTCTATTATTGTATAAAACTAAGCGATTTCAGTTTTTTTTTGAGTGGATTTATATTTAATTTTAATGTAAACGTATAGAAAGTAAAAGCCTACACCTATTAAAGCAGTGTACACCATTTGTAGTAAATACGCTGAAGATATAAACAAATAAGCGACTTGTACCATTTCGGAAAAAACGATGCAAACACTGGCCAAAAACAATAGCAATCCTTGTTTGGTTTCGTGATATAAATAATGTATTAATGATAGTGATAGCACTAACAATATCAATACATTATATGTTACTTCTATGATAAAATCCAACGAGTATACTGCTAACTTTGCATCTTGCATTATCATCTGATTTAACACATAAATTATATATGCATTAAATATTAACAAGACAATTATATGCAACTTAAATTCCTTTAATAACAACTTGATATTAAAATCTTTAACTAGAAAAATAATTAAGGAAGTGTAAGTAGCTATTACTAGATAATTAGCAAGATAATAAGCCATAGTATCATTTCCGTAAAAGACAATTTTAAGAATTTCTACTAAAGAAAATCCAATAAGAAAAAAACCAAAATAATGGTTGGTTTGCTTAGTCTGACTATAGTATAAATAGGCAAAAAACGGAAACACTAAAATCCAGGAATAATCAGACAATGTTGGCGCATCAAATATGCGTCCAGCCATAGTAAGTATTACGAGAATCACTAAAATTATCGATACTAAATTAAACTTTGTTAACTTCATTATTATTTATTTGGGATGACAAATATACAAATAATTTGTTATTAAACGATAAAACAAGCTTTTAATCGGCTATTAACACATTTATTCTAAGCTCTTTAAGAAATCATCTTCTGAAATCATGTCTATATTTAACTTATCGGCTTTGTCTTTTTTACTTGGTCCCATATTGTCTCCAGCAATTATATAACTTGTTTTTGAAGAGATAGAACTACTTACTTTTCCGCCATTATCTTCAATAAGCTTTTTCAACTCAGTACGTGATACTTTATAAAATACGCCTGAAACTACAATATTATGTCCTTTTAACTTATCTGTTTGGTTGGCTAACTTTTCTGCAGAGATTTGTAATTGTAAACCATATTGCTTAAGTCTATCAATGACTTTTTGATTTTCTGGATTTGAGAAAAAGTCGACTACACTTTCAGCAATTCGGACACCTATTTCATTAACCTGCTCTAAATCAATTACAGATGCAAAAGCAAGTGCATCAATACTTTTATAATGTTTAGCTAGCGTTTTTGCAACCGTCTCTCCAACAAACCTGATACCTAACGCGAATAAAACACGTTCAAACGGTATTTGTTTTGACGCTTCAATACCTGCAATTAAATTATCCGCACTTTTATCTGCCATGCGCTCTAACGGTAAGATTTGGTCTTTAGTTAGATCGTACAAGTCTGCATAATTATGGATTAATCCTGCATGAACTAAAAGCGCGACAGTCTCGCCTCCCAAACCTTCAATATCCATTGCTTTTCTAGAGATGTAATGCTGAATACGTCCTATGATTTGTGGATTACAACCATTGTAATTAGGACAAAAATGTTTAGCCTCACCTGCTTCCCTTTGTAATAATGTATTACATTCTGGACAATGTGTTATATACTTTGTAGGCACAGAGTTATCTGGTCTTTCAGAAAAATTTACTGCTATAATTTTAGGTATAATTTCGCCACCTTTTTCAACAAAAACAGTATCACCTTCTCTTATATCCAGTTTTTCAATTTGATCTGCATTATGTAAAGATGCACGTTTTACAATTGTACCAGCCAATTCTACTGGTTCTAAATTTGCAACAGGAGTTATAGCTCCTGTTCGACCAACCTGATAAGTAATAGTATTTAAAATAGTACTAACCTGTTCTGCTTTAAACTTGTATGCCATAGCCCAACGTGGCGCTTTGGATGTAAAACCAAGCTCGTCTTGATGATGCAAATTATTAACTTTTACTACAACACCATCAGTCTCATAAGGTAATTCATGTCTAGCAGTATCCCAATGATTTATAAAAGCAAATACGTCATCAATGGTTTTACACAATTTAATTTCATTTGGGACTTTAAATCCCATTTGTCTTGCTTTTTCTAAGCTTTCAAGGTGCGTTTTATAATCAAAATCGCCACCTACTAAACCATACAACAAACAATCTAAAGGTCGTTTTGCAACCTCTGCACTATCTTGTAACTTTAAACTTCCAGAGGCTGTGTTACGTGGGTTTTTATAAGGCTCTTCTCCATTAGCAAGTCGCTCCTCATTCATTTTATTAAAACCATCAAAGGGTAAAATAATTTCACCTCTAATTTCAAACTCTTCAGGAAAACTACCTTTTAATTGTAAAGGGACAGAATTAATTGTTTTTACATTAGCAGTAACCTCGTCTCCTTGCATACCATCACCTCGTGTAACCGCTTTTAATAAACTTCCATTTTGATATGTTAGATTTATGGAGGCACCATCGTATTTTAATTCACACACATAGTCTATCTCACCATCTACCATCTTCTTAACTCGTGCTTCCCAATCTTTTAAATCTTCAAGAGAATAGGAATTATCTAAACTATACATCCTATGCTTATGCACAAGTGTATTAAAATTTTTTGTCACTTGACCTCCTACACGTAAGGTTGGCGAAGTTGCATCAAAAAATTCAGGATGCGCTTCTTCTAAAGCTTGTAATTCTTTTAATTGTATATCAAAATCATAATCGCTAATTGTCGGACTGTCTAAAACATAATAATTATAATTATGTTCTCTTAACTGTTCTCTTAATGCGTTTATTTTTAATTGTATGTTCATATTATATGCCTTCTAGCAATTCTAAAAATTGCTGTTTAATCTTGTATTTATAATAAAAATAATTTTCTGAATCCGAATAGCACTCTGATGCTCCCCAAAATTTCACAATAAATTCTTTATTGCTTAACCAATAGACTTCCATGTCATCAGAGATTTTTTTAAAAGTTATATGATCATAGTTTTCCTCCAAATTATAATATAACTCAAAAGCCTTTATGATTTTACCATCCACTATTTTGTCTATAAATAATGTACGCTGGCTAGGACACTCGGTATCATAATCTATAGAAACTACTATATCTTTTTTAGGCGATACATGAGGATAACCTCCTGCGTATTGGTCTAATAATTCTCCTGTCTCTTGACTAATAAAATCAAAACGTTGATAATCAAAAACCATGTGATAATGCACCAAAAACACATCTTTAAAACCTGAATTTTTAAAGACATTATATGTTTTTGTTGGACTAAACTCCGAGTTGTAAGTCGTGTCTTTATACATTACTTTTTTACCATTTTTTGCCAATAAGGTTAACACGTTATCCTTCTTGTAAAGTTTAGTAACATCTATACTATTGGGTTGATATAAAATTCGGTTTTTATACTCATTAATATCAACTTGCTTTACATCAAATAACTCACTAAGCGCAATTGGTTGTAAATTTTCTCCTTTAACAATTAAGCCATCATAATTGTAATGATTACCATCATCGCTATAGGGTTTAAAAAAATAAGCTTCAGGCACGTAGCCTATATTTGCGTTATCAATATAAAAATTCTGGTCTTTTTTTAAAGCTTTAGGATTAATAATCACTTTAGCTTTGCGACTATAGACAACTTGACCATTATCTATAATTTTTGTTTTATTATCCGTATAATCAATAACAGAAACGGTTTTTAAATACTCAAACTCACCTACTTTATTACCCAAACTATCCCTAATGATTAAACCGTTTTTAGACTTTACAATCCGTTGATCAAAGTTTACTTTAAAATAATCTAAAGTTTGATAATCTATTAGTGGTAAATAATTAAATTTAATACTATCACTTTGCTTTTCAAATGTTCCGTTAGGGTTTAAATAGTAATGGATAGCCTTATTAAGCTGTTTGTCATGAACAAATAACTTATTATTATAAACATAAGTTTCGGTTTGATTAATTTTATGTGTCAAATTATAATAAGACACGTCAATAGCATCTATAAATTGGTAGTTATTAGTGTAGGTCACTAATTTATAATCCATGACTTGGTCTTCAATAAACTTGTAAATTACAAACGCTTTAAATGCTTTACTAAAATTTAAATTTAAAGCCATTCCAAATTTAGTAATCGTATCCTGAGTATTAAATAACTTTTGTGTTTCAAGTACCTTATTATCTTCTTCAGATAAAATACTAAACGTATTAAATAGTCGTGAAGTAATTAAATGTGGTTTTTTTAGATCAACATATCCTACACTACCTAAAAATTCATCCTCAAAACGGTCAATAAAAACACTATTATCTACTGCTTTTTTAACAGCAGGCGTTACCATTTGTTTATCGGTTTTTTTACAACCTAAAACTAACACAAATAGTAGTATGTAATATATTACTTTCATTATTGTTTAACACCACTAATCATTCGGTCTTTACCAAAAAAATCTTGTTTTAATTGTACATTTTTAAACCCATTATCGGTCAATAAAGCTATCATTTCTTTACCTAAATATTCATTTATTTCAAAAAATAATTCGCCATTAGTTTTTAAGTATTGCGCAGCAAATTTTGTAATCGCTTTGTAAAAAATTAACGGATTATCATCAGACACAAACAAGGCTAAATGTGGCTCGTTATCTAACACGTTAGACGTCATTGCTTGCTTTTCCAATTGTCTCACGTAAGGAGGGTTAGACACAATAGTATCAAATTTTAAATCCTTAAAAATATTTTTCCAAGCAGTATCTTCTAAAATACTGGCTTCAATAAAATCCACGTTTACTTTATTTAATAAGGCATTTTGTGTGGCTGTTTTTATCGCTTTCGCGGAAACATCAAGCCCAAAAATAGTTGCTTCAGCTAAATTTTTGGCCAGGCTAATGGCAATGCAACCACTACCAGTTCCTATATCTAAAACCGAAGCATTATGTCCTTGTTCTTTATTGTCATAACTATCTAAAACCAATTGCACTAACTCCTCTGTTTCTGGACGTGGTATTAAAGTGTTTGGGTTAACCTTAAAAGGCATTCCAAAAAACTCAGTTTCACCTAATATATATTGTATGGGCTGTTGTTGCTCTAGGCTTTCTAAAGCTTTAAATATCTGAATTTTCTCCTCCGTTGTCACACTTAAATTAGTATTTAAAGCCACATCCAATCTAGAAATATTACAATAATGCTCTGTCAACATAAAAAAAAAGGTAAAGACTTCGTCTGGACCATAAATGTCATCTAGTTCCTTGTGGAATAATGCTTTTAAATCTTTAATTAACATAGGCTGATATTATAGTTGTTTTTCCATCCAAATACCACAATTAAAATGTCCTGTACTACCTAATGGACCATTTAAATGCTTAAAACCGTTAGATTCGTAAATATGTATGGCTTCTTTTAAAATAGGAATAGTTTCTAAATATGCCTTTTTAAACCCTTGATTTTTACCTTTTTCCAGACATTTTAGAAATAGTTTTTTACCAAAACCTTTTCCGCGTAAGCGATTAGAAAAATACATTTTCTGAATTTCAAATACCTCCTCTTCCATTCCATGCAAAGGTTTTAAACCACCTCCTCCTTCAACTTTTCCATCAACGACTACTACGTAATACGTCGATTTTGGCTCTGCATAGGCTTCAAACATTTTTGGTGTCTCAGGATCAGCATATGCTGTCCCAACTAAAGGCAAATTATATTCTATAAAAACCTCGCGAATGACAGCCTCTATTTGAGGATTATCATGTGGCTGGATTTCTCTTATTTCAATAATAGTATTACTCACTTTTATATAGTATTTTTGTGCCTTATTTTAGAGGATGAAGATACATTAAATCCAAAAAAAGACCCATGAAGAAAGCACTTATTTTATTAACAATATTAACCTGTTTTTTTAACTGTAAAGTGACTGAAAAACCAGAATTTATTAGAGTTGAAAACATAAAAGTATTGGAGTCTTCTTCAAAATTTATCACCATCACAGCAGATGCTCTTTTTTTAAATCCTAATAGTATTGGTGGTAAAATTAAAACTGATGGCATCAAAGTATTGGTAAACAACAATCATATTGGTGCTGTTTCAAGCGTTAGTTTTGACGTACCTTCACGACAAGAATTTACAATACCACTTCAAGCTAAAATACCAACAGACAGCTTACTAAGTAATAAAAACTTAAGCAGTTTATTAGGTAGTTTTTTTAGCAAAAAAATAAAAATTCAATATCTTGGAGATATTAAATACAAAATTTTAGGTTTTTCTCATTCTTACCAAGTCGATCGTACAGAGGACATTAAAATAAAGTTATAATTTTGAATGATCAATTTTACATAAAACGCGCGTTGCAAATAGCCAAAAGTGGATTGGGACAAACACGTCCAAATCCAATGGTTGGTTGCGTTATTGTTTTAAACAATCGTATAATTGGCGAAGGATACACTAGTAAATATGGTGGCAATCATGCAGAAGTAAATGCTATAAATAGTGTAAAAAACCAGTCCCTTTTAAAAGATGCTACTATTTACGTAACACTAGAACCATGTAGTCATTATGGTAAAACACCACCTTGTAGCGACTTAATTATCCACCATCAAATACCAAATATAGTTATTGGATGTATTGATGATAATCCTGACGTTGCTGGTAAGGGTATCAAAAAATTATTAGAAGCTGGTCGAAATGTAAAAGTTGGCGTTTTGGAAGCCGAATGCAAAGCACACCACAAACGCTTTTTTACTTTTCATAATAAAAAACGACCTTATATTATATTAAAATGGGCAGAATCTAACGATGGATTTATCGCACCAAAATCTAAAAATGAACAAAAACCTGTTTGGATTACCAACACTTATTCTAGACAATTAGTCCATAAATGGAGAGCTGAAGAGCAAGCTATATTAGTAGGTACTAATACCGTCATACAAGACAATCCAACGCTAGATGTTAGGGATTGGACTGGCAATAATCCATTACGTGTCGTACTAGATAAAAATAAAACCTTAAAAGCAGACCGCCATGTTTTTAACTCTAAAGCGGAAAGCTTATTAATTTACAATAAAGACAACACAACTCAAGAGGCTTTACAAAACACAACCTGGTCTATCCATCCACCAAACAATACAATGGTTGGAGATTTAAATTCAGGAGTAGATTTTAGTCAAAAAGAATCTCAAGCACAACAAATTTGTGATACTTTATTTAAACACAACATAAACTCTGTAATTATTGAAGGTGGCTCTAAAACATTACAACTATTTATAGATGCTGGACTTTGGGACGAAGCTAGAGTTTTTAAGGGTAAAACAATTTTTACCGAAGGTGTAAAAGCACCTAGGTTGCAAGGAGAATTAATTAATCAGTCATCCATTTTAGACGACTTACTATATATTTACAAAAACACTAATTAAGTTTTGCTTTAGCAAAATGATACTAACCCTATGATTAAAACCCTAATATTTGATTTTGGAGATGTCTTTATTAATTTAGATAAAGAAGGTGCAATGACCAACGCTTTAGAGCTGTTTGACGTTGATGAGTTATCCGAAGAAATCGTCGCTTTTAATAGTTTTTACGAACAAGGTCTGATAGACACTAACGAGTTTATAGATTTTTACATGGGTAATTTTCCAAAATTATCCAAACAACAAATCGTTGAAGCTTGGAACTACATTATTTGTGATTTTCCCGTCAAACGATTAGAGTTTATACAACAATTAGCAAAAGACAAAAAGTACAATCTAATATTACTAAGTAATACTAATGAGTTACATATTGATTGTATTAAAAATCAGGTATCGTTTTATGACGAATTTAAAAATGCGTTTGATAAATTTTACCTTTCACACGAAATACAATTGCGTAAACCAAACAAAGATATTTTTCAGTTTGTACTAAATGAAAACAACCTAAAACCAGAGGAATGCCTGTTTATAGATGATACTTCTGAAAACACAGAAACTGCTAGTAATTTAGGTATTAACGTATGGAATAACAATCCAAAAACAGAAGATATTATAGATTTATTTACCATTAAAAAAGACTTGTTTTAATGTATTTACTACTTAGTATTTGTGCGTCTACATTAATTTTTGTCATCTTTAAAGTTGTTGGAAAACGCAATATAAATACACTACAAACTATAGTTTTTAATTATTTTACTGCTTTTACCTATGGTATTTTAAGCTACGATTCTCCAATAATAGTTAGTGACATTGTAAAATCCAAATGGTTTTTAGGCGCAATAGGTTTAGGATTTTTATTTATAGCCATTTTTAATGTAATGGCGTTAACAGCTCAACGTAATGGATTATCTGTAGCTTCTGTTGCTAGTAAAATGAGCGTTGTTATTCCTATTATATTTGGTTTGTTTTTTTATAACGAAAGTTTGGGTTGGCAAAAAGCATTAGGTATTATATTGGCTTTAATAGCAGTTTACTTAGCATCCTATAAAACAAAAACTGATCAACGTTTTTCAATAAAAACACTATGGTTGCCTATTGTCCTATTTTTAGGATCAGGTACTATTGATACGTCTATTAAATATATCGAAACGACTTATTTAGCAGACAATGGAATCCCCATTTTTTCAGCTAGCATATTTTTTATAGCTGGAGTGATTGGGATTGGCTTGCTTTCCGCGAAAGCGATACAAAAACAATTTACTTTTGACCCTAAAAGCATCGTGTCTGGTATTATTTTGGGTGTGGTTAATTACTATTCAATTTACATGTTATTAAAGGCTTTAAATGCCGAAAATTTTGAAAGCTCGACCATTTTTACGGTTAATAACGTAGCCATAGTCATGCTAACCACCTTAATAGGCTTGTTGATGTTTAAAGAGCGTTTATTAACTAAAAACTGGATTGGTATTGGAATTGCCATACTGTCTATAATATTAGTGACACTATCATAATTTATGGAAAAAGACACTTATAAAACAATTACTAAACCATCTGAAGAAGTCTTATTTAAAGATAAAAACTCTAAGTTTTTTGGGTATGCATTTCCTGTAAAAACAGAAGAAGATGTTAAGCAACATATTGAAGACTTAAAAAAACAACACCATCAAGCAAGACACTGGTGTTACGCCTATCAACTAGGTACAGAAACCATTGCCTACAGAGCAAATGATGATGGCGAACCAAATAATAGTGCTGGCATGCCTATTTATGGGCAAATACAGTCTTTTGATGTCACTAATATACTGATTGTTGTTGTTAGATATTTTGGAGGTGTTAAACTTGGTGTTGGAGGCTTAATTAATGCCTACAAAACTGGAGCTCAAATGGCTTTGGAAGCTTCAAAAATTGTAACACGAACCATAAATATTAAATACCTTATTAGTTTTGACTACAAAAACATGAATAAGGTCATGCGTGTTATTAAAGAGAAAAACTTAAAAGTTATCAACCAAAAATTAGAACTGGACTGCCAAATCACGATCTCTGTTAGAAAAAAAGAGGCGCAAACTATTTTTGAAATTTTTGATACAATTTACGAGGTTAAAATCAAAAATTTAGCTATTTAAAGCTTCTAAAAAATATTTAGGAGGTCTAGTAGGTTTTCTAGTTTTCATGTCTAAAAAAGCTAAAACTACTGTTGCTGTACATAAAATTTGTTGCAAATCATTCAGTATAATATATTCAAACTCAACCAGAGCAGTTGGCGCTTTTTTTAACGTAGTTTTTACTGTAATTACGTCGTCATAATATGCTGATTTTTTGAAATTTATAGACAACGATACAACTGGTAAACCAAGTCCTTCGTCCTCCATTTTTTTGTAAGAAATTCCTAGTTTACGCAACCACTCAATTCTAGCCATTTCTAGATATATTGCGTAATTACCATGGTGTACAATTCCCATTTGATCTGTTTCTGCATATCGTACTCTTATTTCAATTTCATCTTGCATTATGTCCATAGTCTTGATTTTTTTTTGTAGTTTCGAATGGTTGGTTAACATGCACAAAAAAAACTATAAATTCAATAGTAAATGATTTTTTTTTTACGTTTTTTGTTCACATATTTGCCAAGCTAACAATCAGAGTTGTCTTATTGCTATTATAGGGACAAATTAACTAATAAAAAATACTTTTTAAAATTAACATGAGTGTAACTGCGCAAACGGTCTGGAATAACTGTCTTCTATTTATAAAGGATAATATCCAACCACAAGCATACAAAACTTGGTTTGAACCAATCGTCGCGGTTAAACTAACAGACAATGCATTAAGTATTCAAGTCCCTAGTAAATTTTTTTACGAATGGTTAGAAGAGCATTACGTTAAATTATTAAAAGTCTCTTTAACTAAAGAGTTAGGTGAAACTGCCAAACTAGTTTACATTATAAAAATGGAAAACACGTATGGTAATAAACAACCCTTTACAGAAAAAATTCCGAGTTCAAATAGAAGTGCTGTCAAGTCGCAAAACGTTGACGTACCTTTAAATAATAAAAATCCGGAATTAAGAAATCCATTTATAATTCCTGGAATTAGAAATGTAAAAATTGAATCTCAACTTAATCCAAACTATAATTTTGATAACTTTTTAGAAGGTGATTCAAACCGTTTAGCGCGTAGTGCAGGTTTAGCAGTCTCTGCAAAACCAGGAGGAACATCTTTTAATCCATTATTAATTTTTGGTGGTGTTGGTTTAGGAAAAACACATTTGGCTCACGCTATTGGTGTTGATATAAAAGATAAATACCCAGAAAAGACTGTTTTATATATTTCTGCTGAAAAATTTACGCAACAATATATTGACTCGGTTAAAAAGAACAACCGTAATGACTTTATACACTTTTATCAATTAATAGATGTATTGGTTATTGATGATGTACAGTTTTTATCTGGTAAGTCTGGTACACAAGATGTCTTTTTCCACATTTTTAATCATTTGCATCAAAACGGAAAACAAGTTATTTTAACAAGTGACAAGGCTCCTGTAGATATGCAAGATATTGAGCAACGTTTATTATCAAGATTTAAATGGGGATTATCTGCCGAGTTACAAACTCCAGATTTTGAAACACGTGTATCCATATTAAAAAACAAATTATATAGAGATGGTGTAGAAATGCCTGAAGATATAATTGAATATGTTGCTAAAAACATAAAATCTAATATTAGAGAGCTTGAAGGTGCCATTATTTCATTAATAGCTCAATCTTCTTTTAACAAAAAAGAAATTAATATAGAGTTAGCTAGACAGGTTGTCGAGAAGTTTGTTAAAAACACAAAACGTGAAGTTTCAATAGATTATATACAAAAAATAGTATCAGATTATTTCCAAATGGATGTGGATACTTTACAATCTAAAACTAGAAAACGTCACATTGTACAAGCTAGACAGTTAGCCATGTTTTTTGCTAAAAAGTTCACTAAAGCCTCTTTAGCTAGTATTGGTTCTCAGATAGGAAAACGTGATCACGCTACAGTATTACATGCTTGTAAAACGGTTGATAATTTATCAACTACAGACAAGCAGTTTAGAAAATACGTGGAAGATTTAACGAAAAAACTTTCGGTTTAATTTTATTTTAAATGACTAAAATTTTAATGGTATGCCTAGGAAACATTTGTCGTTCTCCTTTGGCTGAAGGCATCCTACAATCTAAATTAGATAACCATTTATATTTTGTAGATTCTGCAGGAACAAGCAGTTACCATATAGGTAACAAACCAGACCCTAGATCCATTGCTATTGCAAAACAAAAAGGGATCGATATTACCCAACAACAAGCTAGACAATTTGTAAAACAAGATTTTTTAGACTTTGATATTATTTATGCTATGGACAATTCTAACTATAATAATATTATAGCTTTAGCAGAAAATGATATTCAAAAATCAAAAGTAAATCTAATATTAAACGAAAGTCAACCAAATCTAAATTTAGACGTACCAGATCCATATTATGGTGGTGACAAAGGGTTTGAAACTGTATTTAATATGCTTGATGATGCATGTAATGAGATTAAAATTAGATTAAGTAAACTAACATAAGTTTTATATATTTATAAACTATGACTAAAGGCAAATTATATTTAATTCCGTGTACACTTGGCGAGTCCAATCCATTTCATGTTTTACCTGCTCAGGTAAAAACGATTATTGATAGTTTGGATACTTTTGTTGTTGAAAACTCCAAAGCAGCTAGAAAATTTATAAAATCTATAGCTCCTGAAAAACCACAATCTAGCTTAACCCTATTTGAATTAAATAAATTTACCGAAGCTGCAGATTTACCTAATTTTATACAGCCTTGTTTAGAAGGTAAAACTATTGGTTTAATATCTGATGCTGGTTGTCCTGGAATTGCAGATCCTGGAGCTGACATTGTTAGTTTAGCTCATAAAAATGACATCCAAGTTGTTCCATTAGTTGGACCATCCTCTATCCTACTTGCTATGATGGCTTCTGGTATGAATGGTCAAAGTTTTGCTTTTAATGGTTATTTACCTATAGATAAAGGAGAGCGTAAAGCAGAATTAAAACGCTTAGAACGTTTAAGTTTTGAACATAACCAGACACAGTCTTTTATTGAAACACCTTACCGAAACAATAAATTATTAGAAGATTTATGTAACACATTAAGCGAAAACACAGAAATTTGCGTGGCGTGTGATATAACATTACCTACTGAGTTTATTAAAACAAAAACAGTAAATCAATGGAAAAAAAATAGTGTTGACCTACATAAAAGACCAACACTATTTATAATACACAAAAGCTTTTAAGCGCTTTCATATTTTACTCTAACCTTTTTAACAGGTTTAATTAACGAGGTATCATAACCCGAAAACTTTTTCATGTAATACTTAATAGTTGCACCATTTGCATCTGCAAAACCGGTTTCGCCATAACTTCTAAGAAATTTTTTAACACTACCTGGACCAGCTAAATGTGCAGCTGCAAGTATACCAGACTCGGTTACCTTCACACCTTTAATAAGTTTTCCTTTAAAACGTTTAATATCCTTACGCAAAACCCATTTATTACGCTGCGTATTTGCTATAAATGCTTTTTCTTGTAATTCTGGATTGTTTAAAAAGAATTGTGGATGATGGATACCTAATACTTTTAAGGTACTTTTCCCAAATTGATATTTACCTAAGTAACCAAATTGGTTAACTCTAAAATAATCATTTTGAGACTCCTTAAAACCTAAAGCTTCTTTAAAACCCGTAAATGATTTTCCTAGATGTGGCGAAAAAATTTTTTGTTGATTTATTGCTAAATCCTGACTCTCTAAATCATTAATATCGTATCGCTCAATTAGTTTTGCATTACCTTCTGTTTGGTCAAAGACAACTAATACTAATATTGATATTGTAAGTACTATTGATATAAACTTTCCAATATTTTTTTTCATTTGTATTGATTTAAAAGTCTATAAATTAATAAGGGATAGACTTAAATTTCAGCGTGCAAATATACGAAAAAAAATTAAATACTGATAATCAATATGTTAACTTATGTTAAAAGTACAAAAGGTGTCCTTTTACCTTTCCATTGTCATTTAATTGAATTGTAGGAAAAGGAATTTTTATAACGTTTACAACGTTAAAAACTTGTTTTAAAAATGTAGAATTAGTTTTAATTTTGGTTAAGTCCATATCTAAACTTAAATAAAATTGTCTGCTTCGTTTTTGGTTAGTAAAATCTAAATTTTGAAGACTAGCATTACCATACAATAAGCCATCAACACCATAACCTAATGCTACATTTAACCATTTAGGTAATTTTGTGTCTTTAAAAAATGACTGTATGTTGGCACTTAACCAATAGGTTTGTCCATTATAATCTTTAATAATCTCTTCAAGTAAACCTTTACCCAATTTTTCAGGATTTTGATTAGCGTAAGGACTTTGACTAAAAGAGTATTTTAATTGAATGCGTTGTTCATCCCAAAGTAATTCTTGTCCAATATATAAACCTGCTCCAGCTGCATTTGCTGTAAAATCTCCCCAAGAAAAACCCCATTCTTCTGAAAAACCATCTAAAACTTCGACAGCTGTTAAAAATGAAAAACCTATTGTTGCGCCATATAACAACTGATTTTTTTTGCTAACACCACTCCAATTTAAAGTTTGAGCTCCAAATTTACCAAGTTGATAGGCAGAAAAACTGTGACCTAATTTATCCATTTTAAACCACTCAGAATTATCGTTTGTGGTATGAAATTTTGAACGTTCATAATCTGAATACCATAACGTATTTAAACCAACAATTGACAAAGTGGCCAAACTGGTTTGAGTAATTATTAAACCTTGTTTACGTTTTGTATTAAGGGTATCACTAGGTTTAAAAAACGAGTCGTCATCAATTTGCCCTAAAGCTAAAATTGAAGTCAAAGAAAGTAATAAAGTGATTATTTTATTCAAAAAAAATTATCTGTTAACACCTTGACTATTAATCCAACGTACATATTCGTTTTTATTGGCATTATGTTGACTTAAGGTTTTAGCAAATTTATGATATCCAAAGTTTTGCACATTAGCGACAAAGTAATAGTAATCATGAGATTCTGGATTTAGTACAGCATCAATTGCTGACACATCAGGCATTGTTATTGGACCAGGAGGAATACCAGCATATTTATACGTGTTGTATGGCGAATCAATTTCAAGGTCTTTATATAACACACGTTTTATAATTTGATCAAAATTGTTTTCTTTTAACTTTTTAGAAAATATCACAGTAGGATCTGCTTGTAATGGCATTCCTTTTTTTATTCTATTTAAATATACTCCAGCTACTCGTGGTCTTTCGTCAACTTTAGCAGTTTCTTTTTGTACGATGGATGCTATGGTCATAACCTCGTTAACGGATAGGTTTAAAGCTTTACGCTTTGTTTGTCTAGTGGTATTCCAAAAACGATAATATTCTTTTAACATACGTTCTCTAAAACCTTCGGCTGACGTATTCCAAAAAAACTCATAACTATTAGGTACATACATATTTAAAACTGTTGCATCTGTAAACTTATGCTCTTTTAAAAAAGTATTATCCGTCATTACAGATAAAAGCTGTAAACTATCCGGTTCAATTTGTTGTGCTATACGACCTGCAAGATTTTGTATACGCTCTTGATTGTTAAAACTTAATTTAATTGGAATGTTTTTACTTCTAATTGAGTTTATAATATCATTATTACTCATGTTTTTAGTAATAGCAAAACGTCCCGCTTTTATATTAGTTGTGTATTTTTTTTGCTTTGCTAAAGCATCAAAACTGTCAATATCTTTTAATAAAGGGATCAATTGCGCTCTTACTTGATCGTAATTTGCATTAGTTGGAACATATATATAAGCTTTGTCGTTATTAAAAGCTGTATTTTTTTCAAACATGGCTCCATAAATAAAATAGGCAAAATAAGCTGCTACGACTAAACCAATTAAGGCAATAGCTAATAAAATTTTTTTAATGTACATCTGTATTAATCAATTGAAATAAATATTCGTTTTTAAAGTGACCGTTTAAATAATTCCAGTCTTTTTTTAATCCTATTTTCTTAAAGCCTTGACTTTTAAAAAGTGCTAAACTTGCAGTATTATCTTCACTTATATTACAATATAACTGATGTAAATCTAAATGTTTAAAACAATAATTAGTCAATAATTGCAAAGCTTCTTTACCATGCCCTTTTTGTCTATTAGCAGTATCTTTTACTAAAATACCAATACCTGCTCTTCTGTTTTTATAATCAAAATCAAAAACATCAATCATTCCTATTGCATCTTCATCTTTATTACAAATGACCAATCGTAATTGTTTGACTTCATAAATGTCCTTGTGTGCGTGGTCTAAATACTGTTTGATAAGGTATTTGGAATATGGTGTTATCGTGTTGCTAATTTCCCAAATGGATTCGTCATTTTCTATTTGGTGTATAAATGACAAATCTTCAGGCTCTAAGGCTCTTAAATTTATATGTTTACCTTGTAATGTTAGCATGTAATTTCGCCTTTAAAAACCTGTTTTGCAGGTCCTATTAGCATGACGTTTTTATAAACATTTTCTGTTTTTGTAAAAGACACTTTTAACTGTCCACCTTGTACATTAAGATTTACTGTGGACGCTGTACTTTGACCTGTCTCATGCATGGCTATAGCGACTGCTGTTGCACCTGTACCACAAGATAAAGTTTCATCTTCTACTCCTCTTTCATAGGTTCTTAACGCAAAAGTATCTTCGTTAATTTTTTCAACAAAATTTACGTTGCTTCCTGCTTTATTATAAGGTTGTCCATATCTAATTTTTGAACCTTCCGTTTTAACATCAAAATTAACTAAGTCCTCAACAAACTGAACGTGATGTGGCGATCCTGTGTCTAAAAATTGATGTTGTTTAAAGACTTCAATGGTATCAACATCTTTCATTTGTAGATGTATTAAACCATCTGTCAATTTTGCATAATGCAAACCGTCTATCGCTTCAAAAGTGGTTTCATGTTTTACAATCTGCAAAAATTCCGCGAAAGCGACAATACAACGTCCACCATTACCACACATTGTACTTTGGTTTCCGTCTGCATTGTAATACACCATTTTAAAATCTACAGATGGGTGATTTTCTAGTAAAATTAGCCCATCTGCTCCTATTCCAAATCTACGATCACATAAAAATGCAACAAGTTTGGTATTATTTTTGTCGAATAAGTTTTGCCTATTATCAATCATGACAAAGTCATTACCTGTTCCTTGATATTTATAAAAAGTCAATGTCATTGGGCTGAAAAATTGAATGACAAATATAAGTTTTTTCAGTTGTTAAAACGTCGTTAAAGTTGAAATAGACATTCAATATTTAATTAATTTTAATCGTTATCTAATAAATCTAAACTAAGTATTTTATGAAGAAGATGTTAACTTTGGTTTTAGTTTCGGTATTAGGAGGTGCAATTACCCTAGGAACATACAAAACCTTTCTTGAAAAAGACAACGCACAAATTGCAACAAACACAATACAGGATAATCCTGTTTTTTTACCTACCAATTATAAAACAACCACAACTGCTTTAGCTGCTAATGATGGTATTAGCTTTACCAATGCTGCAGACAAAACAGTACATGCTGTGGTACACGTTAAAAATGTGGCATTAAATACAGCACAACCTACATTACAAGACTTATTTTATGGTCGTGTACCTCAAAAAAGGCAACTTGGTACTGGTAGTGGTGTAATTATTTCACCTGATGGTTACATTATTACTAATAATCATGTTATTGAGGACTCACAACAATTAAGTGTTACCTTAAATGACAATCGTACCTTAACAGCTAAAATTATTGGTACTGATCCAAAAACAGACATTGCATTATTAAAAGTTGAAAGTGACGAGCAATTACCTTATACAACGTTTGGTGATAGTGATACTGCTAAAATTGGCGAATGGGTTTTAGCTGTTGGTAATCCGTTTAACTTAACATCCACAGTTACTGCAGGTATTATTAGTGCTAAATCTAGAGATTTAAGTGGACAAAGCACACAGTCTTTTATCCAAACAGATGCTGCTGTTAATCCAGGAAACTCCGGAGGAGCCTTAGTTAATACTGCTGGAGAATTGATTGGTATTAATACAGCAATTACTTCTCAAACAGGTTCTTATATTGGTTACTCTTTTGCTGTACCTAGTAATATTGCTAAAAAAGTAGTACAAGATATTATGGAGTTTGGTAATGTCCAAAATGGTATTTTGGGTGTTATTGGAGGTTCATTAAATAGTACGTATGCAGAAAAATTAGGTGTGGCAGAAACCGAAGGGTTTTACGTGGATGACGTTGAGGAAGACACTGGAGCTGCTGAAGCTGGTATTAAAAGTGGTGATATTATTAAAATGATTGATAATATTAAAATTAAAAAATTCTCGGATTTAAGAGGCTTTTTGGATGCCAAACGTCCTAATGATGTTGTTAACGTAACTTTATTACGTGATGGACAAACTAAGGAGGTTGCTGTTACTTTACTAAAAAACAACACCTATATTTTACCTGTTATTGGTGTTATTAAAAATGCAAAACCAGAAGACTTAAAAAAATACAAAACTAAAAATGGTGTAAAAATCACTAAAGTAAATGGTACCTATGGTCAATATTTACAAAGGGAAGGTATTGAAGCTGGTAACATAATTACTGCCATTAATAACATAAAAGTAAATACTATTGAAGATGTTGATAACGTTTTAAAAAACAGAGACACGTATCAACCATTAAGCATCGAGCTAATAAACTCCAAAGGAGAGAAAAACAGATATGGTTTAAGATAATTAATTATCCAACCTAAATAGAAAGCACTTAATTAGTAAAATTAAGTGCTTTTATTTTTTTATACTTTTTCCTTTACGAAATCGTTTGAAATCAATACTTTTGCCGAAAATTTACATAATAAATTAACAACACACACTAAATAATTTAAAATGTCCATTAACGAAACTTACGAAAACGAATTAGCGTTTCAAGCAGACAGAAGACGAGCTACCGTAGAATTTATTAAAATTGTTAGCGATTTATGGTATGACAAATCTATCGAATTGGTGATTTTTAGAAACCAATTAATTGACAGAAATGTATCCGAAATTTTAAACCTGCATGAATATGCTGGCGAGTTTGTACAAAAACCAATCTCAATTTTTGATTCTGTAGAGATTGCACAAGCTATCAAAACTTTAGATGTACCTCCTGCTAAATTAGATATTGGTAAATTAACGTATGAGTATCATTTAGAAGAAAAAAAATACAGCAATGCTTTAGCTTTTGTATCCAACAAGCTTAAAGGTGCTAGTAAAACTAAAGATATCACACCTAAAGATGTGGTACTTTATGGATTTGGTCGTATTGGTCGTTTAGTAGCTAGAGAGCTTATGACACGTACTGGTAAAGGAAGTCAATTACGTTTACGTGCTATAGTAACACGTGGTAAATTAGATGCTACTGTTTTAGAAAAACGTGCAGCTTTATTACGTAACGACTCTGTACATGGTGATTTTTCTGGTACTGTAACTACAGATATCAAAAACGAAGCTTTAATTATTAATGGGACAACTGTAAAGATAATTAATGCTAACCAACCAGAAGACATCGATTATACCAAATATGGGATTAACAATGCACTAATCATTGACAATACAGGTGTATTTAGAGATAAAGAAGCATTAACAAGATTAAAAAATTCTCCAGGTGCTGATAAAGTATTATTAACTGCTCCAGGAAAAGGGATTCCAAATATTGTTTATGGTGTTAACCATCTAGAAAATGATCCTGATAAGATAGACATCTTCTCTGCTGCCTCTTGTACAACAAATGCGATTACTCCTGTTTTAAAAGCAATGGAAGACACCTATGGTGTAAAAAGCGGACACTTAGAAACGATACATGCTTACACAAACGATCAAAACTTAGTAGACAACTTCCACAGTAAATACCGTCGTGGTCGTGCTGCTGGTTTAAACATGGTAATAACAGAAACTGGAGCTGGTCAAGCGGTTTCAAAAGCATTACCAAGCTTTGAAGGTAAGTTAACCTCTAACGCCATTCGCGTACCTGTACCAAATGGGTCTTTAGCCATTTTAAATTTAGAACTAAGCTCTAAAGCTAGTATTGATAGTATTAATGCAACATTAAAAAAATATGCATTAGAAGGTGACTTAGTTGAACAAATTAAATACGAAATGAGTGACGAGCTAGTGTCTACAGACATAATAGGTAGCTCTGCACCTTCTATTTACGACAGCAAAGCAACCATTGTTAGAAAAGATGGAAAAAATGCAATACTATATGTATGGTATGATAATGAGTATGGTTACAGCCACCAAGTAATTAGATTAGCTAAGCATATTGCTAAAGTAAGACGTTTTACATACTACTAACATCCAAATTTTAATTACAAACGTATATATAAAAGCCTCGCAATTGTGAGGCTTTTTGTTATATTTAAGCCTTATAGCAAACCTTTTTTTTATATTTTCGCAAAGACGAAAGACAACAAACACAATACAATGCGTAAAACAAATTTTCTATTAGCAGCTTTTTTCCTATTACTTTTTACTTTTACTGCTACTGCACAAACTGAAACCGAAGAAGAAGATGACAAACTATCATTAGATTCGGGAACTTTAGAAAACCAATTTGAATATCTAACAAAAAGATCAAACAACTGGAGAGATGCACGTGGACAGTCTTATGAAGTTGTTAGAAACGAATGGATTGAAAAAATTAAATCGCACACTTTAGATTCGCTAAAAGCACTAAAAAAAGAATTATTAGACACTCAAAACAAAGTAGCTTCTCAAAGTCAAGAAGTAACGCAATTAAAAAGTAGCTTAAGCAATACAAAAACCAACTTAGAAGAAACAAACCAAGAAAAAGACAGCATGTCTCTATTTGGATTACAAATGAGTAAAGTTGGATACAACACATTATTATGGTCAATCATTGCAGGATTACTAGCCTTTCTATTTTTCTTTATCTATAAATTTAAAAACAGTAATGCTGTAACTAAAGAAGCTAAATTAAGATTAGAAGAAACCGAAGAAGAGTTTGAAGAACATAGACGTAATGCCTTAGAGCGTGAACAAAAAGTAAGACGCCAACTTCAAGACGAACTTAATAAAAACAGGAATAGTTAATTAGCTATTAAGTACGATAATTTAAAACTGTAAATTAATTTTTACAGTTTTTTTATGCTCAAAATTGAAATTAACAAATTGCTAAAAACACAAAAAAGACACATAAACTTGTCTAAATGTAAAATAAACTTTACATTTATTGAAACATAAAACAATTTAGACATGAAAACACATTATCTCTTATCAAACAACTTTAAAATTATAGGATGGGTAATTTTTAATATTGGGCTTACTAACAGGAATAATATTTTATAAAACTATTTTAGATGGTGAATTATTACAAACTAATGTACTGGTCTTGTATAATTCTGATCGTTTTTTTGACAATAATAATGGTTTCTTTAAAATAATCGAAAATGGTATTTTAGATGAAATTGTTGCTATATTAATTATTGTTGGTGGTTTAATTGTAGGATTTAGTAAAGAGAAAATAGAAGATGAATTTATTTTTCAGTTAAGAAAAACATCATTAGTTTGGGCAATTATATTTAATTATATAGTTTTAATATTTGCAATTGTATTTGTTTACAATATGACCTTTTTTGAAGTTTTAATCTTTAACATGTTTACACCTTTATTATTTTTTATAATACGTTTTAATTTTCTTAAATATAAATCTAGAAATTATGACGAATAAAATTAAAGTACATCGTGCTATTCATAATTTAACACAAGCAGATTTAGCGAATAAAATAGGTGTTAGTAGACAAACCATAAATGCAATGGAAAAAAATAAATACGTACCGTCTACAGTTTTAGCTCTAAAATTATCTAAAGTTTTTAACGTTTCTGTACATGATATTTTTGAACTTGAAGAAATAGACTAAAAAAAAAGTGCAATCTAATAGATTGCACTTTATTATAATTTAATAATCTTTAGATTATAATCCTCCCCATTCTTTTAAAGAGTCTTTATTCATCTTAATATAATCAGCATTACCTGCTTTTTCAGCAAGTGCCAAAGACGCTTTAGCAGCTTTAATAGCTCCTTTTTTATCTCCTGCTTTTGCATTAATTAAAGACTGTTGACGTAACACCCAAAACTTAGGAGCATCTTTATACATATCTACTGCAGTATTCATCCAAGTTACAGCTTGATTGATGTCCTTACCTGACTCAAAATAGTAACGTGCTGCAGCATAATAATCATCTGCACTAGGACCATTCATTGTTTTAGCAATAGCCTCAGTAACTACTTTATCTGTTGCAACCTCAAATTTTACAGCTACATAAGCTTTTTCCCACATAATTCCTAAAACTGCAGAATCGTTTGTTAAGTCATCAAATGACATAGTAAACGTTTCAATATCCATAGGTAAAGTATATACTTCTGCAGATACTTTAGCTGCTACTTTTGATTCATCTAAAGTTTTTGGTGCTCCCCAATTATTAGTATCGTTGTAAAATATAACGTCCCAACTAGCTGCATTTGGTGTTGTAAATACTGCATAAGACCCAGCTTTTAAAGCTTGTCCACCAACAGTTACATCTCCACTAAAAGTTATAATAGTATTTTTATTTGCTCCTGTTCTCCATAATTGTCCAAAAGGTACTAAGTTTCCAAAAACTTCACGACCTCTCATTGATGGTCTAGAATATTCTAATGTAACATCTGTAAGACCAACTTTTTGTTCAATCTTTTGAAACGGACTAGGTTGAGGCGTCTCAATTTGTGCATTAACAGCAAATGATACTGTTAGCAACATAATTAATGTAAATAATTTTTTCATGGTTATATTTTTTGATTTTAATTAGCGTAAAATTAAGCATAAGTATAACCTTGTTTGTTAATAAAACCTTAAAAAAAGAGTAATCTATTTCTAAAATCAAACAATTAATCGTAATATTGCGATGTACAAATATGTAAACATTATGGGATTAATTAAAACCGAAAAATTTTCAGAGTCACAAAACCAAATTGCACTTTTTGCAAAAGCATTTGGACATCCTGCTAGAGTAGCCATTATACAACATTTGTTTAAAATTAATGCCTGTGTGTGTGGTGATTTGGTAGAAGAGATTGGCTTAGCTCAACCTACTATATCTCAACATTTAAAAGAACTAAAAAACTTAGGTTTAATACAAGGTACTATTGAAGGTACTAGCGTTTGCTATTGTATAGACAAAGACAGTTGGACAGCCATGAAAACACTTTTAAATGGCTTTTTTGACAACAATTTAGACAGCAACTCGTGTTGCTAAAAACAAAATATTAATCATAATAACACATTAAATTATGACACTTTCAGAAATTAAAAAACACTTATCACAATTAGAAACTATTTCTTTTACACTACCTGATGGTAGTTTAGTTCCAAACCATTTTCATGTTACTGAAGTCGGACAAGTAGCTAAACACTTTATTGATTGTGGTGGAACTGTAAGACAAGAAAAAAAAGTAAGTTTCCAACTTTGGAATGCAGATGATTATGATCACAGATTACATCCTGAAAAATTAGTTAAAATCATAGAGTTGTCTGAAGAAATATTTAACCTAGAAGGTTTAGATATTGAAGTTGAGTTTCAAGGAGAACAAACCATTCAAAAATTTGGTTTAGAATTTAAAAACAATACCTTTCAACTAACATCATTAGTAACGGATTGTCTTGCAAAAGATAAATGCGGAATCTCAGAACCAAAACAAAAACTACAATTTTCAGACATGCAAGCAGGAGACTCTTGCGCACCAGGTTCTGGATGTTGCTAATATGCAAATCATTACCATAAATAAAGCCAATTTCTCAGAAGTACAATCTATTTATCAACAGGGTATTGCTACAGGAGTTGCAACGTTTGAAACAGTTGTACCTGATTGGGAGTATTGGAATAACAACCACTTACCTATTGGTCGTATTTTAGCAATAAAAGACGACCAATTTTTAGGTTGGGCGTCTTTAAGTGCTGTTTCAAAAAGAAAAGTATATTCTGGCGTTGCTGAAGTTAGTGTTTATGTGTCAAAACATTTTAGAGGGCAAAAGGTTGGAGATTTCCTGCTAAAAAAGCTAATTAAGATTAGCGAACAAAATAATATTTGGACGCTACAAGCTGGAATAATGAGAGCAAATACTGCTAGTCTAAAATTACACACCAATAATCAATTTAGAATTATTGGCTTTAAAGAAAACATTGGACAATTACATGGTCTGTGGATGGACAATATAATGCTTGAAAGACGTAGTAAAACAGTAGGTATTTAATCGTTTTAGAGCAACATGCACAAAGTCATGTTAAATTTTGTTTAACAATAACCAAACATCGTTAAACATTTTGTATCTTTATGCTATCAAATTTTCACAGGATGGCAAAAAAGAAAAATATAAGCAGTAACGACATTATTTCATTTTACATGGATTATGTCTTAGAACATAACGAGCAACCAAAATCAGTATACGCATTTGCGAAGCTCAATAATTTTGAGGAATCTAAATTTTATGAGCACTTCGGAACATTTGATGCTATAGAAAAAGGCATCTTTAAAGCCTTTTTTGATAACACACATCATGCCTTAGAAGCTAGTGAGGATTATGCACACTTTGAGCCTAGAAATAAATTACTAAGCTTTTATTTTACCTTTTTTGAAAACCTTACCGCTAACAGAAGTTATGTGGTGTATGCTTTACATAAACACAAAAATAGTCTAAAAGGTTTTGCTGCTTTATCAGAACTTAAAACAAGTTTCATACACTATATAAAAGATTTAGGTATCGAGCTTATTGATGTTAAGCAAGAACAGCTAAACAAAATTCAAGACAGAGGGCTTAAAGAAACTGCATGGTTACAATTATTATTAACCATGAAGTTTTGGATGGATGATACTTCTGCTTCATTTGAAAAAACAGACATTTTTATAGAAAAATCTGTAAACACAAGTTTTGATGTACTAAATGTTATGCCCCTAAAAAGTATTATTGACTTTGGAAAATTCATCTTTAAAGAAAAAGTTAAGATGAATAATTAAAATTATCCTAAGCGAAATTCTTAAAAAACAACGACTTCCAATTGTCATTCAGAGCAAAAAGAAGTTTCTAAAACTTCTGGATACTTATTATTACTAAAATCCACAACTATTGAAAACGATAGACAAAATACCAACTTCAAAAATTTCTAGAGCAACTAAACTTGTTACTACTGGAGCAAAAGTTGGTGTTAATTACCTAAAATACTATGGTGATAAAATCACCAAAACTGAAGCCGAAGCTAAAGCGAGACTTAACGAAAACAATGCTGAAGACATCTATGATGGTTTAAAGCAATTAAAAGGAAGTGCGCTTAAAGTAGCACAAATGTTAAGCATGGAAAAAAGTATTTTACCACAAGCTTATGTAGAGAAGTTTTCGTTGGCACAATTTTCTGTACCACCACTTTCTGCGCCTTTAGTTAGTAAAACTTTTAAAAAATATTTCGGGAAATTACCAAGCCAAATTTACGACACTTTTAATCTAAATTCTGTAAATGCAGCCAGTATTGGACAAGTGCATTTAGCCGAAAAGAATGGGAAAAAACTTGCTGTGAAAATTCAATATCCAGGTGTTGCAGATAGCATTGCTAGCGATTTGGCTATGGTAAAACCTATTGCCATAAAAATGTTCAATATTAAAGGAAAGGACTCTGATAAGTACTTTCAAGAGGTAGAAAACAAATTAGTAGAAGAAACTAATTATATTTTAGAAGTTGAGCAAAGCAAAGCAATTGTAGCAGCTTGTAAGCACATCCCTAATTTAAAGTTTCCAAACTATTACGAAGCATTATCTTCCGAGCGTATTATAACTATGGACTGGATGGAAGGCGAACACCTTTCTGAATTTACTGCATACAACACAGATCAAAATAAAGCAAACCAATTAGGACAAGCCCTTTGGGATTTTTATATGTACCAAATGCATGTTATCAAAAAAGTACATGCAGATCCACATCCAGGAAACTTTTTAGTATCTAAATCTGGCGATTTAATTGCTTTAGATTTTGGATGTATGAAAGAAGTACCTCAAGATTTTTACGTGCCTTATTTTGAATTAGCAAAACCAGAGGTAATCAACAATAAAGAAGCGTTTACCGCTAAAATGTACGAATTAGAGATTTTAAGAGAAGAAGACACTCAAGAAGAATTAGATTTTTTCTCGGCAATGTTTCATGAGTTATTAAGCTTATTTACAAAACCTTTTCACGAGGAAAGTTTTGATTTCTCAGACCCTAAATTTTTTAACGCTATTTCAGAAATGGGACAACGTTACAGTAAAAGTACAGAATTAAGAAAAATGAATGGAAACCGAGGTTCTAAGCACTTTATTTACATAAACAGAACCTTCTTTGGTTTGTATAATTTAATGTTTGATTTAAAAGCAAAAGACGTTCAAATTAACAATTACAAAACGTTATAAATGGCTTATTTTAATTTAAAACAGATTCAGGAATTAGAGCATTTATATAAAATTAATTTAATTAATAGTTGCTCTGGTTTTAAAAGTGCTAATTTAATTGGCACAAAATCTACCAAGGGACAAGAAAATGTAGCTGTATTTAGTTCGGTAACACACATTGGTAGCAATCCGCCTTTATTGGGCTTTTTTTGCAGACCAACAACGGTAACACGTCACACGTATGACAACATAAAAAAGACAGGCGTTTATACTATAAATCACATTGATTTAAACAATTTTGAAGACGCACATCATACCTCTGCTAAATACGACCAGTCGATTTCAGAATTTGATATGACTGGTTTAGAATCAGAATACAAAGATAATTGTAAAGCGCCATTTGTAAAAAGGGCTCCAATCCAATTAGAAATGAAATTTATTGAAGAATATCTAATCCAAGCAAATAACACCATATTAGTAATCGGAGAAATTCAAGGCTTGTACATTAATGGTGATTTATTAGAAGATGATGGATTTATAAATCTATCCAAAGCAAATATTGCTGCCATTAATGGTTTAGATGGATATACAATCCCTAAATTAGAAAAACGCTTAGAATACCAAAGACCTAAAAAATAAATAAAAAGAAGAAAATAGTTTGAAATAAAACCAACTATTTCAGATAGAAAGTTCCAAATTTCGACACAGTCGGAATCATCAATTTGGAGAAATAAAGAGTGAAGTAACGTAACTGCGAAGCAAAGCTTCAAGCATGAAATTTCGAGAACGAATGTTCCGCAGGAATTTCCTCAAAATGATTTGAATTTTTGGTTCGTTTTGTTTCAAGACAAAATGAACAGAAATAAATAAAATTACATAAACTAAAACCAAACCCATGAGAATATTAGTAACAGGAGCAACAGGTTACATTGGTAAGCGCATTATCCCGTTACTATTAGAGCAAGGACACACAGTAGTTTGTGCAGTTAGAGGTAAATTACGTACAGAACGTAAATATTCTGAAGAAGAAAATTTACACGTTATCGAGGCTGACTTTCTAAAGCCTGAAACTTTAAGTAATATTCCAAAAGATATTGATGCTGCCTATTATTTGATTCATTCTATGTCAAATTCGGTAGATCAATTTCATCAAATGGAAGAAGACTGCGCAGTTAATTTCAAAAACTATATTGAAACAACTAACGCTAAACAAGTCATTTATTTAAGTGGTATTACAAACGACACCAAATTATCCAAGCATTTATTATCTAGAAAAAATGTCGAAACAACCTTACAATCCCAGCACTACGCCTTAACTGTTTTTAAGGCAGGTATAATTGTAGGTTCTGGAAGTGCTAGTTTTGAAATTATAAGAGATTTAGTAGAAAAACTTCCTGTAATGGTAGCTCCAAAATGGTTAAATACAAAAACACAACCTATTGGCGTTAGAGATGTATTAACATTTTTAATTCGTGGTCTAGGAAACACAGAATTATACAATACTTCACACGATATTTTTGGACCAGAAGTCATGACATATAAGCAAATGTTATTAAAATTTGCTGAAGCCAGAAAATTAAAGCGCTACATATTAACTGTACCTGTAATGACCCCAAAACTATCCAGCTATTGGCTATATTTTGTAACGTCAACGTCTTATAAATTGGCTTCATCATTAGTAAATAGCATGGGAATTGAAATTATAGGCGAAAAAAGTAACATCAACCAATTATTAGACGTCACTCCTATGTCCTACAAACAAGCTGTAGAATTAGCTTTTGTAAAGATTGAAGGTAACGATATTATTTCAAGTTGGAAAGATGCACTTATTAATAGTCGATTTAAAAAACGAGCCTCCACACAATATTTAAAAGTACCAAAACATGGTTGTTTTACAGACATAAAAGAACGTAAAGTAAAAGACGAGCAGTGTACACTTGAAAAAATCTGGGCTATTGGTGGCGAAAACGGTTGGTATTACGGTACGTTTTTATGGAAAATCAGAGGTTTTTTAGATAAACTAGTTGGTGGTATTGGTTTACGTCGTGGACGTACTAATAAAACTAAAATTAAAACTGGAGATGCTTTAGACTTTTGGCGTGTCCTTTTAGCAGACAAAGAAGAACAGCGTCTAATACTCTTTGCGGAAATGAAACTTCCCGGAGAAGCCTGGTTAGAATTTAGAGTGGCCAAAGGTAAAGTTTACCAACGTGCTACTTTTAGACCTAGAGGATTGGCTGGTCGTTTGTATTGGTATAGCGTACTCCCTTTTCATGGTTTTATTTTTAAAGGGATGATTAACAAATTAGCCAATGCCTAAAAATATAAAAAAACAAAACCTTCCAACCAAAACATGCCCAACCTGCCAATTACCTTTTACTTGGCGTAAAAAATGGGAAAAGAGTTGGAATGACGTAAAATATTGTAGTGAAAAATGCAGACGAAACAAAACAAAAACAGCTTAGTTTGGTTTAAAAACGACTTAAGAACTCAAGATAATATTGCACTTAAAAATGCAATAGAAAACAACACATCTACTATTGCTGTTTATTGTTTTGACCCAAGACAGTTTAAATTATCTCCCTTTGGGTTTAAAAAGACAGAAAACTTTAGAGGGCAGTTTTTAATTGAGACTATAACGGATTTAAAGCAACAGTTAAAGCAGCTTAATATTCCGTTGTTCGTTTACACGGAAACTCCAGAACATGCCATCCATGACTTAGTTAAACTACATAACATTTCGGCTATTTATCTTCAAAAAGAATGGACAGACGAAGAGGTTTCTGTTATCAATCAAGTAAAAGCTAATCTTACAGATGACATAGAATATATTGAAACTTACGACCAGTTTTTATACCATCCGGAAGATATTCCGTTTAAAACGGAAGCATTGCCTCACGTATTCACACAATTCAGGAAACAATGCGAAAAACTAAGTACAATCAGACCTTTAAACGTCACTAATTCAGCTACAGCTGAAAACTTCAACATAACAAACACCACAACAATTCCGACTTTAAAAGATCTAGGATTGGATGCTATTACTCCGCATCCTAATAATGCGTTTCCTTTTAAAGGAGGAGAAACCGAAGCTTTAAAACGGTTAAATAATTATTTTTTCGAAACCAAAAAACTAGGCTTTTATAAAAAAACTAGAAATGGATTAATAGGTACAGACTTTAGCTCTAAGTTTTCGCCATGGTTAGCAAACGGAAGTTTGTCTGCAAAACAAATTTATTACCAAGTCAAACGTTTTGAAAACCAACATTTAAAAAATGAATCTACGTATTGGCTAATTTTTGAATTGATTTGGCGCGATTATTTTAAATACGTGTCCTTAAAACATGGTAACCAACTATTTAAAATAGGTGGCATTTTAAACAAGCAATACGACTGGTCTACAAATCAAACAAAAATTAAACAATGGATTGATGGTAACACAGCAGAACCTTTTGTTAATGCTAACATGCTTGAGCTTAAAAAAACAGGTTGGATGAGTAATCGTGGACGACAAAACGTTGCCAGCTATTTTGCAAAATCTTTAGAATTAGATTGGCGTATTGGAGCAAGTTATTTTGAAAGTATGCTTATAGATTATGATGTGCACAGTAACTACGGAAACTGGATGTATGTTGCAGGCGTCGGAAACGATCCAAGAGACCGAAAATTTAACGTAAAACTCCAAGCAGAACGCTATGATACTAACGGGAAATATCAACGCTTATGGCTGCAAGATATCCTTTTTTAAACACATTAGCTTCAGTGATTTAATAGTCACGAGCGTAGCGTGTCAAGACAATTATAACACAAAACTTATACAGTTGCAAACTCCTTCCTTTAGCTAAAGCAAGGTGGGTTTTCTTAAAAAAACTCGGAAGGTTTGACCTAAAAGGCGAAGCACTTTTAAAAATATACAAAAAAATTAAACAAGCACTTCGACTGCGCTCAGTGTGACATAAAACAGAAAGCACAACACCATCGTCAGTCTGAAATCAGTCCAAGATCACAACGGTTGCAAACTCCTTCCTTTAGTTAAAGGAAGGTGAGTTTTCTTCAGAAAACTCGGAAGGTTTGACCTAAAAGGCGAAGCACTTTTAAAATAAATAAAAAAACTAATTACCATTGAAAACATTAAGACTAATACTTGGCGACCAACTAAACAGTAAACACAGCTGGTACAAAAACACTCCGGAAAATACAGTGTATTGTTTGTTCGAAATGCGTCAAGAAACCGACTACGTTACTCATCACATCCAAAAAGTTATTGGTTTTTTTGCTGCCATGCGTGATTTTGGTCAACATTTAAAAGACCAAGGTTTTACTGTACAATATTTAAAATTAGACGACAGTAAAAACACGCAAAGCTTAACAGACAACCTTAAGTTACTAATTGAAGAACATAACATTACTAAATTTGAATATCAATTACCTGACGAATATAGATTAGACCAGCAATTGTCAACTTTTTGTAAATCGTTAGATATAGATACAGAAGCATTTTTAACAGAACATTTTTACACAAAACGTCTAGATTTAAAACAGTTTTTTAAAGGTAAAAAACAATACCTAATGGAAAATTTTTATCGTGATATGCGTAAAAAACACGATATACTAATGGTTGCAGGACAACCTGAAGGCGGTAAATGGAATTACGATAAAAGTAACCGCAATAAATGGAAAGCAGAACATCCTATTCCGCCTTACAAATATTTCAAAAACGATATTGAAGCTATTGTAACGCTAATAGAAAAAGAGGATATTAAAACCATAGGTACTTTAGACACCAAAACCTTTAGTTATCCTATAAATAGGCAACAAGCACTAGAGCAACTTAAATATTTTTGCGAAGTATTGCTAATTCATTTTGGAGATTACCAAGATGCCATGCACACAGACCAAGTTTATTTATTTCATTCTAGGTTATCTTTTGCAATGAATCTAAAATTAATTTCGCCTAAAAACGTAGTCGATACTGTACTTAATTATTGGCGCAAACATGGCGACGATATAAATATTAGTCAAGTAGAAGGTTTTATTAGGCAAATTTTAGGTTGGAGAGAATATATGCGTGGCATGTATTGGGCTTTAATGCCAGAATATAAAACGCTTAATTATCTTGAAAACAACAATAATTTACCAGATTTTTATTGGACAGGAAACACAAAAATGAATTGCCTTAAACAATCCATTAACAATAGTTTGGACAATGGTTATGCACACCATATCCAACGCCTAATGGTTACTGGTAATTTTGCATTATTAGCACAAATACATCCTGACAAAGTGGACGCTTGGTATTTGGGTATTTATGTGGATGCTGTAGAGTGGGTTCAGCTTCCTAACACCAGAGGAATGAGTCAATTTGCAGATGGCGGAAAAATAGCAACAAAACCCTACGTATCTAGCGGAAGTTACATACATAAAATGGGAAATTACTGCGACAGTTGCCACTATAATAAAAAAGAAAAATTAGGAGACAAAGCATGTCCTTTTAATAGTTTGTATTGGAATTTTTTGGATGACAAGCGCAAACAATTAGGTGACAATTTCAGAATGAAAATGATGTATAGCCTATTAGATAAAATGGAAGCCAAACAATTAAGTAGCCTAAAAGAAAGAGCACAACAAATTATTGAAAATCCTGATAGTTTTTAAAAAACATCTCGATACAATTTTTAGAGAAAAACTAAAAACCACTCGATGTGACGATTACGATAAAATAATAACAGAAACTAAAAAACAAAATAATCACACAATCGTCACTTCGAGTGATTTGTGAGACACGAACAAATTGTATCGAGAAGTAATAAAACAGTAAAGAAACATCTCGATACAACTTTAAGTAAAAAACTAAACATCACGCGATGTGACGATTACGTAAAAGAATAGATAATAACAGAATTAAAAACGTAAAACAATCACACAACGTCACTTCGAGTGATTTGTGAGGCACGAACAAATTGTATCGAGAAGCAATAAAGAGAAATCAATAAAAATGAAACAAAACCTAAGCATAGTATGGCTAAAACGCGACCTTCGACTACAAGATAACGAAGCCATTACTAATGCTTTAAACTCAGGTCAGCACACGCTCCTACTCTACACTTTTGAAGATTTTTTATTACAAGACAAACATTATAGCCAGCGTCATTGGGACTTTGTAAAACAATCTTTAGAAGATTTAAGCGCACAATTAAAACCATACAATTCCAAAATAATGGTTGTCCAAAATGACATCCAAAAGGTTATAAAAACCATCAACACAACTTTTAACGTCACAAACGTATTTTCTCATAAAGAGACAGGTATTTTATCTACGTTTAAACGAGATATCGCTTTCGCGGAATTTTCGGCCAAAAACACTATTGTTTGGTCAGAAAATGACAATAATGGTGTGCAACGTGGACTAAGCAACAGAAATACATGGTATCAGAATTGGGACAATTATATGATGCAAGCAGAGTTTCTGTTTCAACCGAAACCAAATCAACTACTAAATATAAATCAAATTGAATCGCTTGAATCGAAACTAAACACAATTTCCGTGAAAACGGACTACTCAAAAAAGTTCCAAAAAGGAGGCACCACTACAGGTTTAAAATACATGCAATCGTTTTACAACGGACGATACAAAAACTACATGTACCACATCTCTAAACCTCTAGAAGCCAGAACAGGCTGCAGTAGGCTATCACCTTACATTGCTTGGGGAAATTTATCGATTAAACAAGTTATAAATGGCGCATCAGACGTTGTAAAGCAAACCAAACACAAACGTCATTTAAATGCATTTGTATCTAGACTGCGTTGGCAAGCACATTTTATTCAAAAGTTTGAAATGGAACACCTTATGGAGTTTAAAAGTGTAAACAAAGGCTACCATCAGCTTAATAAACCTGTTAATTTAAAATATCAAGACGCTTGGAAGAATGGGCAAACAGGCTTTCCTTTAGTAGATGCATGCATGCGTTGTTTAAAAGAAACTGGCTATCTAAATTTCAGGATGCGAGCCTTAGTAGTTTCTTTTTTTACACATAATTTATGGCAACCTTGGCAAGACATGAGCTAGTATTTAGCAAGCTTATTTTTAGACTTCGAGCCTGGTATTCATTATCCGCAAATACAAATGCAAGCAGGAGAAACCGGAATTAACACCTTACGTATTTACAATCCTTTAAAAAATAGTATCGAACATGATCCTGATGGTAAATTTATAAAACAGTGGGTTCCGGAATTGGCATGTCTAGAAGCGCCATTTATTCATAACCCTAGTGAAATGTCCTATTTTGATCAACAACTGACAGGCTTTCAGCTTGGAACTGACTATCCTTATCCAATTATTGACGAAAAACAAACTAGAACTTTTGCTAGTGAAACGTTATGGAGCATGAAAGACAACGATTTGATAAAAAAAGAAAGTTATCGTATCTTAAAACGACATACCTTAAGGGACCGGAATAAATTACTTCGCAATCAATAAGTTACTTCTATTTAAGGATAATTAAATTTAATATGTTAAATATTGTTTAATGTTAACTTAAAAAGGTTAAACATTTTGTATATTTGAGTATAATTAACCAGAAAACAGATTTTGTTACTAAATACAACACATACTAATAAGGAGAACAACAAATTAATTGATGACATCGTTGGTAAACCTTTTAGTCTTATACAATCTATTAAGATGAGAGGTGTAGGATCAAAAAGAATGATTGTTGACGAAGTTAGTCCTAATATGGCATCAATTTTGAATACAGTTAGTGATACTAATTATGGGAATATAGAGTTAAGACCAATTGGTATACTAATACACATAACAAAAGGCTTGAAAAATTTTACTTGGGCCATACCATATTACCAACTAGTAGTTTACAAAACAAATGGGTCTAGTATTCACTCAAACGGAAAATTTATTCATTTTAGAAATAATAAAACCTTTAAAGAGAATAAAAAGTTTTTTGATAAATTAATGAATGAGAAGATAAAATATGACGAACAATTTAATTTTTCGCCACTTTAAATGACAAAAGAATTTACAATTGAAGAAATAGATCGTATTATTGAAATGGCATGGGAAGATCGCACACCTTTTGATGCTATAACATTTCAATTTGGGTTAAAAGAACAAGACGTTATTACATTAATGCGTCGCGAAATGAAACCTAGTAGCTTCAGGTTATGGAGAGCCAGAGTGCAAGGTAGAAATACAAAACACAGCAAAAAAAGAGTGTTTGAGGATGGACGCTTTAAATGCTCAAGACAAAAACAAATTACTCACAATAAA
This sequence comes from Olleya sp. Hel_I_94, assembly GCF_007827365.1. NCBI lineage: Bacteria > Pseudomonadati > Bacteroidota > Flavobacteriia > Flavobacteriales > Flavobacteriaceae > Olleya > Olleya sp. Hel_I_94. Next base: position 915,830 of record NZ_VISI01000002.1, read on the forward strand.
ATATCTAAACGTTAGATATTTACAAAAACTGCTTTGATTTGGCTTGATTGACCAAATACAGCATATAAAAAGATAAAATGATTAAACAAGACATAATGCCAGCCCTAAACCATCAAGACCTTAATGGTATTGACTATCAAGACATTGGAGACGATCACATGTACACAGGTCTTGAAACACCTATGAAGCGTGACGCTTTCAAGTTTTCTGATGAAGTAAAGAAAGAAAAAATTGCTATACTTTTTGAAGAAATAATGGATGTTATGGGTTTAGATTTAACAGATGATTCATTAAAAGGCACTCCAAAAAGAGTGGCTAAAATGTACATTGATGAAATATTTTCTGGATTAAACCCTCAAAATAAGCCAAAAATTGCGTTATTTGACAATAAATACAAATACAATCAAATGTTGGTGGAGAAAAACATTACCTTCTACTCCAATTGCGAGCATCACTTTGTACCCATTATAGGTAAAGCTCATGTAGCTTATATTTCTTCAGGGAAAGTTATAGGCTTATCAAAATTAAACAGAATTGTACAGTATTTCGCTAAACGTCCTCAGGTACAAGAACGCTTAACAAACCAAATAGCAGAAGAGCTAAAAGCCGCATTGCAAACTGATGATGTTGCTGTTATAATTGATGCCAAACACTTGTGTGTATCGTCACGAGGCATTAAAGATGAAACTTCTGCAACAGTGACGACTTTTTATGGTGGAAAATTTAATACGCCAGAAAAAATAGCCGAATTACAAAATTATTTAAAAGAGTAGCATTATGAGTATCGTAGAAAAAGCAATAGAGTTTACAGAAAAAAAGCACAAGTTTATTACAACAAGTGATCGTATTCTTGCGTCAAGAGAAGCTAAAGATTTAATACTTGGTGTGAATGAGCTTTACAAAGAAAACAAAGATCCTAAGTTAATGGATATTATGAAAGATTTGACTGCTATCAAACAAAAGATTGAAAAACGATTAAAAGGAAGACCGTCTGCTGCATAGGCACTAGATTATAATCCAAATGACATATTAAGTGGTATTAATTAATAGGAGAAATCTTATTGATACCACTTTTTTTATACCTAAAAATCAAAAAAAACCATGAAAAATTTAATAATTATAGGAGGAAGTAAAGGTATTGGTAAAGCCATTACACAAACTTTTTTAAACACGCACAAAGTAATAAACATAAGTCGCACTAAACCTGACTTTGAGCATGATAACCTTACACATCATAATTGTGACATACTAACTGAAGCATTACCTGATATAGAAGCAGTGGACACACTAATTTATTGTCCAGGAAGTATTAATCTTAAACCTATAGGTAGACTAAAATTAGATGATTTTAGAGCAGATTTTGAAATTAACGTCATTGGCGCAGTTAAAGCAATACAAAAGTACATTGACCCTTTAAAAAAAGGAAACAATCCGTCCATTGTATTATTTAGTACTGTCGCTGCAAAATTAGGTATGCCTTTTCATGCTAGCGTTGCTGCCTCTAAAAGTGCAATAGAAGGACTAGTTAAATCTGTAGGAGCAGAAATGGCTCCAACTATTAGGATTAACGCTATTGCACCAACGGTTACAGACACTGAATTAGCCTCTAAACTATTACGTAATGAGAAAATGATTGAGAACATAACAGATAGACATCCTCTTAAAAAGTTTTTAAATCCTCAAGAAGTAGCAGAAATGGCCCAGTTTTTAACCTCAGACAAAGCTTTGTCACTCTCTGGTCAAGTCTTTGAAATGGATTGCGGTATAGTAAGTTTTAAAATATAATAGCATGAATCCATTTAAAGCATTTGTTGCTACTTTTTTTTCTAGAAGTAATCCTAAAATTGATTTAAAAAATCTACCAAGCATCTACGATATTAAAATTAATAGTTTGCAAGGACAACCAATTAATTTAAGTGCTTTTAAAGGCAAGCACATCTTATTTGTTAACGTTGCTTCCAAATGTGGTTTTACACCACAATACAAAGATTTACAAATCTTACACGATACATATAAAGATAAATTACAAATTATAGGAGTGCCATGTAATCAATTTGGAAATCAAGAACCTGGAGATGCTAATGCGATAGAAGAATTTTGTGAAGTAAATTATGGAGTTTCATTTTTAATTACCGAAAAAATAGATGTTAAAGGACACAATCAACATCCTTTATATGCTTGGCTTACGCAACAACAAAAAAACGGTAAAAGTAATTCATCCGTAAAGTGGAATTTTCAAAAATACATTGTTAGTCCAGAGGGTCAATTATTAGACTACCTATACTCTACTTCTAATCCAAATAGTTCAAAAATCACTAAATATTTAAAATGAAACAACTTTTACTTTTCTTAATATTTAGCGTCATTAATTTTGGTGGATTAGCCTTTGGAAGCTGGTTAATGGATAATGGTCCTTTATCAGATTGGTACACTAATTTAAATAAGGCACCTTGGACACCACCAGGATGGGTTTTTGGTGTAGCATGGACGTTAATAATGCTGTGTTTTTCGATTTACCTATCCAAATTATTTTCACTTGTAAAAAGTAAAAAATTAATTTCAGTTTATGTTTTACAAGTATTTTTAAATGTTAGTTGGAATTATATTTTTTTCAATTTACATCAAGTGTTTCTAGCTTTAATAGTCATTGTAGCATTAACTATTGTCATTTTATATCTATTTGTTAAGTATAAACAAACACTCAAAAATCTAAGTTATTTATTGTTTCCATATATCATATGGCTAATAATTGCTACTTCATTAAACGCTTATATTTTAATATATAATTAGACTAATTATTATGAAAATTTATAGATTACATAAAAAACAAAACTTACCAATTACTAAAGCGCAAGCTTGGGATTTTTTATCAGACCCAAAAAACCTAAAAACAATAACTCCAGATTACATGGGATTTAATATCTTGTCTGGAGCAGATAGACCCATGTTTGCAGGACAAATTATACAATACATTGTGACACCTGTTTTAGGTATAAAAACAAAATGGGTAACAGAAATAACACACGTTAAAGATGGTGAATATTTTGTAGATGAACAGCGTTTTGGACCTTATGCCTTATGGCACCACAAACACTTTATTAAAGAAATTGATGGTGGTGTAGAAATGGAAGACATCATAGACTATAAAGTCCCTTTTGGCATTTTAGGACAGCTAGTACATCCCATAATAGTTAAACCTAAACTAGAAGAAATTTTTAATCACAGAACGAAAAAATTGGAAGCACTTTTTGGAAAATATTAATACATGAAAACACCTATAAACATTTTTTGGTTTAGACGCGATTTAAGGTTAGATGACAACGTTGGTTTTTTTAACGCGTTACAATCTGACCATCCTGTTTTACCAATTTTTATATTTGATAAATCTATATTAGATCAATTACCTAAAGACGATGCACGTGTAAGTTTTATATATAATACTTTACAAAACATGCGTGACACATTACAAGCAGAACACCAAAGTAGTATTGCAATGTATTATGATAATCCAAAAGATGTTTTTAAAACTTTGATGGATGAGTATACTATCGATACTGTTTTTACAAATCACGATTACGAGCCTTATGCTACAAAAAGAGATAAAGAAATAGAAAATTTATTATCAAAAAACGAGATTAAATTTAAGACCTATAAAGATCAAGTTATTTTTGAGAAAGATGAAGTTGTAAAAAAAGATGGTGACCCTTATGTTGTCTACACACCTTATATGCGTGTATGGAAAGAAAACTTTAAATCTTATAATCTAGAAATTTTTTATACAAATTCCTACCTAAACAATTTAGTAGAACATACAAGATTGCCAAACTTAAGCTTGTCCGATATTGGTTTTAAACAGTCATCACAAAAAATAGAAGACTACACAGTTACACCAACATTGATTCAAAATTACGAAGCTACTAGAAACTTTCCTGCTAAAGATGCCACCTCTAAATTGGGTCCTCATTTACGTTTTGGAACAGTAAGTATCAGAAAAATGATAAAAAAAGCTATTGCAGAAAACAATGAAATTTTCTGGCAAGAATTAATTTGGAGAGAATTTTTTATGCAAATATTGTGGCATTTCCCTCAAACACATAAAGATGCCTTCAAAGCAAAATATGATCGTATAGAATGGCGTAATAATGAAACTGAATTTAAAGCTTGGTGTGAGGGTAAAACAGGTTATCCATTAGTAGATGCTGGCATGCGCCAACTAAACCAAACAGGTTTTATGCATAATCGCGTACGTATGTTAGTGGGTAGTTTTTTATGCAAGCATCTTTTAATTGATTGGCGTTGGGGAGAAGCTTATTTTGCCGAAAAACTACATGATTATGATATGTCTAGTAATGTTGGTAATTGGCAATGGGTAGCTGGATCAGGTGTTGATGCCTCACCATATTTTAGAATATTTAATCCAACAACTCAAATTGATAAATTTGATAAACAACATAAATATATTAAACAATGGGTTCCAGACTATCAGGAACTTACCTATCCACAACCCATTGTTGATCATAAGGAAGCTAGAGAACGATGTCTAAAGGTGTATAAGGAAGCGGTTGGCTAATCTCTTGTATATTTGACCTTTGGAATAATTCAACTAGCGTTTATTAGTAATTTTAAATATTAATAACAGTAATATTTTACAATACTTTCTAAACATCAATACACTCACTATTAAGCATTAATAAATTGATTTACAATTTATTACTATCTTTAGATTCAAATAAAATCAATTATTATGAATACAAATGAAGTTGCCCAACAATGGGCTAATATGTGTAAAGAAGGTAAAAACTTAGAGTGTATTGAACAATTATATGCAGACAATGTGGTTTGTAAAGAAATGCCAGGAATGCCAGGAGAAATAACCTCTGGAAAACAAAATATTTGGAATAAAAGTAAAGAATGGCTAGAAAATATGGAAGCGTTTCATGCTAGTTCCATTAGTGAACCTGTTGTGGCAGGTAATTTTTTTACTGCAAAAATGTCTTTTGATTGTACATTTAAAGACAGAGGAAGACAACAAATGGAAGAGGTTTGTGTTTATGAAGTTAAGGAGGGTAAAATAGTTAGTGAGCAGTATTTTTATAATATATAGTAAGTCTAATACCTTTTTAAAACTAAAAAAAGCTTCAGTTTTTAATTGAAGCTTTTTTTAATAATTTTATTTTCTTTTGAAATAAATTTCAATAACAACGTCCTCTTCTTTATTTACTGATTTCATAATAAGATTTTCGTTATCTAATTTCACTATTTTGTATTCTTCTTCAGGAACATATTCTTCTTTAACTGTTAGTATATTTTCATCTACATTATATATCCAAGTACCAGAATGTTCAGTATCAATAGTGCCTTCATTAGTTATATACGAATTGACTATACCATTTTCCAAAAATTCAATATAATTCCTGTCTTCTTCTTTTTCTTGCTCAATTGAATTGACCGTTACTTTATCAATTTCCCATTTACCTAATATCTTATCTATTGATTGAAAAGATAATAATGTAAATACTAATACTAAAATTAATGGTGTTTTCAAGCTTTTCATAGGTATTAATTTCCTTCTAAACGTTCTATTTTGGCTCCAATAGCTTGTAAACGTTCTACAATTTTTTGGTAACCTCTATCAATCTGTTCAATATTATGAATTGTTGATGTTCCTTTGGCAGATAATGCAGCTATTAATAATGATATACCTGCTCTAATATCTGGAGACACCATTGTTGTTGCTTTTAACTGAGACTTGAAGTCATGACCCATTACTGTTGCTCTGTGTGGATCGCAAAGTATAATTTTTGCTCCCATATCGATAAGTTTATCTACAAAAAACAGACGACTTTCAAACATTTTTTGATGTACTAAAACTTCACCTTTTGCTTGAGTAGCTACTACTAATACAATACTAAGCAAATCTGGTGTAAATCCAGGCCAAGGTGCATCTGCAATTGTTAATATAGAACCATCAATGTAATTTTGTATTTGGTAACCATCTTTATGTGCAGGAATGTAAATATCATCCCCTTTTCTTTCAACAGTAATTCCTAATTTTCTAAACACATTAGGTATTTGTCCTAAATCATCCCAACTTACATTTTTAATAGTCAGTTCACTTTTAGTCATTGCTGCTAAACCAATCCAACTCCCAATTTCAATCATATCTGGTAGCATGGTATGCTCTGTTCCGCCTAAGCTATCAACACCTTCAATGGTTAATAAGTTAGAACCAACACCTGATATTTTTGCTCCCATACGGTTAAGCATTTTGCACAGTTGTTGCAAATAAGGCTCACAAGCAGCGTTGTAAATGGTTGTTGTACCTTGTGCTAATACAGCTGCCATAACTATATTTGCTGTTCCAGTTACAGAGGCTTCGTCTAAAAGCATGTCTGTCCCAATTAATTTATCTGCTTCTACACCGTAAAAATAGTCTTCACGATTATATCTAAATTTAGCTCCTAAATTAATAAATCCCTCAAAATGAGTATCTAAACGACGACGTCCAATTTTATCGCCTCCTGGTTTTGGGATATACCCTTTACCAAAACGTGCTAATAAAGGTCCAACCATCATGATTGACCCTCTAAGTCCACTACCCTCTTTTTTAAAATCGGCAGTTTGCATGTAGTCTAAATTAACTTCGTCTGCTTGAAACGTATAAGTTTCGTCTTTTATCTTGTTAACTTTAACGCCTAAATTACCTAATAGGGTAATTAATTTATTAATGTCAATAATATCAGGAATATTATTTATGGTTACTTTTTCTGGAGTTAATAAAACTGCACATAATATTTGTAATGCTTCGTTTTTTGCGCCTTGAGGCTGAATATCTCCTTTTAGTTGGTGACCACCTTCAATTTTAAATGTTCCCATAAATAGTATTAGTATCTTTTTCTGTTTCTGTTTTGATTATTGTTTTTCTTTTGTCCTGTTTTTTTATTAGAACTGTTAGAATACTTTTTGCCACTAGAGGCTTTCATTAATCTAGTAGAGTCTGTTAAATCTTCGTCTGTATTTTTTAAATTAATTTTACCATCAGACAATTCATATAAATGATCATAAATCACATCATCCTCTACTGTATCTTTATTCCAATTTAAAAAACACTTTTTCATGTGATTAGCAATGGTATATGTCAATGCTTCTTTCATTTCCCCATCTTCCCAAGTGTTTGCGACGTCAATCATGGTTTTTATATTATTACCATAAAATCTATATTTTGGAAAATTTTGAGGATACTTTAAAGGTTGTGGACGCTCTGACAGTTCTTCTTTTGAAGGAGCACCATAAGGTGAATCTGCATCTAGCTCAAAATTTGACATTATAAATAACTGATCCCATAATTTGTGCTGAAAATCGGCTACATCGCGCAAATGCGGTTGCATGTTTCCCATTACAGCTATTATAGATTTAGCTAGTTTATTACGCTCTTCTTTGGTCTCTTGTGCTTTAGCATGATTAATCATTTTTTGAATATGGCGTCCATACTCTGGAATAATTAAATGTTCACGCTCTGTGTTATACTCTATGTCGTCTATCAAAATAAAAAAAGTGTAGAAAGTTATATGTGTTGCATTGAAGTCTCTAATGCTTGTGCAAAATACAAAAAAAAATTAAAGACTTATCACGCCTTCAACTTTTTCTGTAACTTCAAGATACTTTTCTATAACATGGTCAGGGTTTTTCATTGTTACATTAATAGATACGCTTGTATATTTACCGTTACTAGACTCTTTTGTTCTAATTACTGATCCCATATTATCAAAGATAGCTTCAATTTCGGCTATTTTTTGTAAATCGGATAATACAATAAATTTATATAAATATTCATTTGGCCACATCGCTGTGTCCTGTAATTGCGCCTTTAATTTTGCGTAAAATTCTTCTGGATTTGGTGTCTTATTCATACCTTTTTAATAAGCAACAAATATACCATTTTGTTTATATTTTTTTTTAAAGAATATATTTCGGATTTTTACAAATAAATTATTTCCCTTTGAAAGCAAAAAAAATAGTAATTACAGGAGGTCCAAGCACAGGAAAATCGGCAATTATAAACGAATTAACTAAGCGTGGCTATACTTGCTACGAAGAAATTTCTCGTCAAGTGACGCTTGAAGCAAGAGAAAAAGGTATTGATCAAATGTTTTTAACGCAACCGTTATTATTTAGCGAGCTATTATTAAAAGGTCGCGAGCAACAGTATAAAGACGCTGAAAATAGCGATAGTGAATTTGTTTTTTTAGACAGAGGTGTTCCTGACGTTGTGGCATACATGGAATATGCAAACGAAGATTATCCTGATGCTTTTGTAAAATCGTGTCAAGATAATGTGTACGATTACGTATTTATATTAGCACCTTGGCAGGAAATTTACCAAAGTGATGCTGTGCGCTACGAAAGTTTTGAAGACGCCAAAATTATTCATAAAAACCTTTTAAAAACTTATAATAAATACGATTACCACTTACAAGATGTTCCGTTTGGTAGTATAGAGACTAGAGCGCAACATATAATTGATGTTGTTAAAGCATTGTAATGGCGCATCCAATAAACATATTAGAACGTTATTGGAAATTTACGGATTTTAGACCATTACAGGAAGATATTATTAATGCTGTAATTAATAACGAAGACACTTTTGCATTGCTACCAACAGGTGGCGGAAAAAGTGTTTGTTTTCAAATACCTGCTTTAGCTAAAGAGGGTATTTGTATTGTAATATCTCCATTAGTTGCATTAATGAAGGATCAAGTTAATGCCCTTTTAAATAAAGGGATTAAAGCTATTGCATTAACTAGCGGAATCCCAAATAAAGAAATAGACACCCTTTTAGATAATTGTATCTACGGAAACTATAAGTTTTTATATTTATCACCAGAGCGTTTACAGCAAGAGCTAGTGCAAGATCGTATTAGACAGATGAATGTTAATCTTATTGCTGTGGATGAAGCCCATTGCATTAGTCAATGGGGAAACGATTTTAGACCAGCTTATAAAAACATAAATATATTACGACAATTACATCCAACAGTTAACGTTATTGCCCTAACAGCAAGCGCAACACCAGAAGTGGTGGAGGATATTATAACCGAATTGGACTTTATTAGTCCTAAAGTTTTTAAACAATCTTTTTACAGACCTAATATTGCTTATATGGTTTTTGAAGAAGAGGATAAGTACTTTAAACTTGAAGCCATATTGCTTAAAAACAAACAACCCTCAATTATATATGTTAGAAACAGACGTCTAACATTAGAAATAACCCAATACCTAGAAAGTAAAAACATAAGCAGCACTTACTATCATGGAGGATTAAACAATACTATTAAAGACCAACATTTAAACGATTGGTTAAGTAGTAAAAAACAAGTTATGGTTGCCACCAATGCTTTTGGAATGGGAATTGATAAATCTGATGTAAAAACAGTAATACATATTAACTTACCTGATAGTATAGAAAGTTATTTTCAAGAAGCGGGACGTGCTGGTCGTGATGAAGCTAAAGCTTATGCTGTAATTTTAAAAAACAACAATGATAATACTGCTTTAAACAATCAGTTTTTAAAAGTTTTACCAACGGTAGATTTTGTAAAAATTGTTTACAGAAAACTATGTAGCTATTTTCAAATATCCTATGGTGAAGGTGCATATCAAACCTTTGATTTTAATTTTAATGAGTTTTGCAAAACTTATAAATTTAACACTGTAACTACTTACAACGCCTTAAACATATTGGACAATACCAGTATAATAACGCTTAGTAAGCAATTTAATAAACGGATTGAGGTCCAATTTTTAATTAGTAGTCACGCCTTATTTAAATACTTGGACGCACATAAAGATTTTGAAATTATTATAAAGTCTATATTAAGAACTTATGGCGGAATTTTTGAGCATAGTACAAAAATAAATAGCAGTCTTATTTCTGATAAAGCAGGAATTAAAGAAATGAGACTTGTATATGTTTTAGAACAATTAGCTAAAGATGAAGTTATTACATTACTTATTAATAAAACAGATGCTCAAATTACCTTTATAGAACCTCGTGAAGACGAAAAAACCATAAATCGTATTGCATCAATAATTAAACAACAAAACACATTAAAACAAAAACAAGTACAAGCAGTATTGGATTATATTAATAATGACCAACTTTGCAAAAGCATACAACTACTAACTTATTTTGGTGAAAAAGATGTACAACCTTGTGGGATTTGCAGTGTTTGTATTTCCGCGAAAGCGAAACCTAAAACAGATATTAAAACAGTTAAAAATAAAATAATTGAATGCTTAGAATTTGGAGACAAAAACTCTAAAACATTATTTAAAACGTTACCTTTTACAGAAGAGGATATAAACAATACACTAAAAAAACTATTAGAAGATGACATTGTAGAACTTACAAAAACTAATAGTTATAAATTAAAACATATATGAATAAAGACATAAAAATTGTATTTATGGGTACACCAGAATTTGCGGTAACAACCCTTAAAACTATTTTAGATCAAGACTATAATGTAGTTGGTGTTATTACAGCACCAGATAAACCTGCTGGACGTGGACGTAAAATGCACGAGTCTGCAGTAAAAGTATTTGCAAAACAAAAAGGCTTAAATATTTTACAACCTACCAATTTAAAAAGTGACGATTTTTTAAACGAATTAAAAGCTTTGGAGGCAAACCTTCAAATAATAGTCGCTTTTAGGATGTTACCTAAAGTTGTTTGGGATATGCCAAAGTATGGCACCTTTAATTTACATGCCTCATTACTACCAAACTATCGAGGTGCAGCGCCAATAAATTGGGCTATAATTAATGGTGAAACAAAAACAGGTGTATCCACCTTTTTTATTGACGAAAAAATTGATACTGGCGAAATGATTTTGCAAAAGGACATTGCAATTGATCCTTCTGAAAACGCAGGAAGCCTACATGATAAATTAATGATGTTAGGTAGTGACTTAATAATAGACACTATAAAACTTATTGAAAAAGGTGATGTTACAACTACACCACAGTCCGAAGATGCCATTTCTAGAACAGCATATAAGCTTAACAGAGATAACTGCAAAATAGACTTTACACAACCTATCGAAGCTATTTACAATAAAATAAGAGGATTAAGCCCATATCCTGCTGCTTGGTGCGAATTGCATAATAATGACGACGTTTTAGATATCAAAATTTATAAAGCTGAAAAAGAATTTGAAGACCATAATATAGAAGTAGGTACAATTATTAGCAATAAATCTACACTTAAAGTAGCTGTTAAAGAGGGTTTTATAACTATATTAGAATTAAAATTACCTGGAAAACGAAACATGGAAGTAAAATCTCTTTTAAATGGTTATAATTTTGACGAAGACGCAAAACTTCGCTAAACCCTTAGTATCATTGATATTGCCATAAACCATTAAAAAAACGTCCTCTTTATTAACAAATGCTATAAGTTATTAACAAATGTGCGCATTTCCCTTGCTATTACTTGCATAGTAGCATAATCCGTATAAATTTGTAAAAGGATTTAACAAAAACTGTTAATCAACTATTTATTAATAATTAAAATTAAAATTATGAACAAAACAGATTTAATCGATGCTATGGCAGAACACGCAGGAATTACTAAAGCAGCTGCAAAGAAAGCTTTAGAGTGTGCGTTAATCGAAATTGAAGGATCTTTACAAAAAGGTAATAGAGTTTCTTTAGTAGGTTTTGGTTCTTGGTCAGTATCTAAAAGAGCTGCAAGAGACGGAAGAAACCCACAAACTGGAAAAACTATCAAAATCAAAGCTAAAAACGTAGTTAAGTTTAAAGCTGGTTCTGATTTAGCAAATGCTGTTAACTAGTATTTGTTTAAAATATTTCAAAAAGCCTTCAATATTGAAGGCTTTTTTTATTTTATATACATCATATACTTTGTTTATTAAATAAATAATGCTACATTTAAGAAACAAATCCTTTTAAAATGACTACAACCAAACCAGAAAAGGGTGACTTACTAATCGCAGAGCCTTCTATAATAGGAGATATGTCTTTTAATAGATCTATAGTACTGCTTACTGATTATAATAAAGAAGGCGCTATAGGTTTTATTTTAAACAAGCCCTTAAATTATACTATCAGTGATTTAATTCCAGAATTAGATGCTTCTTTTAAAGTCTACAATGGTGGCCCTGTGGAACAAGATAATTTATATTTTATACATAAGCGTCCAGACTTAATCCCTAATAGTGTAGAGATTTCTTTAGGAATTTTTTGGGGAGGAGATTTTAATATTGTCGCTAATTTAATTGCTGAACAAAAAATCACAGCAAATGATATCAAATTCTTTTTAGGCTACTCTGGATGGGAAAGCAACCAATTGGAAACTGAACTTAAATCCAATGCATGGGTTGTTACAAAAAATACCTATAAGAAAGATATTATTGAAAAAAGCTATGAAACCCTTTGGAAAGAAAAAATGGTCGAGTTAGGTGGTGACTACTCCATTTGGTCTAATGCACCTGAAAACCCAAGTTATAATTAGCCTAATCTAACTTTCACATTTAGCTTTTGCAACAACATTTTTGTTGTATCATTTTCATATACCTTTTTTCTATATTTAGTAATAGGCTGGATACCTTGTATAACGTTTGTTAGAAATAACTCATCTGCTTTTTGAAGCTCAAAAGGAGATATTGATGTTTCTTCGATGGTGTAATCTGGCAAAAGTTTAATAATATCAATTAATTGTTTTCTTAAAACACCTTTTAAACAACCATCAGATAATGGAGCTGTTTTTATGGTATTACCTTTTACTAAAAATAAATTTCCATTTAAGGCCTCTACGACACTTTTATTAGTATTTATTAATAAACAATTGTCTAATCTGTTTTCTTTTGCATAAATGCTTCCTATTACATTTAACGCTTTATTATTTGATTTGAGTGTTGTCAATAAACTTGGAGACAAATAATGATCTTTAAACAAATCTACCTCATAATTTTCTTCGTTTAAAAGATAAAAATCACTGTCTATTTTTTTTACACTTATTACAAAGTTAATCGTATTGTTTTCAGGTAAATATAACCCACCTTCCACTCTATCAACCTGAATTTTCACACGTGCAGATTGTGTATTTAAATCGTTAGCCTTTAAGGTATTTATAATTTGCTCTTCTATAAACTCCATTGTAAAATCCATTGGTATTTGCATTCGCATAATACGCATGGATGCCATCAACCTAAAGTAATGATCTTCAAAAAACAATAATTTACCATGTACCGCTTTTATAGTTTCAAAAAGCCCATCTCCATAGGAATATCCACGATTATTATTAGAAATTACTAAATTATTTTCTTGAATTTTACCGTTAAAATTTATCATAAAAAAAGTCCCATTTTTCAATGGGACAAATATACTTTAAATGTATTTATTTTTAGGCAGAACCTAATACTTGTTTTAAATCAGAAATTTGATTAGTCCAAAGCATTTTAGCTTCATCAACTTCATCTTCTTCAGCAAAATCAGTAATAATTATTGATACATCTTTTGTTATTTCGTCTACTTGAATTTTTATTTCGAAAAAATATGGTTCATCCTCATCCGCTAACCATTTAAACTTAATACGCTCGCCAGATTTTTTTGTAATTAATTTAGCCTGCTCCTCAGAACCATCCCAAATAAATTTATATAATTCTCCTCTAGAATTTACGTTATCAGCAAACCACTCTGACAATCCTGAAGGTGTCGATATATATTGGTATAGTAATGATGGTGAAGCATGTACAACAAACTCCATCTCGTACTTTATTTTATCTTCCATTTAATTGTAGTCTTGTAAATTTTATTTTGTCCAATATATACATTAATTAATAAGTTTAGAAAATATTTCAAATAAAAATTTTTATTTAAAATAATGTTTGCCAACAAGAATAATGTTTATATATTTGCACTCTCAAAATTATGGCGAGGTAGCTCAGTTGGTTAGAGCGTTGGATTCATAACCCAGAGGTCAGGGGATCGTGCCCCCTTCTCGCTACAAATGTAAAACGATTGTAAATAAGCGGTTTAGTCTTCTAAACCGTTTTTTTTATGCTTAATTTTAAACAGATTATTACATTTGCGTACGAAAGTGAATACGATAATGCATACGATTTGAACACAAAAAAGAAATTTTCAACACCTAAAATTTACGACGCTAACGGTGATTTATCGAAGCGTTGGTACGTTTATTTCTCTTATAGAAATCCAAAAACAGGTAAATTAAAACGTATCACTCCCTTTTATGGTGATGCAAATAAGTATCGAAGTAAAGAAGATCGTATGCAAGTTTTAACTCAATACCGAAAAACACTGCTTAAATTTTTACAACAAGGGTATTCGCCTTTTGCAGATAATAGCCAATTGCACTCTAGTTTAAATAAGAAAATAGAAAAACCTGTTATAACTTTAAACCCAGTTAAGACTGAAATAAAAGTAATTGAAGAAGTCATAGAGACTACTCCAATAAAAATAGAGAAAAAAGTTGAAGAGCCTAAAATGGAAATTCGTGAGGCTTTTGACTTTGCTCTTAATTATAAAAAACAGGTCGTAAGTGTGACAACTTTTAGAGGATATAAAAACCGTATTGATGTTTTTTTAAAATGGATTAACACGACTCATCCATCCATAAAAAACATTGATGAATTAACAAAAAAGATCACTTTTGAGTTTTTAAATAGCGTTTTAGAAAATACAAGCGCAAGAAATAGAAACAATTATAGAACAGAATTAAGTAGTATTATTCAAGTTTTAGAGGATAACGAATTAATTAAGTCAAATTTTGTCAAAAAAATTCCAACATTAAAGACAACTCCTAATAGAAATAAAACTTATACTCAAGAAACTCAAGAGGCTATTTTTAAACACTTAGAGGACAATGATCATGTCTTATTGCTATTTATAAAATTTATATCCTATAATTTTTTACGTCCAATAGAAGTTTGTCGACTGCAAATAAAGGATATAAATATTGCTAATAAAACGATACAGTTTAAAGCAAAAAACAGTCCCCTAAAAACTAAAATCATTCCTGAGTTGCTTTGGAAAGAGCTACCAGATCTTACACAATTTAATCCTGATGATTTATTGTTTGCAGGAGACCAAATTGGAGGTCATTGGGATGCCAAACTAAATAACAGACGTGATTTTTACTCTAAACGATTTAAAAAAAATGTCAAGCAAAAATTTGATTTGGGTATAGATTATGGGCTTTATAGTTTTAGGCATACTTATATCACTAAATTGTATAGAGCTTTAGTAAAGGAGTCTTCTCCTTTTGAAGCAAAAAGTAAATTAATGTTAATTACAGGTCATTTAAGTATGTCGGCTTTAGAAAAATATTTACGTGATATTGATGCGGAACTACCTACTGATTATTCTGATATGCTAAAAAACAAATGAGTAAATTAGATTTACATAAAACATACACTGAGTTGTCATTTAAAACATGGAATAACCTAGTGTTTTTTGTGCCTAATATTTTCTTTGAATTAGAAACTTTAGACGAAAGCACTAAAGAAATGTTGAAAAACACCTTTGATCAAAAATTGCTAATCGTGGGTGAACCTATGAACATTTTTGAATATGACTTTGATACTGATGGTACAAAGTACATCAACCAAATGACTAATTTAGGTAAAATCATTTTTGATCTTTTACAATTAAAAAGCCAGTTAAATGAGTTTGAATTCTCCTACCTATTAGATCAATATTATGTACAAGCGGAATGTTGTCTTTCTGTTACTAATTGGATTAAAAATAACACCAATCAAATTAAGAATTTAGACAATAAAGTCAGAGGTATTTTTAATATTCAGTTCAACACTTACAGAAAACATTTTGAAGATTTAATTAAACAATTTTATCCTAATCCAGAATTAATGCCTGAAGATAGATTAAATGTCTTACAGCTAATTAAAACTAACTTTAAAAACATTAAATCAAATATAGACGAAACTGTAAGCGAAAAATTATCAGGACTTGTTATAAATAAAGAGCATCCTATTTATAACAAAGCATTTATTGATAATTTATTAGAAAAAACAGCAGAATACAAGGCTAGTAAAACTGTAAAACCAAAACAAAAAATATTAGTTACAGAGCAACAAGCGGAAAAAGCTATATTAAATCAAATTTTTAATATTCAGGAATAATTTATAATTTAGCGTAAAACAAACGTTTGTTTTACGCTAAATTATAAAAATGAAACATTATACTTGTGATTATTGCCATAATGAGTTTGAACCAACACGCAGACGTGTGCAAAAATATTGCAGTAATACCTGTCGATCAAAAGCATACCATTATAGAAAAACTGCATCGAATACACTACCATCTTCTCAACTAAAAAATGACAATATAAGCGCAACTACTACTCCACCACAACCAAAAAGTGAATCTATTAGTGCTGCTGGAATTGGAAATGCTGCTGCTGGTAATATACTAGCAGATGGTTTAAAAGCTTTACTTACCTCATCTGAAAATAAACCTGCAACCAAAAAAGATATTGCAGATTTAAAAGCGCTATTCACTAGACGTTATTTTCCTATAAACAATTTAGCAAAAAATCAATTTGGTCAATCTCCATTTTATGATATGGACACAAAAAATGTGGTGTATTTAAATACGAATTAAAACTATATATTTCTAGGATCTTTGATGATAATGATAATGAAAATTTAATTGAAATCGTATCTGCTAAAACTTCGGTTGGATGTTTAGCAGGCTATGATGATCCTGAATATATTGAGTAACTTCCAAAACAAAACTACCTTTTCTACCTAAAGGAAAACATCGTGCATTTCCTATAAAAGGAGACTCAATGTTACCAATGATGGATGGCTCGTGTAGTAATAATGCATTTTTTGTCTGAGTTCAAATTTAGTTTACACTTGTAAGTTGCTACTGCTTCGTCTTGGTTACTATATGTTATGTAGTAGATCTGGGTGTTAGATAATTTACATTAATTAACCATTTCTAATTTATATTCTTTAAAAATCGCCTTCCATTTTTCATTCACTTTCTTAGGAATTAAAATACTTTCTTCATTTGCTATTTTTTGACCTTCTTCTTTATTAAAAGATAGAAAATTAAAACTTCCTTGTATGTAATAATCATCATCTTTTATTATCAATTTCCTGTGCGTTCCTGTCATTTTATAGTTTCCTTGCTCTTCAAAATGAGTAGGTAAATGTATAAGATGAAAGTTCTTTTTGAATGTTTTTTTTAAATTTCGTAATTTTTCAATTGTTCCGTAATGATGTTCGTCATTACTTTCTATTCCATAAAGTATAACCACATTTACATTTCTTTGTAAAGCGTTTTCAATACTATTGATATATTTTAGTGTTGCACGTTTTATCCAAGGACTTTCTATTAAAATCTTTGAATTAACCGTCTTTAATGCTTCTGAAAATTGCTCTTGCGTTTCCCAAACCGAAAGTGTTTGCGTTTCAGTTATCATTTTTTCGTTTTCAGTTACTTTAAACTCTTCTATAAGTTCACTGTTATTTTCTTCTTGAATTCTTGCAAAACTTGTTCTGTCGGAAGTTGTAAATTGATATATAACATTTGGATATTTTTCAGATAATGATTTTGAAAGGCGTTTTTCTTTCGAAACATCTTTATCTGTATTTCTAACTTCAATATATGGTTCTAATTCACTTTCTTTTTCTTTTATTGGAATATATTCAATCAAATAATAATCGTGATTTTCCTTTTTATCAAACTTAATGTTTGACTTGTCGTAATCTACTAAATATGCTTTTCCATTATTCTCTCTTTTATAAATGTCAGAAAGTTGTTCGTTTTTGTTTTTAAGTAATTCAGGATTTTTTATTGAATAATCAATCTCTGGATTTAATCTGTTTTCAATGTTTTTATCGCTAAATAATCTGAAATTCTTTTCAATCGCTTGATTTGATATTGCATCAATTAAAAATTCAAATTCTTCTTCTTCAAGAATTTTTAATATACTATTATCTTTTACAAATTCTTCTCCTTGTTCGGTTACTAACCAAATACCTGAAACAAAATCTAAAAAACCTCTTTCACGTAGAAAGTATAATTCTCTTAATATAAAATCCTCTTTATTAAGACCTAAAAATTTAATTATTTGTTCTTCTTTATTATAGCCCGCTTTTATTGTTCTTAAAAAAACTGAATATACTTGTTGTATTGATTTTTCAGGCGATTTATTTACAGTTGCGTTTACTCGAACTCGTCTATAAGGATATGCAAATTGGATAATTTCATTTATCTTATAATTGCTTGGACATTGTTTGTCTAACTTTTTATGTATTTCTTGTAAGTCCATTAAAATATTTGTTTTACGTTTTTAACAATCCAGTCTTTCTTCAATTCACTTAAATATTTTTGTAATGCTGGTTTTTGATTTGTGTTTTCTAAATCTTTTGGCGGTTTTGCACTTAATATGCTATCTAAATTTCCAACAATAATTAATAGTTTTTTCTGCCTTGATAAAGCAACATTTATACGATTTGCATTAGATAAAAATCCTAATGTTTGTTGCTGACTTCTTACTAAATCAAAAATGATAATATCCTTTTCTAAACCTTGAAACTTATCTACAACAGATATAACTACATTGTTAGGTTTTACATTTTTTAGTTTACGATAATCAATTTCATTTCTTACAACTTTTCTTATTTCTCTTACTTGTGCAGAATAACCTGTGATAACACCAATTGTATAATTCTTTACTTTATCAAACCTATCTAATCCATTTAGAAGTTCTGGAATTAATTCAGCACTTAATTTATTTCTTGACGAACCATTTCCGTCAATTTCACTTTTATAAGAATTTCCAATATCAAGAAATATGATTGAGCTATCAATCTTTAAATCAAGATTATGTTCTTTTTCTTTTGGTCTTTCAACTGGTTTGATTGCTTCATCTCCAAAAGGTTCGTAAAAACATTTTGAAGTTAGTAAAACTTGGTCTTTTGAACTTCTTCTGCATTCTTCTAACTGACTTTTATAATCATCATCAATTTTTGTAATTACCTGTTCAAACAAACTTGCTCTATTAAAGTAATCATCCCAACTATCAAATTCGTCTGTATCAGTTTTGAATTTTTCCCTCAACCATTTTTCAACTTCACGATTTGCAGTTAGCATTGGTCTTAATTGTCTGTGGTCGCCAACAAGGATTAATTTTTGGGCTAAAACTGTTGGTATTAATGCTTCTGCTGTGGTTGCTTTTCCACTTTCGTCCATTATTACATAGTCAAATTCAAAATTATATTTTTGATATTTTTTTGATGCGATATGATTAGTTGTTGCACCAATTACTCTAATGCTATCTATTAATTTTTGGTTTATATTACTATTTTCATCTAACGAACTAATTGTTGCTAACCAATCTTTAAATATTTGTTGAATAATCAAATTTTCGTTTTTAAGTTCTTTCTTAAATTCAGACTTATATAAATTCCAATTTGATTTCGCTTTTTTCTTAACCTCAGTTTTCCAACCCTCAATTTTTCTGTCTAAAGTATGTTTTTGCAAACTTACTTTTGGTTTTCTAATACCACTTAATCGAACAATTGGAATCTCTTTTTCCAATAGATTATCTAACACGTTATCAACTGCATCATTTGTTTGAGAAGTGATTAAAATTTTAGCATCAGGATTTTTATTTAATATTTGAAATACTATTTCTGTTATAACAGTTGTTTTTCCTGTTCCTGGTGGACCTTGAATAATTGTTAAAGGTTCTCTATTAATTGCATTTAGTATTGCTTTTTGTTGATTAAAACTATATACAAAGTCATTACCTTTTTCGTCTGTTTGATAAACATTTGTTAGTTCTTGAAATTCAAGATTTTTGCCCTGCAAGTCAGTAGGATTAAAAACGTAATGTATTAAATCTCTATTTTGAACTTCATTATATTCTACTTTTCGTATTGCTTCTAATTGTCTTTTCTTTTCCTCTTCTTGTTTACTGATATTTTCAAATATGTAACCATTTTTGGGGATTTTTTCAAAATCTAATCCTTCACAATCCTTAAATTTTAGAATTCTTGTTTTTGTATTGAAATCATAAGCAACTCCCGAAAATTCCATTGGGTCTTTCATTTGTTTTTTATCGGCAGTTTCACTTACGATAAATTCAAAATCTTCTGGGTTTGGTGGCGTTGCCTTGTCAATGTGAGAGAAGATTAAGCCGTTCTTGCTGTATTTCTCATTGTCTTGAATTTTAAATGAAATTTCATAATTTCCTTTTTTCTCAAAACCTACATAACGTAACCTTAATGAGTTTTTTTCTAAAACTTGCATTTCTCTGGTTAGTAAGTCTTTAAAGAATTTTAATTCTTTAGTAATTTCTTTTTTTCCTTTTCTATACTCGCTCTCGTGTTGTTTTTCTTTTTGTATTTTTTTTAAAAATGGCGTTAGGTTATGATAATCAATTTGGTGGTATTGAGAAGTAAAAGTTAATGGAACATTAAACTTCTTTCCATATTTTGAAACTCGTGAATATTTGTTTTCATCTTCTATCTTGTTACAGAAATTACGAATTGTTAATTCATTTTCATCTATTATCCATAAACAATGCGCGATAAAAGAATTAGTAATTATATCAAGAAGAATAATGTTTTCATTTTTAGAATTACTCCAAACTTCAATTTTATTGTTATTGTCATTTAACTCATTAATTAGTTGTTCATTATTTTCTCCTGAAGTATAGATGTAGTAATCGGAATTAAATAAATTATTTTGAGTGATTTTAATAAGATCTTCAATAAATTGAATATAATTAAGTCGCTCATTAGGTTGTTTTTCGCAAGATTTATCTATTAACTGTTTAATTTCTTCAAATTCGTTGATATCATTTTTTGCAAAATACCATTCAATAACTTTACCAATAGAATAAATGTCAGATTGATAGGAAAATCCCTTTGGGATTTTTCTATCCCATTTTTCAGGTGACGCAAATTCTTTTGCGAAAATTTCTAGTTCTTGTGATTGACTTAATGTTGCAGAAATATCTGAAATTCCAAAATCAATTAAGTAAAAATCAAAGTTTTCATCTACAAGTATATTTGCTGGTGTTATATCTCCGTGAGTTAGTTTATGTTTTTGTTGCAATTGCTGTAAACAATTTGCAATTTGTTCAATTCCTTTTAAAAAATGCGTTGGTTTGATTTCAAAAACATTTTCCTCTAAAGAAGTTGCGTTTTTGTTTTCAAATATGATGCAATAAGCACTTTGGATTTCGTCCCATTCATATTCAATAATTTTCGGAAGAGAAGAGTGGGCTGCTTTTTTTAAGTGTCGTAATTTATTGTTAAGAATTTTACTCGGTTGTGAATTTTTATCAATTCCTTTAATCCATTTGATAAAATAAATTTCTCCACTTTCATCTGTTACTTTGGCGGTTGATGAATAACCTCTGTTTTGGATTTCTCCATATAGTTGGTATTTGTCTAAAATCATTGTTTTATTTTTATTTAACAGTTAATCCCTGTATCTCCAAACTTAGCAAAAGCTGTTATTAATATATTTTGTCTAGTCACTACTGTTAAACTTGTCAAACCAAGACAATCTCTAGCTAACAGATATCCTTGTTCTATGGCTTGCATAATTCTTTCTTTATGAAGCACATACTCTACTTTGTTTCTCGCCATTGTTTTCATATCTCCTTTAATAAGACACATAGAAACTAGAAAAGGATCTATTTGTCGCTGTGTTAAGCGCTGTTGAAAATGAGGGCTTTGTTTATAATTTAGTATTTTCATGATTTTTGGTTTTAATCTCATCCTTAACAAAAGGATGAGATTTGGTTAGTTTTACTTCTTAGAATTTTGATTTGGGTTTAACTGTTTTCCTCTGTTACCATGCACTTTACTATAAGCCTTGTTACTTCCAGATGTTCCTTTGTTTGAATTTGCTTGATTTGATTTGTGATTGTTTTGTTTTGAATTACTCATAATTTTTGGTTTTAATTAGATTTATAAAAGCTCAGCACCTTGCTAAACCCTTGTTATTACTGTAAATATCTAGATGTTTACAATTAAATTTTCTAATTTGTGACAGACCAACTATATTTGGGATATTGACCTACTTATTTGGGATATAATATCAACCAAAGCACCAACTGTAATTAAATGAATCGCTATTCAGTACTTTATAATCAATACGCATTAACCGAGCAAATAGAATTACTAAGAAGCGCATTTTTAATATTACTATGCGTATTAATTTTAGTTATAATAAGAAATTGGTACAATCTTTATAAGAAGCGTTCTTTTAGAAAAAACAATAGATTATTAAAAGAAAAACTAGATGCTCAGCAATTAAACATCTCGAAATTTGATCAACAACTCAGAAAAACAGAATCTTTAGAAAGAAAACTGAATAAAAAGGTTACTGAAATTTTTCAGTTAGAAAAAGAAATGGAAGATTACAAGCAAAAATTCTATTCTTATTTAAGTGAAAAAGAAAAAGAGATAGCACAACATAAAGAAACAAATAACTATCAAAAAAGAGCTTATGAGCGTTTTGTCGACTATAAAAACGTTGAAGCTAACAATACACGACTTGGTGCTCATTTTATTAAAAATGTAATTAGCCAGATTTACAAAGACATTGAGGAAACAGACAATAGCTACAAATCCTTTTTAGGTATAAATTATAAAAGAGGTGAGAAAAAAAGTAAAGTACCACCAATAAAAGCACTAAAAAATATTTTTAAATTATTAGATTATAATGTGTCGGCTTTAAATAAAGAACACACTACCCTTGAAGAAGAACTGGCACATATTAATATGTTTTTAGATCTTATTAAATACCTTAAACCAAATACCAATATCAATTTTAGTAACAAGTTAAACTCAGAACAAAATAGTAGTATCAAGATTAAACCAACGCTTTTCTTTCCGTTTGTTGAGAACG
Organism: Olleya sp. Hel_I_94; assembly: GCF_007827365.1. Classification (NCBI taxonomy): domain Bacteria; kingdom Pseudomonadati; phylum Bacteroidota; class Flavobacteriia; order Flavobacteriales; family Flavobacteriaceae; genus Olleya; species Olleya sp. Hel_I_94. The sequence continues at coordinate 938,777 of NZ_VISI01000002.1, forward strand.
CTTTAAAACATGGCGCCTTAAATAATGTAGATTCGTTTATTAGTATTATTTTAAAAGAAAATGACGACAAACAATTAAGTTATTGCTTGGTTAATAGTGCAGAACAACGCTTAGATTATGACAGTAAAGTTTCTCAATCTTCTAACTTTGGTTTGAATGCTTTACAGCAGTTACTTAATGCCTATTATCCAAAAAGCAAATTGGAACATAAAACATTACCAAACAATCAATATTTATCTGAATTAACCTTAAGCTTAAACTAAATGATACGATATATATTGGTTGATGATGATCCTAATACTTTAAAAGGTGTTAAAACTAAAATTGATAATCTATCAAAAGATTATGAGTTAAAACATATAGCAAGTTATGACAGCTCTAAAAAGGCTTATCAAAATATAAATGAAGACGACTTTGATTTACTTATTGTAGATTTTGACATGCCTGTTTATAATGGTATAGAATTAGCTCAAAAAATTGCGACAAACAAAAAAATAATATTTTTAACCTCAACAACTAATAATGAGAAACAAATCATAAATAGTTTAGATATTTCTGGATACTTAAGCAAACCTTTTGAGGTTGAAGAATTTGAGGTCATCCTTAAAAATAAGGTGATTGGAAAAGTAAGCAGTAAAAAAACATTTAAAAAAGGTGAGAGATTAACACTCGCAATTGGAGTTAATCAGGATATTGGTTTTTACCCTGATAAAACATACTACATTTCCACATCACGAAACATAAAAAAATATCAGTCTAATAAAAACTGTGTCCATTTTTTTGGAGCTCAAGATGATGTCATTGTAACTAATGTTAGAATTAGCATTAACGACCTATCGAAAAAATTAGAACCTTATGGTTTTGAAAAAATTAATCAAAGCACTATTGTTAATCTATCTAAAATTGATAATAGAAATAACAAAAAAATTGAGTTATTGGATTGTGAAGAAACACTTTTCATTGGAGACAAGGAAAAAAAAGGAATCGTATATAAAATACGATCTATATTTGGTATTTAAAACTCACTTACTACCTCATCAACTCATCTAACGCTTTACCGTTTTTATCTTTCCCCAATGTCCAACAATTCGATACTATTTTATAAGAATCGATACTGTAGTTGTGTAGTTAAAAATTTAGTCCTCTTGCATCAACATACTTTCCATTAATTACCTTTTATATCAATTTAATTTTTAAATCGTTTCTGAGAAGTACAACCCAAGGTTTAAATGATTTAATCTCATTTCATACACTATGACATCCTTTAGAAACTAAAAATCAATCATTTACCAACCGTCATACTAAAATAAATTCTATCCATAACATAATAAAAAAAGCGACATTTTCATGCCGCTTTAAATGTTTTCACAACGGAATAATCCTTATTGTGAATTGATTTCAAATTGTTATACAAATATATATTAAAAAAAATAAATTTAATTACGGTTTTCCGTAAAGTGGCTAATTATTAATTTTTTATTTTTAGTTAAAATTAAAACTCTTTTCAAATGAGAAAAATATTAGGATTGGATTTAGGTACTACATCAATCGGTTGGGCTTTAGTAAATGAAGCTGAAAATGAAAGTGAAAATTCAGAAATCATTAAACTTGGAGTTAGAGTTAATCCGCTTTCTATTGATGAAAAAACAAACTTTGATAAAGGAAAACCAATTTCTACAAATGCAGATAGAACCCTAAACAGAGGTGCTAGAAGAAACTTACAACGTTATAAACAAAGACGTGAAAACTTATTTGAGGTATTATTAAAAAATAAAATAATCGAGAAAGAAACAGTTTTAACGGAGACAGGATATAACACGACTCATGAAACTTTAAGATTAAGAGCTAAAGCACCTAACCAACAAATAGAATTAAAAGAATTAGCAAGGGTGTTATTTTCAATTAACAAAAAAAGAGGTTATAAAAGTAGTAGAAAATCAAAAAGCGAAGATGAGGGAAATGCTATTGATGGTATGTCAATTGCTAAAGAATTATATGAAAATAAAATTACACCTGGACAATATGTATATCAACAACTTTTAAATAAAAAAAAATATATTCCTGATTTTTATCGCTCTGATTTACAGAATGAATTTAATACAATCTGGGATTTTCAAAAACAGTTTTATCCTAATATTTTAAATGATGAAATGTACAAGAAACTTGAAGGACAAGGACAACAAAGCTCTAGGAAGAGATTTCTTGCTATTCATGGTATTTATACCGCTGAGAACAAAGGAAAAAGAGATGCCATCAAATTACAACATTATAAATGGAGATCAGAAGCAACAACTAATCAATTACCAATAGATCAGGTTTCTTATGTTTTAGTGGAGATAAATAATGATTTAAATAAATCTAGTGGATACCTTGGTGCTATAAGCGACAGAAGTAAAGAATTATATTTTAAAAAGGAAACTGTTGGCCAAAATCTATACAGGCAAATAAAAGAGAACAATCATATTTCTTTAAGGAATCAAGTTTTTTATAGACAAGATTATTTAGATGAATTTGAACAAATTTGGGAAGAACAAGCTAAATATTACTCAGAATTAACTTCAGAATTAAAAAATGAAATTCGTGATGTCGTAATTTTTTATCAACGAAAATTAAAATCTCAAAAACATCTTATTTCTGATTGTCAATTTGAAAAACGACATAAAGCTATTCCTAAATCTTCTCCATTATTTCAAGAGTTCAAAATTTGGCAAAATTTAAATAATTTAGAATTTAAAAACACAAAAACAAAAGAAAAAATTGTTTTAGATGAAGACTTAAGAATTTCTCTTTTTGAAGAATTAAATTTGAGAGGAAATCTAACAGAAAAAGACATATTAAAATTTTGTGATTTAGACACCACTTGGAAGAGCAATTTTACAACAGGACTAGAAGGCAATAATACAAACAAGGCATTATATAACATTTACCAATATATCGCTACAGAAGAAGGCTATGGTTTTGATTGGGAAAAGAAAAATGCAAAAGAAATACAAGAAGAGTTAAAATCCATTTTACCTCAAATAAATATTGATGCTACTATTTTAAATTTTGACGCCAATTTAGAAGGCCAAACATTTGACAAACAAACCAGTTATCAATTATGGCACTTACTATACTCAGCTGAAGATGACACAAAAATATTAGAGAAAGACAGATTAATTTATGGAAACTCAAATGTAGCTCTAAAAAAGAAACTTCATACTAAATATGGTTTTAAACCAGAATATGCTGCCATGATAGCTAATATTTCTTTACAAGAAGATTACGGTAGTTTGTCCTCTAGAGCTATTCGTAAAATTATTCCTTTTTTACAAGAAGGTAATGACTATTCAGAGTCTTGTGCATTAGCAGGATACAACCATTCTAGTAGCCTAACCAAAGAAGAATTAGAAAAAAGAATTTTAAAACCAAAATTAGAAATACTACATAAAAACAGTTTAAGAAACCCAGTTGTAGAGAAAATTTTAAATCAAATGGTAAATGTAGTAAATCAAATTATTGATGAATACGGAAAGCCTGATGAAATAAGAATTGAACTAGCTAGAGATTTAAAAAAATCTGCAAAAGAAAGAGAAGAAACTACAAAATTTATAAACTCTGCAACCAAAGTAAACGACGACATAAAATTTTTAATTAAAAAAGAATTTGGGTTTACTCCCACTAAAAATGATTTAGTACGATATAAGCTGTGGCTTGAACTTAAAAACAATGGACATAAGAGCTTATTTACAAACAAATACATTCCAAAAGAAAATATCTTTTCAAAAGACATAGATATTGAACATATTATACCAAAAGCTATTTTATTTGACGATTCCTTTTCCAACAAAACACTTGCCTACAGAGCTGTTAATCTAAAAAAAGCAGATAGAACAGCTTTAGATTTTATAGAACAAGAATATAATAATGAAGAAATTAATAATTATAAATTAAGGGTAGAAAATTTATATAAAAATGGAGATATAAGCAAAGGAAAATACAGGAAGCTTTTAATGAGCATCGCTAATTTACCAACAGATTTTATTGCGCGAGATTTAGTTAACACCCAGTATATTTCTAAAAAAGCAAAAAGTATGCTATTTGAAGTGTTTCAAAATGTAGTTCCAACATCTGGTAGAATTACAGATAAATTACGTGGTGACTGGGATTTAATAAACGTAATGAAAGAGCTTAATTTACCTAAATATAGAAGTTTAGGACTAACAGAAATTCAAGAAAGAAAAGGTAATAAAAAAATTGAGGTGATAAAAGATTGGACAAAAAGGAATGACCATAGGCATCATGCAATGGACGCACTTACAGTTGCTTTTACTACACATAATCATATTAACTACATTAATAATCTTAATGCATCTAGAAGCAAAGAAAGTGTATTGTATGCCATTAAAAATACTATTACTAAAATTTACGAAGATCCAATTGGAAATAAAAAGAGAAAATTTATACCTCCAATGGTTAATTTTAGGGTTGAAGCTAAAAAGCATATAGAGTCTGTTTTAATTTCGTATAAAAATAAAAACAAGGTTGTAACTAAAAACGTTAATAAATCTAAGTTAAAAGGTAAAGATAATTTCAATATCAAATCACAGCTTACACCTAGAGGGCAACTACATAAAGAAACAGTATATGGCACCTCTAAAAGAGAAATGGAAAAACCAATAAAACTGAATAAAAGCTTTAACCTAGACACTTTAAATCTAATTATTAACCATAACTTAAAAACTCTTGTAGCAAAGCATTTACATAAATATAATAATAACCCAAAAATTGCTTTTGACTCTAAAACAATAAAAAAAGACCCTATTCTTTATAACGATTTACCGTTAACAGAAGTTTTTTGTTTCGAAAAAATCTATACTATTCGTAAAGTTGTTTCACCAGACAATTTTAAAACGGAAAAAGATTTAAATAAAATAGTGGATAAAAAAACACGAGAAATATTAAAGTTTAGACTAGCAGAATATGGAGCAAATCCAAAAGAAGCTTTTGCTGATTTGGACAAAAATCCCATCTGGTTAAATAAAGAAAGAGGAATTACTATTAAAAAAGTCACTATAACAGGTGTTGCTAATGCAGAACCTTTACATTATAAAAAAGATCATTTTGGAAATGAAATGTTAGATGAAAATGGTAATAAACAAGCTGTAGATTTTGTAAGTACAGGGAATAACCATCATGTCGCAATTTATAAAGATAACAAAGGTAAATTACACGAAAAAGTGGTATCGTTTTATGAGGCTGTCGCTAGAGTAAATCAAGGGTTACCTATAATTGATAAAGAATACAATACAAGTTTAGGCTGGGAATTCTTGTTTACTATGAAACAAAACGAAATGTTTGTGTTTCCAAGTGATGATTTAAATTTAGATGAAATAGATCTACTAGATAAGAAAAACTACACTTTAGTAAGTCCATATTTATTTAGAGTCCAAAAATTAACTACTAAAGATTATTTTTTTAGACATCATCTAGAAACAACTATTCAAGATAATAAAGAATTAAAAGGAATATCTTTTATTAGAACTGGCTTAAATAATATAGAGAATATAATAAAAATAAGAACTAATCATCTAGGAATGATTGTTCAAATAGGAGAATTTTAAAAGATGATAAAACAAACGATATATATTGGTAATCCATCCTATTTAAAATTAAAACAAAAACAATTGGTCGTTCAGGAACCTGAAACTAAGGAGATAAAAGGAACTATACCAATTGAAGATATTGCTATAATAATGTTAGACCATTATCAAATAACAATTTCTAACCAGCTTTTAATAAAGTTGCAAGGGAATAATATAGTTGTAGTTACTTGTGATGAACATCATTTACCTTTAGGCATGATGTTGCCTATTTTTGGACATTCAGAATATTCTGAACGAGTAAAATATCAAATAGCAGCATCAGAGCCTTTAAAAAAACAATTATGGAAACAAACCGTTGAACAGAAAATAAAAAACCAAAAAGCACTCCTAACATTACATAATAAAAATTCAGAACCATTAACAACATATTTATTAACAATTAAAAGTGGGGATACAACAAATAGAGAAGGTATAGCAGCTCAGTATTATTGGAAACACCTATTTAGCAACTTTTCTAGACATCGTTTTGGAGACGCACCAAATAATTTATTAAATTTTGGTTATGCTGTTTTAAGAAGTATAGTGGCTAGAGCTTTAGTTAGTAGTGGATTATTGCCTGTTTTAGGAATTTTTCATAAAAACAAGTATAATCCATACTGTTTAGCAGATGACATTATGGAGCCTTACAGACCTTTTGTTGATAAATTAGTTTACAATTATATTTCAAACAATAATACTACAGATCTAAACAAAACTGCAAAAGCAACCATTTTAACCATTGCTACTCAAGACGTGTCCATTAATGGCTTAATAAGGCCTTTATTTATCGCTGTAACTACAACGACTGCAAGCTTATATAAATGTTTTACGGGAGAGCTAAGACACATCAAATATCCTGAACTAGATTAAAAATGTCCACAATTAAATATAGTGCATATAAAGTTATGTGGATATACGTTTTTTTTGATTTGCCAACCGAAACTAAAAAGGAAAGAAAAGCTGCAAACTTGTTTAGAAAAAAATTAATAGATGATGGTTTTACAATGTTTCAATTTTCAATTTATCTTAGACATTGCCCAAGTCGAGAAAATGCAAAAGTGCATATTAAAAGAGTAAAACTTAGCTTACCTGAACATGGTAAAGTATGTATTTTAGAAATTACTGACAAGCAATTTGGTAACATGGAATTATTTCATGGCATTAAACAGGTTGGTTTACCAAAACCGACCCAACAATTACAATTGTTTTAAAATAGAATAATTAAAACCTAATAAGCTTTTATTTTTATACTCATAAAAGTAATTTTTTGAATTCTAAAAAGTAATCCCAACCTATTGAGTTTACTCAACAAATTGGGATTGACCTTGTGATTGCTCACGTAAAAATACAATTTGAAACCAATTCACAACTGTTTTTCAATCATTAATTCAGATAAGTCACTTGTGATTGCTCACGTAAAAATACAATTTGAAACCAATTCACAACACCCATTCGCCTGAACCATCTTTTTTAGTTCTTGTGATTGCTCACGTAAAAATACAATTTGAAACCAATTCACAACATAAGTTGCATTATGGTATAAATGGTATTGCTTGTGATTGCTCACGTAAAAATACAATTTGAAACCAATTCACAACTATTCTATTGAAAGCCCTATTGATTTAAAGCTTGTGATTGCTCACGTAAAAATACAATTTGAAACCAATTCACAACATCGTTGTAGAAGATAACGTGTTAACAGACCTTGTGATTGCTCACGTAAAAATACAATTTGAAACCAATTCACAACTATCAGACAATAATACTGATTCAATAGTAACTTGTGATTGCTCACGTAAAAATACAATTTGAAACCAATTCACAACTGACTTGTTGACGTACTGCTTTTCGTGCTTCTTGTGATTGCTCACGTAAAAATACAATTTGAAACCAATTCACAACAAGTTGCACCTGTTTGGTCCTTAATGTATTCTTGTGATTGCTCACGTAAAAATACAATTTGAAACCAATTCACAACTATTTAACAGTTTTGGCTTCTTTAAACAGACTTGTGATTGCTCACGTAAAAATACAATTTGAAACCAATTCACAACTATAGTGATTTTATAATCTTTATTGCTATCCTTGTGATTGCTCACGTAAAAATACAATTTGAAACCAATTCACAACTGTATCTTCTTTTGATACCCATTGTTTATTCTTGTGATTGCTCACGTAAAAATACAATTTGAAACCAATTCACAACTAGTTTAATTGAAACGTACTAACAAATGCTCTTGTGATTGCTCACGTAAAAATACAATTTGAAACCAATTCACAACATCATGTTACCACTAAAAGCAAATAGGTTGCTTGTGATTGCTCACGTAAAAATACAATTTGAAACCAATTCACAACACATATGTAGAGCGTAAAAGCGGTGTTAATCTTGTGATTGCTCACGTAAAAATACAATTTGAAACCAATTCACAACACATCTGACTTTGCACTTTAACCAATTTATCTTGTGATTGCTCACGTAAAAATACAATTTGAAACCAATTCACAACTAACGATCTGTTAAGTCATTATGGATATGACTTGTGATTGCTCACGTAAAAATACAATTTGAAACCAATTCACAACAGACGATACCAGATATATATTTTTGTTCATCTTGTGATTGCTCGCGTAAAAATACAATTTGAAACCAATTCACAACGTATTTATACTTTTTTACCCATTTAGCCATCTTGTGATTGCTCACGTAAAAATACAATTTGAAACCAATTCACAACAATGCGTTTTACACTATGTTAAAAATATATCTTGTGATTGCTCACGTAAAAATACAATTTGAAACCAATTCACAACTATATACCAAGAAAGGACAGTAGCTTATTTCTTGTGATTGCTCACATAATAATACAATTTAAAACCTATTTCTAGTGCTAATCATATATCAATAATCATTCATGTTTTCAATTTAATTGTAATTATGAGTTCTGGCTAGAGATTCCTTTAATTTAATTAAAAATATTGTATTATTTATTTTATAATACTTTACAATTCCCTGTCAAAATATTTAATAACTAAACAATTACTGTCCTTTACAGAAACTTTATAAACAATAGAATGTTCGTAATCTTTCCAGACCATTGCGTCAATTTTGACGTAATTTTCATTATTAAAATATTTTATCCAATTATTAGTTTCTGAACTTGGCTCAATCATTAAAGCTTTATAGCACATTTGTTCTTCACCTTCTTTCTTTTCTGTCAAATAACAAGCTACAAATTGATTGTAAGTATCAAATTCAAGAGTATAAGTAATATATTCTATACCATCATCTGTAATATCCATTTTATAATCTTTATGCGATTCAATAAGTTTAGTTTTTGTAAAACCAATTTGCGCAGTAACTGTTGTCGTTATAAAAATTAACAAAATAAAAGTAAAAGCATTTTTCATAAAATAAAGTGTTTTAAGTTTAATCGTAGTGTTTGATTTTTTAAACCACTATAAAACTAAATTATTAAATTATTTTATTTTTACGGAAAACCGTAATTGAAGTAAATTGTGTTTAAAATATAGGATTTTGAATACTTTAATAAGTGGAATTAAGCATACAAACTTAATATTAAAAATATAGATACTGACGTCTTAAACTTCAAGTATTAATGCTGATAACACCTACCATTTGCATTTTTAGTCATCCGCTTACAACGCTTACCAGCTTTGGTTTTGCCTGTGCATTGCGAAGCAGTACTCACCTTACTTTGTGTATTGTTGTTGTCCGTTTTAGCATTACTACTACTTAAAGCTGTCTTTGATGTTTTATATAATGGTTTACATACTTTGCAAGCTTCATAGCCATAAGCTAACGCATCTTCCAGAGTAATTGCGAATTTGGAGTACTTTAAATAATTACAGCTTTCTTTATGATACTTTTCTCCTGTTTTAGTTTTATAAACTGTTTGACCAATTGAACTAAAAGAATAAGCAAAGGATATAAGAAAAAATATAATTTTTAAAGACTTCATTTTGGCAAGATTTAATTATTAGCTTGTTGTTTTTTCAACTTTCTTAATCTTGATGCTTCTTTTTTATCCGCTCTCCATTGCCAAGGAGAAATTGCATTAGGATCTTGCCATAAACCTAGTTTTTTATTTTTAGCTTGATCCTCTAATTTTTGCAAAACAGAGTCTTTAGAGTACTTAACATAATGCCATGCCAGCCCATGTTTAACTAATTGATGATTGAGGTTTATTGAATCTCCATAATACACATTTGCAATTAATCGTCGATACCTATCTTTTTTCAATACTTGAACGGTTACATTTTTACTAAAAATAGCATTAGACACAAATTGCTTCGCTTTAGTAGAGTAAGCTTGCTTTTTTTCTGGACAATCTATATTGGCTAACCTTACTTTTACAGTTGTTGAGTCTTTAGTCAAAAGCTTAAAGGTATCACCATCCATAATACTGACTACTTTACCAGTAATGATAGTGGGTTTAACAGCTGTATACTTACTATTAGAGCTTAAAAAAAACGTAAAAAATAATATTGACAATAATAATTTAGGCATGTTTTATTTGATTTGGTAAAGCAAAATACATTAAACTAATTATTTAAAATAAAATCTTTGATAATTTTATCCATGTTAGATGGTAATGCTGATGTTTTAATTTGATAACGTCCCACTTTCATCGCATCAAACCAATCACTCCAATATTTTTTAATTAAATCCTCTTCGTAAGGGTTTTTATTATCAGGATTTATACCCAAAACAAGAATTTCTAGATTTGACAAATTATGAGCTGCTGGAATAAAACCAAAATGCTGATCATTTATTTTAGCCTCCCAATTTTTGCTATTTAGTTTTACTTCTCTTATAAAACTTGGTGTTAGATAAGTAGTTAAATTGTCTTCTTTAATTTTAGTGTTTTTGTGATAGATATAACCATCCGTTAAAACAACTAAAATATTCCTGTAATTTTCTTCTATACAGTAATCGTTAACTTTAGACTTAAAAAATCGCCAAGTATCAGATCCAACATACTTATTATCTGCTATCGCCAAATCATATATAGCTTTAGGACTTGTCGCATAGTTATTTTTAATTTCATCCAATACGGATAAGGTTACATTTTTTCTATTTATATTATATTTCAAATTATTAGAAATGGTATTAATATTTTGATTGCTTGGTTCTGGATCAAAATATAACTGAATTTTATCATTCATAGCTCTAACCTTTTTTCCTCTTAAATGTATGTCAAAAGCTTCAGACACGGATTTAATATAAGCTACATCTCTTTGATAATATTCCATTGCACTATTAGGATGTTCGTCAGGACTTATCCTATCTGATAGGTCTAATAAAAAGCTGATATTTAAATTATCGTTAGAGTTACGCTTTAGCGTTTTATCCGTTCGTTCTTCAATATCAACGCTATATTCTTTACTGTCTTCTTTACAGGCTGTAAGAATCACAAGAAGCACTAAAAAAATTGTATTTATTTGTTTCATCATGGCACTATTTTTTTTCAAATATTATATTCTGAACTTCTATACCTTTTAGATTTAACACATCAAGGTGTTTAGAAGCAACAGCTTCACAATTTTCTCTAATCTCATCTAACTGTTTTATTGGAAATTGCAATTCTGAATTAATTGCTTGATACCAGCCTTCAACATATTGATAATGATAAAGAAGGTACTCCTTAACAGGAAAGATAAAACCATCTATTTTTGATTGTAATTCTGTTATTTTTCCTTTTATAGCCGTAAGCTCTTGCTGCACTGTATCAATAAGAATAGCTAATTCATCTTTCTTTTTTATAGAATTTTTTATTGTTTCCTTCTGATTTAAAATAAACACCTTTATTTTATCTACATTTTCATGCTCTTTCATTACAAAGTCAAATACCAACCCCCAAATAATATAAACTACAAATCCAGCAAAAATAATTCCCCAAAAATTAACACTACTTAAAGCATCCTGAGGCGAAAATTGTTGACCAAGGACAGCATCATATAAAAATATTTTCTTTTCTATTAAGTACGCTAAAATAACATCAAAAATGAATGTTAAAATATACAGTGATCCAATTTTAACAGATGCTTGCCATCCTTTAATTTTATGAAACATATGCACTAAATAACCTAGTCCCATAAAAACAAAAGGCAGAGTCCCAACAAAGACAGCTTCTAACCATCCATCATTTATAGCTTTACCCAATGCGTTTGCATCAAAAATTGCAGCAGATAAACTATCAGTTTCAAAATTCTTAAAAAAAGCAGAATATGTTGCTGATATATAAAAAACAAAAAGATATATTGTTATTGGCACCAAGAGAAATAACCCAATATAAAATTGAGCTTTTGGTCGTTTATCAGAATCAATACCATATTTATCAGGATGTTGCTTTACGTCAATAATCTCAAATTTAGATTTATCAATCAAACTTTCAATAACTTTTATTTGATCTTCATAAATAGATTTGGCTGTTTCTCTTTTTTTAAGTTCCGTACGTTCGCGTTCCTGAGACTCCAAATAAGGTTGTTTCAAAATCCTCTGTTCATTAAGTTGCTTTCTACAAAGGTTTTCAAAAGTGTTAAATAAGTTATGTAAACCTACTCCAAATGTTACTGGATTACCCTCCGCTTTCTTAGACGCTCCATAACCACTTTGATAATATGTTATCCTCACTTGCTCTCTAGCCTCTTCTGTACTTTCTGCCACAGAATTGACTGGCTCACTATTTTTTAATTTAAATATATTTTTGATTACTTCCATAATTATGAATTTATGTCCCTTATTATTTCTTCTTTACTAATACCTTCTTTTGCTGATTTCAATAAAAAATCTGCTAATTCAGTTATATTTTCATCTAAAAATTCAAATTTTTTACAATACTTTTTTAAAGTTATGTATTCATCATCTGTTACTTCTCCATCTGCCCAAATCATAAAAGCCAAATCATATAAGTATTCTACTCTTAATTCTAGTGTTTCTGGTATTGTAGAATCATGAGATGGATTCAATAAAATTTCATTTAATTGTTCTTTAGTTAATCCTCGCTCCTCCGCAAACTTATATAGCATTTGCATTTCTAGTACGTCAAAATTATCATCAGAAAATGCAATTTGGTAGAGTCTCAAAAAATGACTCTTTAATTCAGTAGATATTATCATAATTTTTGCAGTTTAATTTTTTGTTTAACCTATGCTTCTATTAACTCATCAAACTTATGGTAAATAAATACTAGATCTTTACGGTTTCCCGTAAACCAAAATTTTTAGGCACTTTTTACCAATATTTGGTTTCCATAAATGTCATTTAATTAGCTATGTAAATAGAAAAAAAGGAATGAAATTTTAAATACTTTCATTCCTTTCTTGTAACTGTACTTATAAGATTCATTAATCTTCTTCCTCTGTTGGTGGTGGCGGTGGAGGTGGTGGATCAATATTTCCATCTTGTCCACAACATAGTTGAGTGGTATTAATTTCATCAGACAAATTCTCTGGCGTGCAAGAAAATAAAACGCAATTGAGGAAAACCGTAAGCGTGATTATATATATTTTTTTCATTTTTGTATTATTAAAATTAGACATAGGTATTGCTGTCCGAGATTTGATCGAATAGATATTATCGCATAGCAACACATTAAAATTTGAAGAGAATGCTCTTCAATAGTTGGAAAGTGTGGAGCATATTACTTAAGTAAAATTGTTACTTTCCAAATGGCAATTTTAGCTTAGTAGAGTACTCCACTTTAGAATTAAAATATCTCGTAAGCCTTATTACGAGAAGGCAATTTTAATTCTGACTCAAAGAAATGTCTAAAAAAAAATATTGAATGGAAAAGCTATGGAAATGTCATGGAAAAGAATTTCCACTACTTAAAAACACTAAAAACCAAACATAAATTGACACACAAAAAATTACTTCTTGACGCTTTTAATAAAGCAAAAATTGAAAATGGTTTTAACAGTAAAAGTCACGTTACGCAGTTTTTATCTGATTACATCCAAGAAGACTGTGGTGAACCTTATGGAGAAAGAATTTTAAGAAACAAATACAATGACATTATTTCAAACAAAAATGAAGTAATAGAATTAAGACAGTTTGCTGCTGAAAGTTTAAGAAACTATTTAGGTTATGAAAAGGATGTAATAGTAATTGATAAAAAAGAATTGAAACCAGAATACTCTAGCTTTTTTGTAAACCATAAAATGAAATTATTATCAGTTTTTGGTATTATAATTATCCTTTTGATTTTAATTCCAATAACGATAAACACACAACGTTGGATGGTTTGGAATGATAATCATTATACAGAAGTAGAATTTGATTTAAAGAAGTATAACGCAAATCAAATTAAAGCATTTAACGAAGCTCGTATCTTGAACTTCACGAAAATCAATCCAGATTGTGAAACACAATTTTTTAAAGAAAATGGTTTAGAAAATTTATGGTATGGAAAAAATCATAATAAAACTTTAGACTTTTTTACTTCTGCAGGGTTACATCCTCACACTGGTAAGACACTAAAACCAATTACTGTATATATGATAAAGAAATATATTTGTCCTGATTATAAATAAAATTTGGAATAAAAAAAGCCAGACACGATAGTGTCTGGCTTTTTTTTATTTAACAATCATGCTAAAATCTTACTCTTCATCAAAAAAGAAATCATGAATTTTAATAATATCTCCTCTTCCAATTTGAACAAGATCACTAGTTTCTTTTAAAAATATTCCTAAAGAACGTTCGTTATATAGTAGTTTCATTTTTGAAGAATAGTCTGTAACAACATACATATCACCTGTTAATTTGAAAAAAGGAATAACCAACTTACTTTTAACTTTTACTCCTTTGTTAACTACTTTTCCTTCTTTTAAAGTAGCCTCTAAATTAACCTCGTCACTTTCTCCTGAAGACACTTTAACGTAAGCTACCATCATATTAAGCCACTCTGAGTCATCAATTAAATACCAACTTACTTTTTCAAAATCAATACCATATTCACTTATCCAACCACTACTAGTAAAACCAAAAAGCACTTGTTTTTTTCCATTTAATTCTGGCTTATCTTCTGGCGTAAACTCTTGTATTTTAAATGTTATTACAGATACTGCTGACATATCTTTTAGTTTTTTACCATTAAAATCTAATGTTTTTAATGAAAAACTAGTTAATTCAGGTCTGTTTGTTAATATCCATTGTGTAGCTGTTAACTCAGCTTTTTCCTTCATTTGTTCTACTGCTGCTACTCCTGCTCCGATAGCTAAAAGTCCACCTGCAATACCTGCAATTGCTTCTCCTTTATTTTGCGCATAAGATTGCTTTGGTATTATTGTGATAATAAGAATTAAAATTAAAAGCGATTTTTTCATTTAATAAAAAGTTTAATTAGGTTTCACCTACTTCGGTTTATAGTCTTTTTTCGGTATAATTCCGACTTGAAAACACAAACTTAAATGATTGGAATTTTTATTTTTTACGGGAATCCTCAATTGAATTAAAAAATATAAGCATGAAAAAAAAATACGCAGTTTTTTCTTGCCTATTGCGCAAAAATTGCGCAAATTCGTATTAAATAATTTTATTAATCACAAGATTAAACTGCATACGATTTTAACAATTGCAGCTTGAAAAGCCTATTAAACTGGTATTTATGTGTTTTTTTTCGAAATTCATAACCCAGAGGTCAGGGGATCGTGCCCCCTTCTCGCTACAAATGTAAAACGATTGTAAATAAGCGGTTTAGTCTTCTAAACCGTTTTTTTATGCTTAATTTTAAACAGATTATTACATTTGCGTACGAAAGTGAATACGATAATGCATACGATTTGAACACAAAAAATTAAACATCTAAAATTTACGACGCTAACTATACGCTTCTAGAATCTTTAAGTATTGCTAGCTTTTTACTCCAAACTACACTCATACTGTAAAAACCAAATCTATCTGTTATTTTTCCATAACATCTATAAACACCTAGACCGTTAACAGGAAACTGATTAACAACATCTGTAAAATGTACTGCATCAAAATAGGCACCTTTTTGGTCAACAAATGTACTAAGTCGCATTAGTTTGCCTTGTGACGTTTTGTTAAAACGTGTGGTCACTAAATTTCCGTAAATAAGCATGTTTTTGCCAATAAATTGATTCATTTGATCTGCAAAAAATCCATCATTCTTAGTTTCACTTATTAAATCAAAATAATTACATAACGGAAATCCAAGTAACTCCATTTGGTCATAAGCATTTTCAATCCAATTATTATCTAATTTGGGTAATGTAAATTGCTTATGATCTGTTTTAAATAATTTGGATTGTATGGTCTCTTTTTCTTTAGCGTTCAATTTAAAAATAGCTTCCCACAGTAATTTTACTTTAGATTTATTAGTAAACCTAAATGCATCAATCCTTATTAGAATGGTTAATTGTTCAATAGTAATCAAAATCCTATCGATAAAATCATCTAAAGATTTAAATGGACCATGTAATTGTCTTTCAGTTAAAACCCTATTAACAGTATAATCTTCTAAGTTTTTTAAATATCCAAATCCTAAGTAAATTGAGGTACCAATTAATCTATTTGGATGATCGCTTTTATTAATACATGGTAAGCAAATCGTAGCACCTTGTTGCCTAGCTTCATGAAAATAATGTTCTGCGCTATAAAAACCACCACCATTATTAAGTACAGCAGTCATAAACTCCAAAGGGAAATAGCATTTTAAATATAAACTTTGATAACTTTCTACTGCGTAAGATGCCGAGTGTCCTTTCGCGAAAGCGTAACCAGCAAAACTTTTAATTTGATTCCAAACTTCAAAAATTAAGTTGTCAGCATACCCTTTGTTTCTGCAATTAGCAATAAACTTTTCCTCGACTGCTTCAAATTCTTTTCTTGACCTAAACTTACCACTCATCCCTCGCCTAAGTACATCTGCTTCGCCTAAAGTTAAATCTGCAAACTGATTTGCCACTTTTAATACATCCTCTTGATATACCATTACACCATAGGTTTCTGGCATAATGTTATATAATATTGGATGTGCCTCTTTACGTTTTTCTGGATGACGATGTCTTTTAATAAACTCTTCTTTCATACCAGAACCCGATACGCCTGGTCTAATAATTGAACTAGCTGCGACTAAACCTAAATAATCTTGAGTTTGTAATTGTTGCATCAAGCCACGCATAGCAGGAGACTCGACATAATAAGCACCAATTGCACCACCAGATTTTAATAAATTATTAATTTTGGAATCTTTTTTAAAAGCCTCCACATTTGTAATATCTATTGGTGGTATTTCTGGTCTATTTTCTGCAATAATTTCTAGTGCTTCTTTAATTTTTGCCAAACCACGTTGTCCCAAAATATCAAATTTAAACACGCCAACATCTTCTGCAATAATCATATCAAATTGTACCGTAGAAAACCCTTTTGGAGGTAAATCTGTCGCAGAATAATAATGCACAGGCTTATCTAATATTAATATTCCTGCGGAATGCACGCTTAAATGATTTGGAAAACCTTCAATTAATTTACCATATTTTAAAACCAGTTTTGAAATATCATCCAAATCAGAGACATCATAATTATTCTTACTAAGCTTATCTATTTCTTCTTTTGGCAAACCAAAAACCTTACCTAACTCTCTAACAACTGCTCTATATTTAAACGTATTGTAGGTTGCTAATAATGCTGTGTGCTTAAATCTTCTAAAAATATAATCTGTCACATCCTCACGATCCTTCCATGAAAAATCAATATCAAAATCTGGTGGAGATGCCCTGTATGGATTTATAAAACGTTCAAAATACAAATCTAACTCGATTGGATCTACGTCTGTAATCCCAATAATATAAGCAACTATACTATTGGCACCACTACCACGTCCAACATGAAAATAACCTTTACTTTTAGCATAAGACACGATATCGTGATTGATAAGAAAAAAGGACACAAAATGCATGGATTTTATAGTCTCTAATTCGGTTTTTAAACGCGTAAATACTTTTGATGTTGGATTAGCATAGCGTTTTGGCAAACCTTGATCACATAATTTTTCTAGTAGTAAACAATCATTTTCAAACGAGTCTGTGTATAGTTTTTGATTTTGAGATTCTCTCTCATCACCAAAGCCAAAATTGATATCGCATTGCTTAATTAGGTTTTTTGTGTTTTCTATTATAAAAGGAAATTCAGCTAAAGCTGTATTTAATTCGTCCAAAGACAACATTTTATCCAATGGGTTACACTCTTCCGTTTTTTCAAGTTTACTTAATAATGTATTATTATCTATGGCTCTTAATAATCTGTGTGCATTAAAATCTTTTTTATCTCTAACGGTTACTGGTTGTAATAAAACAATTTTACTTTGTTGTTGTTTTATTTTTGAAAACCTAAGCTTACGCAAATCGTTAATTGACACGCCTACAAACTCGTTTTTAGCAAAAGTATTTTTATTTTGCTGCAATACTTTTTCAAAAGGGTAGATTATAAAAGCATTATCAAATGTTGGTGCAATATCAGGTAGTTTTATTTTTTGCTCGGAATGCTTAGACAAAAATTGGTTTAAGGCTTTAAAACCCTCATTATTTTTTGCTAAGCCTACATAATTTTGCTGTGCTCCAACCCTAAAATCGATACCAATTATTGCTTTAATTTTGCGTTTTTTTGCGTGACGTACAAAATTTAAACAAGCAGATGTATTGTTAATATCTGTCAACGCTACAGCATCCAAAGCATTAGCTTGTGCTAAATCTAAAAGGTCGGTTTCAGAAAAAGTTCCAAAACGTAAGGAGTAATATGTGTGACAGTTTAAATACATTATTGGTTACGATGTGCTAGTAAAATTGGTGGTTCGCCATTAAAAGGGTTATCAAATCTACCAATGGTTTTTGCTCCCATTGCAGACGCTCTCATGATGCTTAAGTCACCATATCTGTTTCTTATGGTATCCATAGCATTGTAAAGACTTAGCATTTCTTCGGTATCATCAAAAAGGTCAATTTGATAACTTCCTGTTACGATATCACTAATTTTTACACCTACTAATCGGATTAATAATCTACGTTGGTATAGTTTTTCAAACAGCTCTAAAACCTTAGGAATTATAACATGGTCTGCACTAGAATATGATATTTTAATTTGTTTAGAATAGGTATTAAAATCTGAATATCTAATTTTTACACTTAGTGTTCCTGCTAGTTTATTACCCTTTCTTAATTGAAATGCTAAATTTTCTGCCATAGCAAAAATGGTGGTTCTAAGCTTGACCATGTCAATGGTATCTTTTCCAAAAGTACGCTCTGTAGACAGTGATTTACGCTCATAAAAAGGAACTAAAGGTGGATTATCAATACCATGTGCACGCTTCCAAATAGTACGTCCATTTTTGCCCAATGCGCTAATCATCATCTCTAGTGGCATTTGTTGGATGACGCTAATTTTATCCACTCCTAAACCTCTTAACACCTGATAGGTTTTTTCTCCTACAGATGGTATTTTACGAATGGATAATGGTGCCAAAAAATCTTTTTCAAAACCAGAATCTATCTGTAATTGGTTATTTGGTTTAGCTTCACCAGTTGCTACTTTAGATACAATTTTATTAGCAGACAATCCAAACGAAATGGGTAATCCAGAGTCTTTAATTATTTTTTGTCTAAGCTCTGACGCGTATTTATAACAGCCATAAAACTTATCCATTCCTGATAAATCTGCGTAAAACTCGTCCACACTTGCTTTTTCAAATACAGGTACTTTTTCTTTTATAATCTCTGTAACTTGATGCGAAAATTTTGTGTAAATCGAAGCATTTCCTCTAATTACTGTAGCTTCTGGACATAAGCGTCTAGCAACTTTCATGGACATACCAGAATGTATACCAAACACTCTAGTCTCATAACTACAAGCTGCCACTACACCTCTATCTCCTGTACCTCCAACTAATAAAGGTTTTTTTTGTAAACGACTATCTATTAGTCGCTCGCATGAGACAAAAAAAGTGTCTAAATCTAGATGTAAAATATTATTTTGCATGCTACAAAATTAGCTACATATTTAAGTAATTATTGCTTATATTTGTAGTATTATGAATTATATATCTAAAAACATAAAACATTTAAGAAATCTCAAAAAGCTATCTCAAGAGGGAATTGCCGAAGAGTTAAATGTTACCAGATCGCGAATTGGCTCTTACGAAGAGAACCGATCTGCACCTACATTAGAGTTTTTAATTGCGTTTTCAGATTACTTTAAAATACCCATAGATATTTTACTGCGCAACGACTTAACTAAAGCTAAAGATTTCTCTTTTATAGAGTTAAATAATCAACGCGTCCTATTTCCAATTACTGTTGATGATGATAATGAAAATTTAATTGAAGTCGTGCCTGTTAAAGCTTCGGCTGGATATTTAGCAGGTTATGACGATCCTGAATATATTGAGCAACTTCAAAAAATAAAACTGCCTTTTCTTCCTACAGGAAAACATCGTGCATTTCCTATAAAAGGAGACTCGATGTTACCAATGAAGGATGGCTCGTTTGTTATTGGTCGTTTTGTAGAAAATAGAAGCGAAATTAAAAGTGGCAGAACCTATGTTTTAGTTACTTTAAATGACGGTATGGTTTATAAACGTGTGTATAATAATATTGATTTAAACAACTCATTATTACTAATATCAGACAATAAAACCTATAATGACTATAGTGTACCAATTAATGAAGTATTAGAAATTTGGGAATTTACATGCAGTATTAATACACAAGAATACACACAAGAAGAGTTAAAAATTAGCAGTATTCTAGGTATGTTTAACGAGTTAGGTGTCGAATTAAAAGCTTTAGAGAAGTCTATAAAATGATATATACAATTATTGATGTTGAAACCAGTGGGTCTAAAAATAAGATTACTGAAATTTCAATTTTTAAATATGATGGCACACAGGTTATTGACGAGTTTACCTCTTTAGTTAATCCAGAGGTTTACATCCCAGATTTTATTACATCTTTAACAGGTATTGACAATGCTACTGTTGCAGATGCACCTACGTTTGCAGAAGTAGCAAATGCTATTTTAGCAATAACTGAAGGCACTACTTTTGTTGCACATAATGTTAACTTTGACTATAATGTTATTAGAAATGAATTTAAAGCTTTAGGTATTGAATTTAACAGAAAAAAACTATGCACAGTCCGCTTATCTCGAAAGCTATTACCAGGTCATAAATCGTATAGCCTAGGAAAATTATGCAAGTCACTAAATATTAATATTGTAGACAGACATAGAGCAAGAGGCGACGCAGAGGCAACCGTTGTTTTATTTGAAATGTTACTTAATCAAGAAGAAACCGAAAAGGTCTTTGCTGAATTTTTAAAAAAATCGTCTAAAGAAGCCACATTACCTTCTCACTTACCAACCACTGTTTTTAATAATTTACCAAATTCAGCAGGTATTTACTATTTTAAAAATAAAAAAGGACAGATTATATATATTGGTAAAGCAAAAGACATTAAAAAACGTGTTTTAAGTCACTTTTACAGTAAAGCACAAAAGTCCTTAGACTTATGTCGTAATACTGCAGATATAGACTTTGAGTTGTCAGGAAGCGGGATTATTGCTTTACTAATGGAAGACGCAGCAATCAAGCAGCACTACCCAGAATACAACGTCGTATCCAAACGCACTCCAAAAGCGTATGCTATTTTTAATTATGAAGACAGACAAGGCATCACGCATTTAGCATTTAACACACTAAAAGCTACACCAAATCCGATAGAAACGTTTTCTAATATTACAGACTGTAGACAATATCTAGAGCTACTCTGTACTAAGTTTTCGTTATGCCCTAAATTTTGTCATTTACAAGATGGTGTTGCACAATGTTCGCATTACAAAATAACAACCTGTAAAGGTGTTTGCGCAAACGAAGAAAATGTAACAAATTACAATTTACGAGTAACCTTAGCAATTGATTACATTAATAACAACAAAGAAAATGTAGTATTAAAACAACAAGGAAGACATAGTCAAGAGGAAGCTTTTGTGCTAATTAAAAATGGTATATACTTGGGATATGGCTTTATAGACAAGTCTGAACAAGTCAATAATCCAGAAGATCTAGAAACCTTTTTGATACCACAAAAAGATAATCTAGATGTTTGGAAAATATTACGAACGGTTTTGAAGTGATAATAATTAAAACAAAAAAATATCACCAAATACAGTGATTAAAAAAAGTTGAATTCCATTTATATTGCAGTCAATAATTAAGCTTTTATTTAATAAAAGCAAATAGTTAATATTAAACACTGACGTAAAGGATTACAACATATGGTTCCAATAGAAGAAGCTAATAAATACATTAAAAAACATCAAAAACCAGAAGTTGATCGTTTTGACTTTAGATTATTCTCTACACCTTATAGGATACTAGCTAAAATTTTAGGAGGTATTGAAAAAGACAAACGCCTAAGATATAATGTCACAG
Source organism: Olleya sp. Hel_I_94 (assembly GCF_007827365.1). NCBI lineage: Bacteria > Pseudomonadati > Bacteroidota > Flavobacteriia > Flavobacteriales > Flavobacteriaceae > Olleya > Olleya sp. Hel_I_94. The sequence continues at coordinate 960,876 of NZ_VISI01000002.1, forward strand.
ATTTTATAGAGGCTTTTGACAATCCTATCACTGTTAATCCTTGGGCAAATCAGGAAGGCATGCGTTTAGGAATACAACTTTATGGAGTCGTACAAGCACCATATTTGTCTGCCATGTGGGATTTTATGAACACCCTTCCTTATCAAACAGATTATAAGCGTAAAGCTTTTAGAACTAAACCATCTAAAGATATTTTAATTAACAAACTAAATCATTTTACTAGGTTTTTACAGCATAGTCGTATGGGTTTTGGTGGACTATCGTTACAAGAACATTTTCAATATAGCGTGTATTATCCTAATGCCAACAGTATTTTTTTAGCTACTATTTTGCATAATGCAGGAACCATGTTTGACCCATTATTAGACGACATTATTCAAGCAGAGGATGAGATTGGTGGTGTTAGTGCAGATATTATAAAAGCATTATTACTGTCTGAAAATAAAAACCATTGGGATATGGTTGCTAAACTATTACTTGCTGCTCAACGTCAAGAAGGTTTGCGTCAAACCATTATAGAAGCCTTAGACCAATCTAGTCTTGGTGCGCTTAAATATATAATCAATAGTATTCTAAAAAATGATCTTACGCGCTTTAGCAGTGTTACCAGAGCTGTAAGCACTTGGTTTGGATTAAATTGGGAAACACCTAAAAAATCAGTGATTAATCGTGTGCTAGAGTTAGCACAATCTTTAATCCTAAATCTAAAATCAGTTGACACATTACTTAAAAGCAAAGATAACTTAGAAGTTTTAGTCGCATTATGGTCTATCGGTATTTTGGATGTAGATACTGCAAATCTTAAAGCTTTAGACATTGTTTTTGATTCTGAAGATAGAAACAAGAAAATTTTAGCCTTATATTTTATCTGGACTACAGAAAAAACAAACGATGCATTAGTACCCTATTTTATACAACATTTAGGTAAAGATTACGCCTTAGACCATTGGATGGCTGTTAATTTACCCTCAACAACCTTAGATAATACTACTTTTGAAAAATTACTTAGCGTTGCAAAAAATGTTACAAAAAAAGCAACAACCTTTGAAAGCAAAATTTTCTCTTGGTGGTCTTTTACTCCTGGTCCCACATATTTTTTTCAGTTTTTAATTAATAGTGCCACAGAACAACAATTAGAGCTAATGGCTACTGAATTTGAAGCGTTTCCTACTGAATATAGAGAATCTTATATACGTAAAGTATTTCCTAAACATTACAGTTATTCTTTTTACAATTATAAACAAAGCCAAGAAAATAAAGTACAATTAGATTATGATCAATATTCCTGGAAAAGAGCTTTAGCTAGAAAAGCTATTTACAACAGAAATGAGCTAGTCATGGCTACAGGCTTAAATATTTTTAGTAAAATGCACCTTTATGATGCCGATTTAGAGATTGCTGAAGATTTATTAAGACGAAAAAATAAAGGTTTACGCACAGCTTTAATACATTTAGTTATCAAACTACCTGTGGACCGTTTAAAACAGAGTACTACCAATTTAATAACTTCAAAAAATGTAGATCAACGCATTGCAGGTTTAGAAATTTTGACGCTTTTACATGATGATAATAGACAACCTGATTTTATTAAAAAACATATTACCAACTACAATCAGCGTCCTAAAATTACTAAAAACGAACAAGTCTATTTAGATAAATTTTCTAAAAACACACAAGAATATAATCTAAGTAATGGTTTTGGTGTTATAGACTATAATAACTTAACACCACTTTATCAACCACAAGTTCATTTTAAATCAAAAACAAATTTCTTTGATAAATTAGGTATTTCAACATCTAAATCTTCTGAATTTAAATTTAAAGAATTTATAGATTCTAATAAGATTATTACCCAGATTAACCATTTAATTAATTTAGTAACCTCCAACGGAAACTATGAATATCAAATAGAAAGCTATCAAGGCGAAATTAGAACGCTATATATAGAAAAGGGACTATATGCCATGAAACGCTTAGACGACACTGCAACTCCAGAGGACCATTTACATAACATTCCGTTAGCTAATTTATGGATAGAATGGTATGAAAAAAGTCAACTTAATGATTTTGAATTGTATGCTGCAATACGTTATATCAATAACCGTAGTTATCCCTTCGGAAACTATAAAGCTTTAGAACCTTTTGTAAGGCAATATTATCCAGATTTAAATGGATTAAATTTAGATGCTACTAAAAATTATTCGCAAAGATTAAATACATATAATACTATTTTAAAACGGTTATTTAGGGTTTACTCAGACACCAAAACCATTGGATCATTCAAGTTTTCAATTTTTGAGGACATGATTGCCAATTTTCCTGATAAATATAAACTTACATCATTTCAAGATAGCGACAAATATTATACAACTACTTACCATTGGACTACTGTTATACTGCCTTTATTACCAAGTTTTAGTGTTAATTATCTAAATCAATTCTCTAATAAACAGCTATTAAAGTATTGGTGTCTTAACATGTATTTAATTGCTCAAAATATAGCTTATCCACATGACGCTACAGATATTAAAATCATTACAGAAGCTAACACAAAACCACGTAATTTAGAATTTCCTGATATCCAAATCACCTTAAATCTTTACAAAAAAGGCTTAATTAATGATGACGATTTACTGTTACAAGCCTTACATTCTAGAGAACTAATGACGGTTATTGATGGTGGCTTTAATTATAGGATGAATTACAAAAATGGCTTTGAACGCAACATGGTAGCTAAACACGTTTTTCTGCCTTTAAAAACTAATTTATTAGAAACCGAATTAGAGCGTGGCGATTTAACAACTCCTGCGACAACCTATATAAATTCCATCCATAAGGTTGAAGGTGTCGCTTATGTGTTTAGAATTTTAGAACGTCTAGGAAAAGACAATTTTGAGCGTGGTTACAGCTATTATGGTGATAGTAAAAAAACAATTTTTAGTAATCTATTAAAAAAGACAACCTTTAAAGACACAGAAAGCTATGCGGATTTTGCAAGATTGGCTGACCAGGCAAAACTACCTAAAAAACGCTTGATAGAGCTTGCTTGCTACGCAACACAATGGGCTGAAGTTGTTGGCATATATCTAGACATTCAAAACTTAAACAATGCTGTTTGGTGGTTTCAAGCACACGCTTCGGATTATATGAATAGCGAAAAAGAAACCATTATCTCTCGCTATTCTAACATCCCTAAAAGCGATTTTGCATTAGGAGCTATAGATATTGATTGGTTTAATAAAGTTTATAAAACCCTAGGAAAAACTAACTGGAAAGTGCTTCACGATGCAGCTAAATACATTTCTGATGGTAATGGACACCGACAAGTCAAACTATATTCTAGTGTCATGTTAGGCGAAGTAAAAATCACAGAAACCCTTAAAAAAATTAAAGACAAACGTGATAAAGATTACGTGCGCGCATTAGGATTAATTCCGTTAAGCAAAACTATTCCTGAAAAAGATTTACTAAAACGTTATAACTTACTTCAAGATTTTTTAAAAGAAAGCAAACAATTTGGGGCACAACGTCAAGAAAGCGAAGCAGCAGCAGTGACCATAGCATTAGACAATCTATCCCGAAATGCTGGGTATCAAGATCGTGTCCGATTTAGTTGGGCAATGGAAGCTAAAGCCACAAAAGCTATTATGGGACAAGCGGTTGTTACTATTGATGATACAGTAATCCAGCTATTAATTACCAACATTGGTAAAGCCACAATTAAAGTATCTAAAGCAGATAAAGTCTTAAAAAACATTCCTGCAAAACTGCGTAAAGACAAACAAGTTATTGCTCTAAAAGACAATAAAACATACTTATCTAAACAATACAGTCGTACACGTTTATCGTTAGAAAATGCAATGGTTAATCAGGACCAATTTACAGCACTTGAAATTAGTAATATGATGCAACATCCTATAGTAAAAGCGATGTTAACTAAATTAGTACTAATTGTGCCAGAGAAAAAAATCACAGGGTTTTACAATAATGGTAGCCTGACAGACGCGACCGGAACGCAACATACTTTAGCAGAAGACGACGTATTACTTATTGCTCACGCCTGGCATTTATACCAAGCAGTACAATGGGACCTTTATCAAGAATACTTATTTGCAGCGCGTATCACACAACCATTTAAACAAGTGTTTAGAGAACTGTATGTTATGACTGCAGACGAGCGTGAACATAGTAACCGATCAGAACGCTATCAAGGTCACCAAATACAACCTAAAAAAACCGTAGCACTTTTAAGAAGTCGTGGTTGGACTGTAAGCATGGAAGATGGTTTACAAAAAGTATATCACAAATATGGGTTTATTGCCACAATGTACGCTATGGCAGACTGGTACTCGCCTTCAGATGCCGAAGCACCAACTCTGGAAGACATCTGTTTTCAATCCATAGATAACTACAACCGCATTCCGTTAACAGAAATTCCGGAGGTTATCTTCAGCGAAGTCATGCGTGATATTGACCTAGTTGTAAGCGTCGCTCATGTTGGTGGTGTGGATCCAGAAGCCAGCCATAGTACCATGCAAATGCGTGCTGCTTTAGCTTTGGCTTCTGCAAAACTATTCAAACTAAAAAATATTACAATAAAACAGCGTCATATCTTTATCAAAGGGACTTTGGGTGACTATAGCATCCATTTAGGAAGTGGACAAGTTAGCAAAAACGGACTGTCACTATCCATAATTCCAGTACATAGTCAACATAGAGGTCGTTTATTTTTACCATTTGTTGACGACGACCCAAAATCTGCCGAAATTATTTCAAAAATGAAATTACTGTCCGAGGATAGTACCATCCAAGATCCAACTATTTTAGCACAAATAAATAGCTAACTTTAAATTATTAGGGCGTTACCTCGCTTAGGCGAGGTCAGGCTTTCTGTTGCAAGTCCTCGTGCTATCGCACTGTGGGCTTTCCACGACAATCCTTAACGCAAAAAAAATCAGCATAAAATGATATTCACGTTACAACTAAAAAGATTAGGCAAAAAAAAAGTAAAAGAAGTCCCTTTTACTTTAAATCAAACGCCAAAAAACTTAGAAGCATTACTAATTGCATGTGTTAAAAATCAAGTCGATGCCTTTAACACAAAACGTACTGCAGTAAATGTCATTGGTTTTTTAACACCTGCTCAAATTGAAGAACAAGCACATAGCGGTAAAATAGATTTTGGAGACATAACCAACACTAATTTAGCCAACCAACAACAAGCTATAGACAATGTGCTACTGGCATTTAAAGACGGATTATTTGTAGTTTTTGTAGATGACAATGAAATAACTGACTTACAAACACCTTTACAATTATCCTCTGACAGCGTCATTGCTTTTATAAGATTAACATTTTTAGTTGGCACTTATTGGTAGTATTTGTTGTTTTTGTAGATGTTACTTTTTCATATGTAAAGGATAATAACTTGTATACAAAACATCTTTCAGGTAAAGGCACTTCAAATTAATTAGCACAAAAACTATGCAACTTAAAACTTAAATCAAGACTGTTTTTTTTAGCTTTCATAATACATAAACACCTAATTTTGCAAAAAACAATTAGTACTATACTTTAGCATTTATTAAGGCCAATGATTAAAATTATAAAAGCAACTCCTGAAGACTCAAAGCTTATTGCAACTTTAGGCCAACAGACCTTTAGAGAGTCTCATGGACACAGTGCGCCAAAGGAAGATATTGACCGATTTATTTTAAACACCTATAATACAGACGCTATTTTTAAAGAGTTTGAAAACAAAAAAGCAGTATACCATTTACTATATTATGATAACCAATTGGCTGGATTTTCTAAAATACAATTAGAAACGCCTAACGCTAATTTAAGTGACAAAAACATTACTAAATTAGACCGAATTTATCTTTTAGATGCTTTTCAAGGTAAACAGTTGGGTGTAACATTATTGGATTTTAATATCGCACTATCAAAGCAACATAACCAAAACGGATTGTGGCTTGTTGTTTGGGTAGAAAATAAAAAGGCTATTCAGTTTTATAACAAAAAGGGATTTAAAATAGTTGGAGCTTATGATTTTAATATTTCAAAAACACATAGCAACCCTAATCACGTTATGTTTTTAGAGTATTAAGGCCCTATTTTTAAACTAAATTTAAAAGGTGTTTACAGGCGTATTCACCTTTTTTTTATGTTCAAAAAGCAAACCATTAAATCTATAAATGGCTGAATCCCGTGATATAAAAAATACGGTTGGATTATAAATTTGTAGTAAATAATTAAACAAATAGTATTATGAGCAAAGCCATTCATGGAAAAGAAAATCCTCAAGAAGCAGTTAAAAAAATCATTGCGCAAACAAAGCAAAGTGATCAAAAAATCTATCCTATTTTAAAACCTGGAACTTGGGTTGGTCTTAAAGCTGGTGCTTTAAATTCTAATTTAATAAACTCTGAAAACGGACCAAAAGTTGTTATTGGTTACGGTATAGATACGCCTGATAATTTCGTGTTTTTAACAAAAAAACATTTAGAGACAATGGATGGCCAACAAATTACACAACAAGCGTTTCAAAACTTAGAAAATTACAACACTGTGTTTGAATATTCTGAAACATTTGACAACAAAGTAGTTACCTCTAGTGGTAATGATTTTTCTAGTGAAAGAATCTTATCCGTTTCACATATGTTAAAAGCACATGAGATGCTAGAAGCAGATGAGTTGTTGGTGTCATTGGCTAGGCGTACTTGTATGATGGCTATTTCTAGAAATGCAGATCAAGAGCTACTAAATAAATTTGTATACCTACATGAATACACCTGGAATGATGATAGCTTTGGAAATGCAGCTATCTCTGACATATTATTTATTGTAAAAGAAGGACGCATTACTGGACATATCCCATTATCTGAATAAAAAAAATAACACAAAGTATTTACTGTTATTTAAACCTGATTAACGGTAAATACTTTTTTATAACTTAAAATTAAAAGATTTGAAATATTTAGACTTTAGCATAAATGGAAGAGTGCAAAATTTAATGGTTGATGTATTTGATGCCATAAGTAAATCCAACGCACCTCAACTTAAAATCAACGAGATTTTAGAAACCAGAAGTATTTTTGAGTTAGTTTTTGAAATTGTTAATTCTACAGGATTTTACAGTCAAGATGAAAATTTTAACTTGATTAAAGCCTTAAATATTGATACCGACAATGATAATTTTGAAGATGCTTTATATGCGACTTGGATTACAATGGGTAATAATTTAAATACATCAAAAACACAAGAAGAATTTAATGCTAAGTTTGCTTTATTTGTGCCTATTATCCTAAAAAAAATGGAAGCTATTAGACGTATTGCTGTTTAAATTATTTCTTATAAAATTTTAAAAATGAAGTAATAAATTAATTTGCTTTTTAAACTAAAACTTAAAAAAAAGACCAATTACAAATCTGTATTGGTCTTTTTTTTTTAAAGCTTAAACTTGTTTTTTGCTTAGAACTTAATTTATTAAGAATACGCTTTAATTAATTTATTTAAAGTCCATTTAGTTTTAAACAAGCTACCATCATCATGACGAAAAATATACAAAGTTTTACTATCATGCCGATCTATAAACAACAATTCTCCTTCTGTGTTACTACCAATAGTAATACTACTTGACAACATTAACATAGAACAGTGTTTTCCTTTTTGATCATAAACAGTTGGTCCCAAAATGGTTTTTAATGTCTTTACATAAGCTTTTAAAGCTCGTGCTTCGCTAACGTCTAGACCATCTATATTAGTTATTGCAATCATTTTTTCAAAACTATACAGCGTAAATGCTTCGTCTTGAATAGTGACCACTCTTGGTTGTACTGCAATAAATGCATTGTAATTTTTATTAAATAAGTCGCTTGCTCTTTCTCTGGTTTCTATAATTAAATCTGTTTCCATTTGGTTTATTTTAAATCTTTGTTTTTTCTAATTCATTATTGGATATAATTACAACTAATCACTAATCACTAATCACTAATCAAATCATATACATTGTCATTGTTAACCATTGATATTGGATATAAATCTTTATTTGAATAAGTCATTTTTATATAATCAATAGTAGATTTTCTGATACCATAAATAAAATTGGTAGTTACTTTTCCAACACCAATATGCATTGCATTTCCGTAGTTATTATAGTCCGAACCAATTAACATGTAATTATCATCATCCGCTTGATATTTAAATTTTAATTGGTAATCATGTCTCATTGATTGATGCTTTAAAGTAATTACGTTAGTATTTAAAACGGTCAATTGTTTTTCTACAGAAGTATAAATAAAAGCATAAGTCAAATTACCTGTTTGGCTTTTAAGTTTGAAGGTTCCGTCCTTTTGTCCTTCAAATATAGCAAGGGTTACACGTGTTGCATCAGCATAAGCATTGTGTTGAGTACCATTGGATAATAATACAGCGTAGTCATAAATATCATCTGTATTTAAATAGGCTTTAACTTTATTAAGCTTACCTCCTGTCCTAATAATCGTATAGCCTTGCGGAATAAAATGATTTAAATGTTTAGGTTTTAAATCTTGCTTATCTTGAAATGCTAAAGTTATTTTTGAGGTTGTAGAATCTATAATATGGTCAGTACATGACGTCAAAAAAAATATAGTAATTAGTGTCATTAATATGTGCATTGCTATAGATTTAAGGATAACAAAAATGATATAATAGGGTTAGAATTGGTTAATACGATTTTCTATAGATTTTATAACCAAATCGATTGTATTCAATTTTTCAATGTATTCTGCTTTAATTGTTAGTTGTGAAGCCTCAATAGCTTTACTAGAATCATAGTCCAGCTGCTCTATTTCCTCTTTTGTACATGGTTGATTGTTCTGGGTTGTTGGTTTAAATAAGTTAACAGTACCTTCATTAGACTTCTCCAAATCTTTTATTGTGATAGTTTTAATAGTACCCAATTGCGATAATGATAATGAATCTGATGCTACACGAGAATCATTTAGCGAAAGCGTAAAATTTACAGTAGATAAACTACGATACGCTACACCTTCCAATGGTTTTTGAGTCGCTACTTTTGTTACGTTTTCCGTTGTTGGCATTGGTAGTTGTAAAGTCACAACATCGTTTAACGTCACGTATTCTCCAAAAAGATGATCTGGCGCAATAGTGTGATATATTTTATTGTCTTTAATGGTAGACCAATGACCTTGTTTAACGTAGCGTTTTGAAGGATCAAAAATGACCGTATATTTTAGCTTAGTTTTTTTTATGTAACGCTTTTCTTTATCGTCTTTTCTAGTAGATTGCTTTTTATATAAATGCAACAATTTTAGTGCAAACTCAGCTTCATCTTTTGATGTAATTTTAGACATGTTATTCTTTATATTTAAAACTGAATTATAAGCACCAACTTCAATATTAGAATCCGTTAAAAAGGATAATACCTTATCACTTTTTACACTATTTGCAGAAATAAAAACACTGTCTTTGGCTATACTATTTTGTGGCGTCTCACTTGTATTTACAAAAAAAGTATTTGACACTTTTTGACCTATTATATAATAGGTTTTGGACGTATCTGCTACCAACAATTTTGTAATCTTAATAGGGTCTTCAATAGTTACTTTTGCGTTGTTATTTATACACTGTGTGTTCCCTTCATGTTTATCCAACTTTGGCTCGTTTAAGGTATAAACAATCTCTATTTTTAAAAGGCCTTTAGATAAATGATAGGCTACCTCATCTCCTGTTAGCACAGAATAATCATTATGCATAACCGTATAACTTTTTTTACTGCAAGACGTACTTAAGACTAAAAATAGTGCGAAAAAAAATAATTTATTTTTCATAAAAATAGCGTGTTTTAAACTGTTTATTGAAATAGATAATTGGTAATAATTGATGTATTTATTAATACACGACAAAATTAGATTGTAGGATAGTGAGCTGCATCACTGAAATTAATGATATCTAGAAATACTCAATTTTAGACGCTAAAATTTTTAGTGCGTTTTAAAACAAAAAAGCACGCTTTAGTTGGTGTATTTTTATGATTGTTTTAAATGTAATAAGGTGTTTACAATCCTTAACAAGTCCTTTTTTTTCGATTAAAATTTTTGGACTAATTATGGTTTAAAAAATAAAAAATCACCCATTTCAGTGATAAAAAAAACTAATGATAATCTCAACTTTGTTAAAACTAATTTTTCAACTAGTTGATAGCATTAAAACAGCAAAATTGCAAATAAAGCACTACATATAATGTCAGTAATTTTTAAAACAAAAATAGAAGCTACACTAACTAAAAGCACTTTAAATCCAAATGAAACAAAAGCATTAGTGACTACTTTAGAGTTACTTAACTATCAAGATACGGAAACCTACATACAAGCAAAAAACAGCATAACCAACCAATCAACAACCTCTGTTTTTACAAACGTATTGGCTCAAAAACTATATTATCATCCTGAGGTTTATGCAGACCAAAATCAGGGATTAGCGTTTGTAGCTTCATGGTTTCCTTTGATAGATTATGGCTTTTATCCTGATAAAAAAAGTAGTGATTTATTAGTTAATTTTTTAAAATTCAGCTTAAGCTTATTAACATCTAAAACGGTTAAGAAATCGCTTCAAACTCGTGTTTTTAATGTTATAAAATTACTTGTACAAAGTCCGTCGGACGCTTCACTTCCACTCTCAAAATTTTTATTAAATACAGCTTTTGATAGCAGAGATTATTTAAGCTCAGACTTTATAATTCAGCAGTGTTTAAAACATGATCTATTAAATGGACAATATTTTGTTAATCGAACCAATCAAGACTATACCTCACACTCTTTTAAAATAAACCAGACGTTTGTTAATCATTTTTATTTAGGCGATTGGACGCAATTAATAAGCAATATTCATCACCTCTTACCTATTGGCAAACCTTACTTACCTAATGCTTATAATATAATAGCACATTGGTTTACTGATGATTTAGCACAATTTTATGCTACTAATTTAGATTATGCAGTACAAGCACTTCAAGCTATTAAAGAGCGTTATGCATTTATTGAAGATAAAAGTGACGCTTTATTAAATATAAAAACAAATGAGGGACTATATCCTCTACTCCATACATTAGCCATTAAAACATGGGATTCTGGTGATGTGATACTATTTAAACTTAACACTAAAAATTTAACGCAAACGCAATTGGACGCCTGCTATTTAAGATTGTTAGATTGGTTAACAGTAAATGAAAGCAGTAATTTTTACACCGAAACGTTTAAAGATTATGCTAAACCTTTTTTATTTGATAGTACTACTAAAGCACTACCTGTAGCATGCATTCCGTTTTGGTTTGAAAAGTGCCATCCTAAAACAGGTATTGAGACTCAAAAAACAGTTTACAATGACTTATTTCTTCATGCATTAACTAAAAATCCAAAGCCCAAACTTCCTGTTTTGCGATTAGATAATAGTGATTTTCAAATTACAGGAGCATATTTAATTACAACCGTATTTAAAATTGAAGATAATTTAAAAGAATGGCTAGATCCATTTGAAACAGCAGGTATAAATAATCCTTTAAACCAGTTTTTAATACTTATGTTTTATGATGCTCGCGAAGCGTTATTAAAACTATATAATGAAGCTGATTGTGAGGTATTACAATCATTTGCTTTAGCATTAGCACACTCTGCAACAGAAACTTCAGACACCATAAAAACTAAAAACCTACCCTTATTAGTTAGCATTTTAAGTTCATTATGCAAAACCTCTGGAAACTTTACACGCGTAAACCAAATTTGGGCACTTAAAAACATTGATCATGTTATAAAAGATCAATGCAATTTGTTTGCGCAATCACATTATATAAATATAAAAGCACCTTTAAAACTTAACATCATTCAGTCTTGGTATAACTTTTTAGGCGATTATTATTACAGTTTAACAACGGAAGCTGTTTGGGTAAGTCACATGCTAAAAACGCAAGGGTCACGCACTGGTATTTATTTTAATAGTCTTAAAGACGATGTCACTTACTTTTTAAATAAAAGCATCCATCGTATGCTTCATTTTCATAAAAAAAGTAAACAAAAACAGGAAAGTAATAGCGTTTTTACTACAATTACCACAGAGATTGAAACATATCTAGCTGATTTTCTTCAAGAATTAAATCCAGACAAATTAGACCAACACACGACCAAGTATATTTATAATTATAGTATTGATAAAAGTTATGGTTTTACAGATAATAACACTTTAGACAAAACCATTGCAAATATTTACAACTTTCATTTTAAAGAAGAAGCAACAACAAATATCAATATCCTTAGAGAGCATGGTCTGCTAACAAAAATAGACGCAAAGGACATTCCGATAGACAATACTTTAATCACTAAAGCATTACATAATTTAGAAAATTATAAAACCGAAACTACTAATAACACTGAACTATTAGAGGTTTTAAGCACAAAAATAGTAGCTTTTAAATCTTGGTTAACACAAGATACAACAGGATTACAAGCGCGATTTATACAAGCGCTTTACATGACTTTGTTGGACACCGATTTAGCACCAGAAACACCATTAGAACCTTACGGAAACCTTTGTAGACAATTGTTTGTTCAATTAGCAAAAGATTCCAACATGGCTATGACTTATGCTTTAGGATTAAAAGCTATGGCTAACTCCGGAGCTTATTCTGATCCATTAAAAACAACTTTATTACAAGTTATAAACGACTTAAATGCTTAGACAATGACAGCAGATATAACACCACAAATACAACAGCAATTAAATTTATCCGCTTTACTACTTAAAAAAGGCCATAATAACGCAAACCTAAACAGCTGGTCTGGTTTTGATAGTGAAGACCAAATGCAAATCAAACAAGCTAAAAGACTACTAAAGCTACATGGTATTACATCTGGTTTGCATTTACGCAACAGCTTGCAACGTTACCAAAGCGGACAAATGGTATCCAACACTTTTACTAAACTAGCAACAGAGCTTAGAATGGATACTTCCACGACGTTTGATGGTAAATATAATGCGTTAGAAAATCCAAAACTTAAACACAAATATAAAATGGTATGGACGTATCGTTTTAGTTTAAAGTACCAACAATTTATTGGTTATGAACTAGCCTACTACATTTACCTAATGCGCTTAGCTACAGTCGTTGGGTATATAAACACTGACGAGTTAATCTTGCGTATGGAAGATGCTAACGACACCATTAAAAAAACATTTACTAGTTGGGGAGAATTTCATCGTAATGTGTGTTTGGGTGACGAATTTGTTTTAGGAGCAACAGAGCAGGACAACAGCAAATTTCCTGGAACAAAAACCCTTTGGGAACACTACCAACGCCTTAACGTACAACATGCCAATTGGTTTAAAACATGGAAGTAATGACTAAAACAAGACAAGAACTAATACAACATATTGAGCGTGCAGAACAACTTTACGCAGCTAATCTTTACTCGCATTTATCATCGCATATTACTACAGTCCAAGAACATTTTGAACAGTTAAACGAAACAGATTACGCTAGATTTTATCGTATCGTTATGTTATACATTTGTGCTTTTGAAGACCTAAATATGCCTGTAATGGAGTCTTATTTGGAAGCTTTAGAAAGTCTAAACGAAGTCCAAGCTTCGGATTACGAATTACTTTGTAGCCATTACCAATACTGTCAGGAGTCTGTATACAAAAAAGCAGTCGTCGCTTTTCCATATAATGATACGTTACATCTTCATTATGCCTTAAAACTTAAACATGACAAACGTTTTACTGATGCTATTTTAATTTTAAAATATATTTTAGAATGTTATCCAGCTTTAACAGAAGTTAGATTTTTATTACATGAAGTACAGTCGGAATACTTACAAATATTATGTGACACTGACGAAGCTGCAGATTACAAAGCTATTTTAGGTTTAGCATCTGCCACGCATAATTTAGACATTTTAAAAGGCTTACAATTAGATGATCAATTAGATCAAGAAAGTCAAAGTTTAGTGCACATACAATTAGCCCTTTGGAATAATAAATCTGCAGAAATTGCCAAACTTTGGAAAAACGAATGGAAGTTATTAGACCTTACACCAAACACTCGTTATTTATTAGCCGATTATGCTAAAACATTTATGCGTTATGATTTAGTTGCTCAAATTTTAAGAGCACCTAAAACACCTGATTTTCCAGAGGAAAACTTCAAAAACTTTGACCAGTACAAAGCTTACATGCAAGGTTTAGCAGATTCTGGTTGGCAATTAGCACAACATTATTATTTACTGGTGGGTAATTCGGCTTATTATCACACAGGTAACGAAAAAATATTTAACATTTGTGTCACGCAAGGTTTAGCGCAAAACCCTAATAATCCTTTATTATTAGTACTTAAAGCCCAATATTTTTATGTCAAGGAAGACTACAATCAAACAGGTGCTGCTTATCACGAAGCCTTTAAAAATGGATTACGCTTAAGCGAATATCTTTTTTACCTTTTAGAAGTCAATAACCGCATAAAAAACTGGCAAGGTATTTTAAATATTGTCGAGCAATTTCATAAAGGACAAACGCCTACGCTTAAAACCTTGTTTTTTCAAGCACGAGCCTTAGTTAATTTACAGCAACATGATGCAGCATTAAAGGTTATAAATGAAGCGCTTCAAGATTTTCCGCATCCAATGCATTCTTACGCTCCTTGGTTGTATAGTATGCGCATGGACTATCATAAAAAAAATCAAAATTACACAGCCTTTTTAGAAGACTTAAATGAAGAAATTTACTTTTACAAAATAGGTGACAATGATTATTGTCAAACCATAAATAGTGGTGTTGAAGCCCTTCTAGAAAAAGGTGATTATCAAGAATGTTATAAGTACGCCATCTACAACCACGAACAAGATAAATTATACCCACATTTATATCCTGTATTGCATTGGCTATGTTTTTATGATTTTTTAATTACAAAACCAGACTATTTAGAGGATGTTACAAAAGCAGATTTAGTTGAAACACCAACCTCATTTATTGATCACCGTAATAATGGATTTTTACATTGGATTTTAGGTGATAATAAAGCAGGAGCCAATGCTTTATATGAAGCTTCTAAATTAGCATCAAACGCAACGTATTACCTAAAGTTAGCCTTAGAATGTGCTAATGAAGGCTATGATAATGCACAAAGTCTTCAACTATCTAAAACTATTAAAAATCAATTTCCTGAGATTCGGGATTGGCATTTAGATTTAAATTACGCTGAGTTATTAAAAAAAGAAAAACATTATACAGCTGCATACAATGCCTATTTAGACCTTATACAAAGCTATTTAGAAGCCTCCTTTTTTGGTTTTCCTAAAGATGAATACAACCTTTTAGCACGCGCTTTAAAAGAATGTGCTTTAGGTATGGAAAATAAAAGTGAGTACCATAAGTATAATGCTATGCTTTTAAGCAAAGATCAACCCAACAAAAACCTTTTAAAAGAACAGCAAACCTATGCAGATCAGCACTATAAAGACGATTTATTTTTAAGACATAATTTACTGGAAAGTAACAGTCGATTGGATATCGAAATGACAGAAGCAGAAAAAGATGAATTATTACAAATCAAATCAATAATAACAACCTCTTATTTTGTCTAAACATCTTAAATTTACGTTTTTTATTACATGGCATTAAAAGCAAATCATACCTTAATAGCACTATTCCTTTTTTTAGGAATTAATACTTGGGTTATTGCTCAAACATCTGCTAATACACCATTAATTGACTCGTTATCCCAAACCTACGGACAAAACTTATATACCAATCCAATAGTTGCTAAAAAGGCAGCACAGGACTGGTTAAAGGAAAGTAAACGACTAAAAATAGATTTACAAACCGTTAGAGCGCATTATGCTTTAGGTAATTTAGGTAATATTTCAGGAGATTATAAAAGTGCTATTAAAGAAACAAAAGCAGCAATTACACTTTTAAAAGCGTTAAACATTACTAATGGTCTGGCTGCTTGCTATAACATTTTAGCATTGGGCTATAAAAACCTTGGTGATTATCCCAATGCAATGGATAGTTTTATACAATGCTTAAGTTATGCTAAGGCAAATGATGATAAAGTACAAGAGGCCAATGCCTATCAAAATATAGCCACACTTTATGTGCTTCAAAAAGAATATAAAAAAGCAACCGAAAACTTAGATCGTGCAGCAAACTTATATCGTGCTTTAAAAGACGATGATGGTGTATTGGTAACCTTATTTAACTTTGCTAATATTTTAAAAGAGCAAAACAAGTTTGACCAAGCCAGAAAGCACTATCAAACGGTACTTGGATATCGAGAAAAAGAAGGCAATAAAGCTGTTATTGCGTATATAAATATCAACCTTTCGCAAATGCTTGTGGAAGAAGGTAAATGTGAAGAGGCTGTTGTGGCTTTAAAAAAAACGTTAACACAATTAAAAGCACTTAATTTTACGTCAGATATTGTTATTGTGTTAAACGACTTAGGTTTATGCGAAAGTAAATTAGGACACACAAAAGCAGCTATAAATTATTTTCAGGAAGCTTTAACTTTAGGAGAAGAACAATCTTTACTTAGCTACAAATCTGATATTTATAAAAACTTAGCACAATTATATCAAGACGAAGGTGATTACAAAAATGCGTTAACTTTTTATCGAAAAGGAATCACTACAGTAGCAGAACAAAATGCTCTTGACAAAGAAAAATATGTTGTTAAAATACAAGAACGTTATGAGACACAACTAAAAGAAACACGAATTAAGTTATTAGAAAAAGAACAAAAATTAAGTGATGCCGAGTTACAAAAAGCCGAACTTACCTTAAAACGTCAACGTTTTGTTAGAAACGCATTTATTGCTGGTTTTGTGTTAGTATTAATAACACTAATAGTTTTAAGGTTGTTGTATATACAGCGATTACGAGTACAAAAACAATTAAATCTTCAACAAGAGGAAAACGCAAAGCAGAAAATTAATCAAATGATTCAGGATCATAAATTATCTGTAATAGAGCGTTATCAAGAAGGTCAAGATGAAGAACGTGCTAGATTAGCAAGAGATATACACGATGGTATTGGAAGTGATTTAGCTGGTATAAAAATAGCTTTTGAGCATTATGTTGAAAAACACAATTCAGAACCACAAGCCAAACGTATTGGCACTGCAATAGAAAATGCTTGTATTGACATACGCAGTCTCTCTCATCAATTACATCCTTTATCGTTTTCTAAAATAGGATTTACTAGTTTTTTAAACGATTTTGTTGCACAAATTACTAATAACACAACCTTAGCGATTCAAACTTTTTTCTTTCCAGAAGAAGACATTGATAAACTACCTGAAGACCTTTTGGCAGATGCCTATCGCATTGTACAAGAGTTAGTCAATAACATTATCAAACACGCACAAGCGACACAAGCAGAAGTACAATTGACTAAACATGAAGACTACCTAAACATTGTAATTAATGATAATGGTAAAGGGTTTAAGACCAATAAAAAACAAGGTATTGGGCTTCGTAATATAAAAGAACGTTTACAAAAAGTTAAGGGTTCAATAACTATTGATAGTAGTTCTGGAAACGGAACTTCAATTACCATAGACATTCCTATAAATTAAGACATATTGAAAAAAACAAATATCATTATAGCAGACGACCATTTAATGTTTTTAGAAGGCATTAATACCATATTAAGTGACATGGAAGAGATTGGAGAAGTACATCTAGCTACCGAAGGAAAACAAGTGGTTAGATTACTTAAGCAGTTTGAAATTGGCTTAATTATTAGCGATATAAATATGCCTAAAATGGATGGTATTGAGTTGCTAACCGAGATAAAGAAAAAGCATAGTCACGTTAAAATTATCATGCTAAGTATGTTAGACAACCACAGAACAGTACATAAAGTTATTCAAAAAGGTGCTGATGGATTTGTTCCAAAATTTACTAGTAAAGACGAATTACAAAAAGCGGTTAGAACTGTTTTAGGTGACGAACAATATTTTTCTGAAATTATCAAACAGCGTTACATGGAAAGTGTTTTTGAACGAAAAAAATATAAAAACATTGAGTTATCACCTCGTGAAAAAGAAGTCTTAGCGCTTTTAGCTGAAGAATTAACGTCTAAAGAAATTTCGGAAAAACTTTTTATTTCTGTTAATACCGTAGAAACACATCGAAAAAACATCTTATTAAAAACGGGTTCTAAAACAACAACTGGTGCTGTAAAATATGCAATAGAATCTGGTTTATTTGATTAATTAATAATTAACAGCTATGTTAATTTACCAAGCTAAAACCCCTTCTGCTTGAAGCGTTTTTTTTATCAAAACAAGTTCTTCATCATAAGAGATTTTATCATTTTTTGTTGTAATTAATTCGCCTTTATATATATGACCTGTTTCTAAATCAAAATAAGTTGCATAAACCCCTTTTAGCGGGTTTTGGTATTTTACTGTGCCTTCATTATTAACTGTTTTATCGCTAAGATATTGGACACTAGCTGCTCTTGACAACGCATTTTTATCTAAATAAACCTTTTTAGAGTCATATATCTCAAAGTTTGGCTGTGACTGCTCTAAATATTTAATAAGATCACGTTTAATTCTAGATTCTATAATATTAAAATTTGTTGCTTTATCCGATAACATAAAACAGGACATACTCCATTTGTTATCGTAAACCTCCAAAGGGACTTCAATAAACCCTTCTGGATGATTAGGTGTTTTTATAATTAAAGCAATATCAGAATAGATATCTAAATCGTCATAAAAATAATTTAAACGTGTAATAAACTTATTTAGCAACAATTGTAAGGCTTCAGATTCTACATTAACATCAGTGGTTAAATCAATACTATTGTTATTAAATACAATTAAAGAAAATTCAGTTTTAAAAATACGTTTAATAGCTTGCCTTGTGTCGTAACGTTTAATTGCTTCTAAATAATAATCATTTATCGTTTTTACATCCAAACCACTCATCGTTATTCCTCCATCCTCTAGTATTGTTTTTAGGTTTATGTGACAATAAAATTCAATTTCTGGTTTATCCGCATTATAAATACGGACACTAAACATATTTGGATTCATGTTTCCGCTATTAAAAAAA